>NZ_CAJHBF010000015.1:0-90998 GCF_904846565.1 Psychrobacter sp. CMS30 | reverse complement strand
GCAATTTCACCACTGTCGTCATAGCGCAGTACATCACTCGCCGCTAATTTTTGCGTTAAAAAAGTATCTTTTACTGTTTCAGGTGCATCTATATAGCCAGTAAGCAACGTTGAGGCTTTATCAATATAGACATTTGCTTGTTCTAATAATGCTTGATTAAAAACTTGCTGCGCCAGATAATCGAGTAATAATTCAATCGATGTTAAACCTTCTGCCACTGCTTCAGTAACATCCCAGCTGAGTACATTAATCTCATGGGTGCTTAATTGATCAAATATAGCAGCTATTTTATCCGTCGCGTGACGGATTGATGGCAAGCCCATACTATCAAAGGCTTCGCTAATTTTAGTAAAATCTGCTAAGTCTGATAATAGTTCGGTATTTTGGCGCTGGATATAGTCATTAAAGCCTTGCTTGACGTCTTCGACAGCAATACGTAACTCACGCAGGTCTTTATCATTTGCATTAATTTGGTGGTTATTTTCTGTTTGTAAGCCATCAACACTATTAACGCTATTAAAACCATCAAAATCGTCATTCGTAATGACTGCAGGTTTAGAGGTAAACGACGCCGCGTTTCCTATTTTGCTAGCAATGACTTGTTCGGTATTGTAGACAGCATCGTATAATTCTTGCAGTTGGCGCTCAATTTGCCACTGTTCCTGCGTATGTTCTTGGGTCAATTCTGCTTCTGCAGATAAACCACGCTCTATATCAGCTAGGATTGCGGCAGTCTGTGCAGCAAAAAATGTCCAACCGCGACTCTCAAGTTGGCTGTTTATGTGTTGTAATGGTTTTAATAGCGTGTGAGGTTTATCAAGATTAAAGATAAGACTTTCAATTTGACTGAGTATGCGCGGTAAAAAACGTGATTCTACATCCGGCTGCGATACGTTATGCAATATAGATTGAGCGTTTTCACTATGATTGACAAGGTTACTTAACTCAATATAAATACTGGTTATTAAGTTGTTAATGATATCCGTCGATATCTCGTTTTGCTGCGCGCAGGATTCTATTAGCGCATCTAACTGGCTTAATAACGCGGCATAATGTTTAGGTTTTGGGGTTTCATTGTCTGCTAGGTCATGTAGCCAAGTTTCAGTCAGATACCAAAGACGCTGTAAATCTGTATCCGCTGCGGTTTGCCATAAATATTGACTGACCTTTTCTAAAACCGTCAGTATAGAGGGAGTGTTGGCATTAGCTGCTAGTAAGGCTTGTACTTGCTGACGCCAAACCAATAACAATTGCTGATATTGCTCACGGTCTAAATTTGCCGCTGTCGTAACATCAGGTACTGTAATATCAAGGTATTCATTATCCATCATGCTAGCAGAATGCTCAGCTTCAGAGGCTAAAGAAGCATCTGCAAGATGGTCGGTCACGACACCATAATGCGCTAAGACTTGTGTCAGCTCAGCCGAGGTTTTATTCAGCAAAGCAGCATGGTAGCTACCCGTGCGCGCGTAGTGTCCAAGCTCACGCATGAGTAATCGATGAGCTATTTGACCAATACGGCTTTTATCCGTACCAAATGCTACTTCAGGAGCTATTTCTGACCCTGTTTCAGAAGCCGTTCCAGAATTTATTGCAATGTCGTCTGCAAGAGCATCTTCTAGGTTAACGACATTACCTATTCCTGCTAACAAACTTAGCTTAGTCGCCAAACTTGCCAATGCAGGCAAGTTGAGCATGGTTAAGGCACCACTAACTTGATGATAGCTCTGTGACATTTGCTCATAATCAACGCTTTTTTCACCTAATTGCCAGCCATCAGCTACCTGTGATAATTGCTGATTAAATAGTGGTAATAACCACTCAAACGTCACCATGTCATTGGGCTGGTTTTTCATAGATTTATCCTAACTCGTCTAGGCGCTAATTTAGGCACTGATTTTTTGCCACGCATTAATCTGTGGGTGCGCAATACGGCGCATGTTTGATGGACGCCAAAATAACGCCTCACCTGGAGCCAATATAATATAACCGCCTAGCGCACACTGCTCTGATAGCCGCGCTAAAATATCACGCTGATCAAACTTGCGAAAATACAGCAGCATATTTTGGCAGACAATCACTTGTTGTAAATGCGGGGTTGGCGGCTCTTGATTGATAATATTATGTAAAGTAAAACGTACCTGCTGTTTTAAGGTTGGCATCACTTGCCAGTGGGCATTTACGCTATTTCTTATGATTTGCTTAGTATTAGTCGCTACAGGGGCAAAACGTAATGCTTCAATGACGCTTGCCGGACGCAATGGCTGGATAAATTGCTGACAATGCGGCGGAATTAGAGCCTGCTGTCTGTTGTCATACTGTCCTACGCGTGCCTTTTTTAATGCTTGTTCGCTGACGTCTGTACCCAATATAGTGTAATGAGTCAGCTGCTTTGCCGCCAAGCTCATTGCTAGCGACCAAGTCTCTTGCCCACTCGCACAGCCGACGCTCCATATACGGAACAACTCATTAGCGCCAATATGGTCACTGTTATTAGCATTACTAGCAACATTGCTATTAACATTGCTATTAACATTACTGTCATTTGCTAATTGCCGCCGTTGATGCTGCAAAGCACACTCGGTGACAAATTCTATAGAAGGCTGATGGCGAAAGAAGCGACTTTCATGAATCAGCACTTTATCTAATAATTGCTGACGCAGCTCATGATTAATCGGTAACTGCTGCCATAACTGTAGAATAGTGAGCCCATACGATAGTGCCGTTTGCGTGACGGCATTGACCAACCACTTACGCTGAACATTCGGTAATATAAAGCCGATTTCTTGCTCTATATAACGTTGCCATTGCTCTGTATCAAAAGCAGCATCCTGTCTTAAAGCCTCGGCCGCTAAAGCGTCGGCTTTATAAATAAAAGGACTGTCTTGTTGCATATGATTATTCATGTGACCTGCTATTAATAGTGTTGCCTTAGATAAGGATAAGATAATAACTAGAGCAACTATTTGGTTAACATTTCAATATAAAAATCATAAATTAAGCGCTAATGACTCAATAATAAATGGCCCTTAAATACTGGCTGATACTCTTTCATCAATATCTAAGTACTCATCATCCGTCTGTTCTGTATGTAATTGCTCATCATCATTAGAAATCTTGAAGCCGGTTACTGACTCTTGCAATGCTGCTGCCATTTCACTCAGCTCACCAATAGAGCGCGCCGTTGCCATCGAACCTGATGACGTTTGCGAGGTGATATCTTGAATGATATTCATCGTATGCGAGATATGACCTGCAGACTCTGCCTGTTGCATAGCGGCGTTGGAGATGTTTTGAATCAGATCCGCCAAGGTATTCGAAACGGTTTGCACCTCTTCTAGTGCCTCACCCGCATCTTTTGCCAAACGGGCACCACGTACCACTTCAGAAGTCGTTGATTCCATCGACATCACCGCTTCACTGGTATCGGCCTGAATGGTTTTTACCAGCGTTTCGATCTGTTTGGTTGCGTTGGCTGAACGCTCAGCAAGGCGCTGAACTTCGTCGGCAACAACCGCAAAGCCTCGACCAGCCTCCCCTGCCATCGATGCCTGAATCGCAGCGTTCAATGCCAGAACGTTGGTTTGGTCAGCAATATCGTTAATCAGACCAACGATATCGCCAATCTCTTGCGAAGATTCACCAAGGCGTTTGATACGTTTTGAGGTTTCTTGAATCTGGTCACGGATAACGTTCATACCCTCAATCGAGCGCTGTACAACTTCCGCACCGTTATAAGCAATAGCAACTGAACGCTGTGCAACTGTTGCCGATTCTGCGGCGTTATTTGAAACTTGGTCAATCGATACCGTCATCTCATTAATAGCCGCTGATACACCAGCAATTTCTTGCGCCTGGTGCTCAGACGCCTCAGCAAGCTCAACCGCATTCATCTGTGTTTGCTCTGAGGACTGCGAGACGCGATCAGCGGTACTGTTAATAACCAGTACCAACTGACGTAATTGGTCAATTGCGAAGTTAACAGAGTCAGCAATCGCACCCGTAAAGTCTTCTGATACGGTCGCATTTACCGTCAAGTCACCATCTGCCAAATCACCTAGCTCATCCAGTAGACGCAAAATAGCAATCTGGTTACGCTCGTTTTCTTCTTGAATTTGGCGCGCACGCTCAGACTCTGCTTCCGCCTCTTGGCGACGACGCAAGGTCTCTTTTTCAATCAATAAACGTTCTGAGCCGCCACGTTGTTTTAGTAGCTGGAATAACGCAAATAAGATACCAAGCACACCTAAGACAAATACAATCACCGGCAAGACAACTGATTGATTAAAATTCGTTAAATATTGGCTGACCGATGACAATGAATTGACCAGCCAAAACAGACAAGCCACACTTACTAAAGCACAAAGCCCTAATAACAGCTTCCATTTACTATTAGCATCTGTCGTTGTTTTATTCTTACCAGCTACAGGGTTGTTTATAACATCACTCATCGTGCCTCTTCCTTTCAAACAATCGTCAAAGTCGTATCGTGACTGACTCTGAAATCATATTGTCATCAAAACAACAGTGATTAACAAAGCCTGTATGAATGCTGACATATCACTAAACCATGTCAGCCCTTGTTCTTTATTCTTGCTTTAACAAAAACCGCTTATTAAAAACAGTTAAGTAATAAAGACCGCTATGTTTATATGGCGGCATCGGTATACTGCAAATCTTGTGCAAGCAAGCTTGGCATAAACACATACCAATCTTGCTCATCTTTAAAAAACTTGCCATGGTTATAAGGCGCAAATGGCGAGCTAGGTTCAAGCGCTTCTGGACGATATTGATCTTGAGTGAACTGCTCAATACCCAAGACTTGATCGACCAGCAACCCTGAGAACACATTATCATGGTCAATAACGATAACTTTACGTTGGCTCATTTGCGACAACTGACTAGGCACTTGTAAAAACCGCGATAAATCGGTTAAAGGTAACAAGCGCCCACGAATATTGGCGATGCCGAGCATCCAAGGCTTTACTAAAGGCACGCTGGTATATTCTGGCATGGTCAATATCTCTGATACTTGACCCATTGGTGCCACCAAACGCTGACCACCAATCTCAAATACCACACCTTGCCAGTCAAACTCTTTGCCTCCGCGGCGACCACTTTTGCGCGCGCGTGCTAAGTCTGCTATCCGTAGCAGTTCAATAAACCCTCTGGATGCCACAAGCTACTCCATTACTCTACGAATTATCTGGACCAGACCACTTTCATCAATCGGCTTAGTAATATACTCTTTAGCGCCTTGACGCTTACCCCATACGCGATCAGTTTCTTGATTTTTGGTACTAATCATAATGATAGGAATATGAGACGTGGTTTTTCCACGGGTAATCTTACGAGTTGCCTGAAAGCCGTTCATTTCAGGCATCACGACATCCATTAAGATGACATCTGGCAGATGATCAATGGCCATCTGACAGCCTTGCTCACCGTTTGTCGCTTCTAATACTTGATAGTTATTCTTCGCAAGCATGTCGCGAAATTTCGCCATCTCAGATGGCGAGTCGTCAATGACTAAAACAGTAGTCATAGGTGTTTCCTTTATTTTCGATGATATCCATTAGGATATATTATTGATACAAATCGATTAAAATAAGTCGCTATGAGTCAGTGGCCGCATTATTCTCATCAGGGTAAAAATTAAGCAGAAAGCTCGCATGACAAATATGCATAACCAACTTTCCTAAACAGCGTCTGTAAGCATAACTGTAAAAACAACTTATCTGCTGATTAGCGACTTATATTGGGTTTTTATAGCGGGCTATTATTTATAAGGGGCTATTTATAACCGCTTATAATAAGTTTTAAAAAACTTACCGCTATGAGCGATACTGATTAATCGCCTCAAAAAGCTCATCTTTACTAAATGGCTTGGTCAAATACTCATCAGAGCCGACAATGCGACCACGGGCTTTATCAAATAAACCATCTTTTGATGACAACATAATTACAGGCTTGCTGGCATAATCAGGATTATTTTTTATCAATGCGCAGGTCTGATAACCATCTAAACGTGGCATCATAATGTCCACAAAAATAATATCTGGGTTATGATCGACAATCTTGGCCAAGGCATCAAAACCATCAATGGCGGTTACAACTTCGCAGCCAGCTTTTTGCAATAACGTTTCTGCGGTACGGCGAATGGTCTTTGAGTCATCAATCACCATTACTTTTAAACCATCAAAATTATTTTCCATTATCTCTGTCCTATTAATGACTATTTATTCGTAGTGCTATCTATAAGTACAGATTATCACTCTAATCTGCCAATCTAAGCTATCAATACAAAACAATAAGCGGTTATCTTAATTTATCAGTGAATGTATTTTATCTAAAGATAAACAGCAAAACCTGTATTGTGCTCGATCATAATAGCTAAATTTTCACCATCAGTATCTGCCTATTTACCAGCGCATTACCATCAGTATCTGCCTATTTACCAGCGCATTACCATCAGTCACTATACGCACTTTATGGTAAATATTCTTAGCAAATTGCGCGGTATTTTAAGTGCTGTTAAGCGGTGATAATACCTATATCAGCGTTGCGCAATCATACTATTCAGTCATCGATACAAATCCCAGCTAACTGAACTGCGAGCCTTTTCAGCAATCTTTTATTAAAGCTTAGTTATTAAAAGCAGTTCATTCTTACTAAAAGTAATTGCTGTTACTTAATAGGATTTGATTTAGATGACACTAAAGCCAGATATGATATTTGGTGTTGCTATATTTTGGCATTATATAGAAATAGCGTGCACCTTACCGAATAATTTTCTTTTGTCATAAAAATGTATCAATATATTTTATTATGTTTGTTTTAGCACAGTTGCAATGCCTTTTCCAGTCATTTAGTGAATTTATGTTCAAATAAATCAGTGTAAATTCATCACTCTAGCGCAACCCCTTTATTTTCGGCCTGTATTATCAGCGTTGCCTATCAACTCAATATTCAACTCAAGCAATGCCCATTAGAAAAGACAGGCTAATCATTTCACCGTGGCAAAATTCACTATATAATGAAAATTCGTTGATAATGGTGACTGGTATGACAGATTCTATGTGCTCAAGGCGTTTAAGCACGATATTTTCAAGTGCGCTATTTCTAGCTTCTAGCCCTTTAAAAAAGAGCGTGTACCTCTTAAGTGCTTTGCTCATTATCGCCTGTCAACCCTCCCCTCCGACCTCAGAGCCCGTCACTGCCGAAAATAGCGAGACGGTTAATACGCCGCTTTTGATTCGCGCTGATAGCATCACGATGACCCCTGACCATATCCTCAGCGTCAAGCCAACCCGTTATCAGCCAAGTCTTGGCTTAGAAGGTGAAATTGAACCTATTAAAAAGGTCAATCTGACTGCCGGACAAGCACTGACGATAGAAAAGGTATTGGTGAAGAAAAATCAATGGGTAGAAAAAGGCGCGCCCTTATTTATTGTTCGTCGTCAAACGACCGAGATTCAACAGCCAGCTGATGCAGTAGCGGCTACAAACTCAGCAGAAACCGTAGAAATTAATAAAAAGGCTGATATTAAGCCTGAGCAATCGGCTGCCAATAATCAAAATTCGGCAAATGATACCGTTATTAATAGCGGAAATCAGACAAAACAAGCGGTAAAAAATGACGCAGAAATTGATGCAAAAATGACGGCCGCTAACAGTAAAAAGCCAACTACAGACAACTCTACTAGCAGTGGCAGTAATGACGACAATAACACTCAAGAAAATACACAATCAGAGAAATCATACAACTTGATCACGGTGCGGGCGAATTTTTCTGGTCGGATAGAAAAGCTCTACATTAAAAACGAACAAAAGATAGAAGCGCGTCAGCCTTTATTAAAGCTCAGTGACGAGACGGAACTGCATTTTATTGCAACCCTTCCGATTGACGCTGAATCGCAAATCTCTGTCGGGCAAACGGTGAATTTTACCGCCGAAGGTTTAATAGATGAATTTACCGGCCAAGTGAGTAAGCTGACCACCACTCAGCAACCAAAACAGCTGTTGGTTGCTGTCAACGTGGTTGATAACGAAGTCAGTCGCAACCAGATAAGACCTGATATGAAGGTGACAGGACGTGTTGACTACGGACAAATACAGGTCGGTACCACTGTCCCTAAGCGTGCCCTGCATAATGTAGATCTCACTGTGCTGCACAAGCCGCCTTATAAGCCGCTGCGGCCTTTAATCGCCAATGTATGGATTATCAAACAAGACCAGCGTTTGACGCGCCAGCCCGTCGAGGTCATTGAGTATGACCCGCTGACCAAACAATATTTAATCGCGGGCATTACCAATGACAGTTTGATTTGTTTGGCAAATCTACCGGTTGAATCTGAAGGTAAAAAGGCGGTAGTTTCATAAGCGTTGAAGCAAGTAGTTACATTGTGTAGAAACATTAACAAAGCATGTCTTGTTTAATAACATCCTGTTTAGGCAATATAGCGTATGCTAAATAGCAGTGATTGAAAATTAAGGGCGCAGTACTTTTAAAGCAGTACTTTTAAAGCAGCACTTTGAAAATGCAGGTTTAAAACAGTACTTTTTAAGATGCAGATTAAACAAACTATAACAACAACTAGAGGAAAAATTATGAGTAAGCAGATTTTACTAATTGAAGATGATCCAGATTTAGCCGAGTTAATCAGTGATTATCTGACCATGAATTACTACGATGTACACCATGCAGGATTGGGTCAAGAAGGTTTAGATTTATTAGACACCAAAGAGCGTGATATTGACTTAGTGGTACTGGACTTGATGCTTCCTGATATGGATGGGATGCAAGTTTGCCAAAAAATACGTGGCAACAAAAACAACATGACCAATAAAGTGCCGATTATTATGCTAACGGCAAAAGGCGATACCACTGACCGCGTATTGGGTTTAGAGATGGGTGCCGATGATTATATCGCCAAACCATTTGAGCCACGTGAGCTATTGGCGCGTATTCGTGCCGTTATTCGTCGTCATGAGCAGCCAAACCAAGCCGACAGCCAATCAGACAGCCTGACTTTCGGTCGCTTGAGCGTCTTTCCTGACAGTCATGAGGTCACTATCGATGACCAACCGGTACGTCTAACGACGCATCAGTTTCAATTGCTGCATTATTTTGCCACTCATTCTGGTAAAGTACTAAACCGCGAGCAATTGTGGCAAGCAATGCCAAACGATGACAGCTCAGACAATATTGATCGCGCTATCGACGTGCATATTTCGCGTTTGCGTGCGCTTATTGAAGACAATCCACGTCAGCCAAAACGTATTATTACCGTACGCGGTGTGGGTTATCAATTTGCAACCGATCAAGTATAAATGGCGTATGTAATCAAACGACGTTAGGTTAAGCGATAGTGCCAATAAAACCGATAAAGCGGTTATGAGCGTTTGATAATAGAGATGATTTAATGCAACAACTGGGTTTTCGTTCCGTATTTGCCAAGCTATTTGCCAGTGTCATGCTGGCACTTATCTTATTTGCGGTAGCGATGGTGTTATTGACGCAGTTGGTCCATGACAAAGACGCGGGCATTCGCTCAGAAATCTTAGCCACGCAAATCTTGGGTCAAATAGACCCTTTTTTGCATGAGCTAAACATCGCGGTCAGCAAGGACAATCGCTTACAGTCGCGCTTTATGCTGGCGGTGGTCAAAAAAAGTTTTGATATTTTTGATGAATCTTTGCAGGCAAAGATGGGTTTGTATGACAGCGAAGGTCATTTGCTTATGCAAACCGACAATAGCGATTTGCCGTTAGAATTGCCGGCGCCGCCCTCTTTATTAGCACGCGTTTTTCCGTCGTTTGCTGAAACCTCCCCAACCAAGCAAGCCCAAGTCTATAGTAGTACGGGCTATACGCTATTATATGAGTCACGCTTAGCACCTAAAAAACCCGTACTTTCAGCGGCGCTAAACTTATTTACCGGTACCTTATTGCTGCTGATTATTATGGCAGGCGTGCTTTGGTGGATTGCTCGTACCATTACTTGGCGTATCAATCAGATGAGTCAGCAGATGGCTGAACTTGGTGATGGCGACTTTAGCGTGCGTGTCAATGCACGCGGTAATGATGAGATTGCCTCACTCGCCCGCGGTTTTAACCAAGCGGCACAAAAGATTGAACACCTTATTAATGCCAATAATCTATTATTAGCGCATGCCTCGCACGAGCTGCGCACGCCTATCACCCGTATCCGCTTACAGATTGAGATGATGGATATGTTGGCAGCAGCCTTGCCGAGCGATACCAAAGAAAAATTTGATAAACGTGCCCATGCGATCAATCGTGATCTGTCAGGACTGAATGATTTGGTTGAAAGTATCTTGCTGGTGAGCCGATTAGACGCCGGTCATGCGCTACAACAAGTTGAACATTTAGACTTATATGACTTGGTCAATCAGGAACGCCAACATTATCCTGAAGCAACGTTGATTGGCGAGCATATCGTCATTGACGGTCAGTCATCCATGCTCACCCATTTAATTCGTAACCTACTGACCAATGCCATGCTACATGGCAAGCCGCCTGTTACTGTATTGCTTTATGGCGTGCAAACCTTAGAGGAAGCCAGTGATATCCCTGACTTCCTACTGCAAACCATACTGTGCAGCAGCTTTGTCGACTATAACAGCTCCGACTTTGATTCTTATGAAGAAGTCACTCATAACGTCAATCAGCTTGAAAACGCACAAGATTCTACTGCCACTGACGACTCAATTGACGCTAGTGACACAAAATCTAAGCCAACGTCAGCAGAAGCAACAGAAATAGCATTATTACCTGCTCCCGCTATTTATAAAAATGGTGAAAGCGTCACGGCGCTTACTGATGCTCAGAATGAAACTATTGAGGTTGATGGTGATAGCGATAATGATACGAGCTTAGTCACGGATAAATCACAGCCTTCAGAACTTATTGACGTACCTAGTAAGGTAAACAGTAACGTAAACACTGATATAAACAGTAATGATGAGTCTAAAACTATTAATGAGCCTTCGCTTAGATCCAATTATCAACGCTTCACGAGCGATTTAACCGATAAAATTAAAAAAGTCATTTGGCGCGCGGTTCCTGAAAATCAGGAGATATCACTTCTCAGTATTGAAGACAATGCTATCAATCAAAACGCAGAAAACACCGATAAAAACAATAGTACTGAGAAAGATGACGCTAAAGATAACTCTAAGAGCAATAATAAAGAGAACGCCAAAGATAATGGCGAGACAGCAAATACACCACGTAAAGAAGGTTTGTTTAGTAAGCATCTAAAGAAAGCAAAAACTGAACCAACCCGCCCGCTACCAAAATATGCCGTGTTGGCAGTGATTGATGAAGGCGACGGCATCCCTGAAAACAAACGCGAAGAAGTTTTTAGTCCCTTTGTACGCTTACAGCAAAAGAATAAAGGCTCAGGACTTGGCTTATCCTTGGTTGCCCAAATTGTCACCGCGCACCAAGGGCGTATCCTGACCGACACTATTAATGGTCATACGCGATTTTTAGTGGTGCTACCTGTGAAGCACGACCCTCATTATCATCATGAAAGCCGTGATTAATCCTATAGCTCAGTCTTAAAAAACTAAGTCTTAAAAAACTAAGTCTTAAAAAACTAAGTCTTAACAAGCTCAGTGGCAAAAAACTTACTGCTAAAAAATCAGTGCTACAAACATGCTTGAAAATGCCTGCTGATGTTATATTGCTTCTTTATTTCATAACCATTTATTCGAAATGACGATGAATTTACGCGCTACCTGTCTTGATTGCTTGGTTACTTAATAGCGAGCAAGCCAAGATTATCCTTAAGTCATGGATGTCCATATCCAAAACACTGCATAATATGCTATATTAGCGCCCCTTATTATGGGGTTATTGAATGTTGTTTTTAACTGTGCTCTTTATGATGTAAGAGACCCTACAACCGCTTCATGACTATTAAAATATTTATTGAATTTTGAGCCCTCCATGAGTGACATGATTGTCTTAAACGATGTGACCAAAAGTTTTCTAAGCGACCGGTCTATAAAAGATAAAGACGGCAAGCCACATTGGTTTACTGCTGTCGAGCCGACGTCTTTAACTGTGCAGCAAGGCGAGATATTTGGCTTGATGGGCTATTCGGGTGCGGGTAAATCTACCCTCTTACGCCTGATTAATTTGCTTGAGCGTCCAGATTCCGGTCAAGTCATCGTCGATGGTACGGATTTGACCACCTTATCCGCTAGTGATTTACGTATCGCTCGCCATAATATCGGTATGATTTTTCAGCAGTTTAACCTGATGTCCAATCGTACGGTCTTTGATAATGTCGCCTTTAACTTAACGGTGGCAGGTTATCCGAGCGCCGATATCCATAAGCGCGTGATGGACTGCTTAGAAATCGTCGACTTGATCGACCGTGCCGGGCATTATCCTGCGCAGCTTTCAGGGGGACAAAAACAGCGTGTCGGTATCGCGCGCGCCATTGCGCCAAGCCCGAAAGTATTATTGGCGGATGAGCCGACCAGTGCGCTTGACCCTGCGACCACGCGCAGCTTATTGACTTGTCTACGCGATATTAATGAACAGCTTGGCGTCACCATCGTCATTGTCACGCATGAAATGAGCGTGATTCGCAGGTTATGCGACCGCGCAGCGTTGTTACATCAAGGGCAATTGCTCGAGGTTGCCGATATTCGCGACGGTCTGATTCAGGCCACCACAACGATTGGCAAAGGCTTGGTTCACGAAGACTAAGAGGTAGGAGAATAGACATGTTAACTGGTGCTGAATTATCCGCCTCGATAGACAAACTGCTCGCGCTGCGCAAAGAGATTTGGCAGGCGTTTGTAGATACCTTTATTATGCTTGGTATCTCAACGACGGTCGCCATCGTGATCGGCGGTTTGTTTGGGGTTTTCTTATTTTTATCTAGTGATCGGCAGTTTTTGCAAAACAAGACGCTATACGGTGTGCTTGGGGCGATTACCAACTTTATGCGCGCCTTCCCATTTGTGATTTTGATGATTGCCATGAGCCCTTTTACCAAAGCCATCGTTGGCACCGGTATTGGACCGATTGCCGCCTCTTTGGTACTGGCGATTGCGGGTTCCTTTTACTTTGCGCGCTTGGTTGAACAAAACCTGCGTGAAGTGCCACGTGGTATTATCGAAGCAACTGAATCGATGGGCGCCCGTCCTTTTACCATTATCAAAGTGCTGCTTAACGAAGCGCGTTCTGGCTTGGTATTGTCGGTCACCATTTTATGTATCAGCTTACTATCGTTTTCGGCAGCTGCCGGTATGATTGGTGGTGGCGGTCTGGGTGATTTGGCGATTCGTTATGGCTATTATCGCTATCAAACTGAGGTGATGGTATTTATTGTCGTCATGCTGTCGATTATGGTTATCGGGATTCAGGCGTCGGGTAATTGGATCGCCATGCGTTTGGATAAGCGCTAAATTTCACTTATAAATTGACTATAAACAGTATTAGTCATTGGCTCTTAAAGTACGCATATTAAACGTTTGATATGAATAATGCTCAAGCTTTAATGCCGATTCATCCTAAGCAAATGCTTGACTTTGTAACTGATTCCCTTTAATTTTGATACTATCTTAACAACCGTTAACTTAGCAGCATTACTATTCATAATGTTGCTTTTTTAATGCGGATTTTAAATGTTGATACTCAATCCCCTATTCCCATCCCTTATTAAGGAAGTTTCATGAAATTAACAGATATCAGCCGTCAAGTAGCCACAGCATTTGCTGCGGTTGGCGTATCAGGTCTTGTATTGGTCGGTTGCAACAATTCATCAGCGCCAGAAGCCAACAAAGAGCCAGTCACTGAAGGCGCAACGGAAACAACGACCACAGAAACAGCCGCGACCAGCGATATCGATCCTGAGCATAGCAAAATTGTCATCGGTACTACCGAAGGTGATTTTGCCGATATGGTACGTAATCAAGTAAAAGGCTCGTTAGAAGCACAAGGTTATGAAGTTGAGCTCGTCACATTTACCGATTATGTGCGGCCAAACATCGCCTTGGCTGATGGTGATTTAGACATCAACATCTTCCAGCATAAGCCTTATCTTGATACCTTCAAAAAAGAAAATAACCTTGATTTGGTTGAAGCCTTCCAAGTACCAACAGCCCCACTTGGCATCTATTCAGGCAAAAAGACGAAAATCGATGAGGTCTACAAAGGCATGAGCGTTTCTGCGCCTAATGACCCAAGTAACTTTGCGCGTGCGTTAGTGATGATGAATGAGCTAGGTTGGATTACGTTAAAAGACAATATCGACCCATTGACCGCCTCAAAAACCGATATCGCTGATAACAGCAAATACGACATCAAAATCGTTGAGCTAGAAGCTGCCCAGCTACCACGTGCGCGTGATGAAGTTGACTTTGCTATCATTAATGGTAATTATGCGACTGATGCCGGTATCAAGCTGACTGAAGCGCTATTCCAAGAGCCAAGCTTTGCTTATGTCAACTGGTCAGCGATCAAAACTGCTGATAAAGACAAAAAATGGGTAAAAGACGTGACCAACGCTTATAACTCAGAAGCCTTTAAAAAGTATGCGCATGATAGCTTCCCAGGTTACAAATACCCAAAAATCTGGGGTACTGATACCGCTTCTACAACAGCTACTGCTCCTGTTACAGAAGCTGCTGCTCAGTAATTGCTTGCCTCATGATTTAAGATAGTTTATGCCAATAAAGTATCTTAAAAATTAAATAGAAAAAGCCCATTATTAAATAATGGGCTTTTTCGTTAATATTTTAGCTGGTTGCTATTTATTCTTTCTCTATTTTTGGTAAATAAGACTACTTGGTTTTTCTAAAAACATCCAATTCGATATCATAGCTTGGTTCAGACTTTTTAAATAAATATTTACCATGACGAACAGAAGCAAGCACGTCAGCGCGTTGACGCACCGCCTCAAACGGACTATCGGCGTCCAATACCAAAAAGTTAGCTGGCTTACCAGCATCCAAACCGTATTCATCTTCGATATTTAAGGTCTTTGCGCCATTTATGGTAATAAAGTCGAGACAGACGTCAAGCTGCGGCAGCGACATAGTTTGCGCCAAATGAATACCGTTATCCAAGATATTCATCATATTGCCGTTACCAGTTGGATACCACGGATCGTTAATAGAGTCTTGACCAAAGCTGACGTTAATACCATTTTCCCAAAACTCTTTGACCCGCGTCAAACCACGGCGTTTTGGATAAGTGTCCTGACGACCTTGCAAGTAAGCATTTTCGGTTGGCAAGGCGATAAAGTTCATGCCTGACTGCTCAAATAGCCCCATCATCCGAAATGCATAAGCATCATCTGCTGAGCCAAATGAGCAAGTATGACTCGCCGTCGAGCGGGCGCCGATACCTTCAATCATAACCAAAGCATTTAATAGTTGCACGTGACGGCTCATCGGGTCATCAGTTTCGTCACAGTGGACGTCGATGAGCTTGTCATATTTAAGCGCAAGCTCCACCGTCTTACGCACAGAATCTTGACCGAATTCATACGCCCATTCAAAATGCGGAATACCACCAACACAGTCCGCGCCCATTTTTAACGCTTCCTCCATCAACTCGACAGCGCCTTTATAGGCATACATGCCTTCTTGCGGGAACGCCACAATCTGAATGGTAACGTTGTCTTTTAGCTCTTCGCGCAGCTCGAGCATTGCTTTGAGCCCTGTTAAATCAGGGTCGCAAACGTCGATATGGGTACGGATGTACTGCACGCCTTTAGAAACCTCTTCCTGAATGCCTCTTAGCATCCGCGCTTTGGCATCTTCAAAAGATTGCGTTTTTTTGACATCATGCCAGCGCGCAATCCCTTCAAATAGCGTACCTGAAGCATTTTTCGCCTCATCACCGCCGCCGGTATAGACATAATCTAAATGCAGATGCGAGTCTACATAAGGTGGCACAACCAACCGACCTTTCAGGTCAATCTCTTCTGTAGCAGCCGGTAAACCCTTACCTATTTGCTGAATAACACCGTCTTTGACGAGAATTTCATTAGCATCGCTATTGCGATAGATAGTGGCATTGGTAAATTTAATCATGACAAACTCCTATTATTATTAAAAGTTAGTTATTAAAAATGCGTTATTTAAAATTGCTTATCAAAACCTAGTTATTAATTGTTATTAATTGTTATTAATTGTTATTAGACAACAGGCGCCGCCAAGGTTTTCTTAGAGATTACCGTAATAATAATGGCAGGAACGAAACACAAAATAGACAGATAGACGATACCCAAGACACCGGTTTCTGGCATATGCACCAAAATCAAACCGGCAAGCCATGTGGCAATCATAATTGAAAAGTTAAATACGCTCGATTGTACCGAGGTCGCGACAGCTTTTGCTTCCGTCACCTGATGGCTAACAGCCGTTTGAAACATAGTTACCAGAGGTCCGAATGCCAGTCCCCAAAGTAAAAAAGCAAAATGTGCAAAACCATTTGTCCCTCTAAAGAAGACAAACAACAGCATGGCAACCACGCCACAAACTAACATCCCAACGATTAAACCCCGTAAATGGGTATCAATAATCTTGGCCGATAAGATGACAGAGATAACCGAACCTATCCCAAAGATAAATAGCGCTAAGCTGATACCGCCAACGAACTTAATGGTTTCGACCAATAGCGTGATATAGGTGTAGGTGCTGTAATGGGCGACGACTGCTAAAAAAGTCAGTGCTAAAACAATCCAGACGCCAGGTATTTTGAGCACCGCTATTGGCGAGTTACTTTGGGTCAGCTTTTCACCTTGCACCGATGGCAAAAACTTCATAGCCAGCAGTGCAATCACCGCACCCAATACACCCAGTACGATAAATGAGGTACGCCAGCCAACTTGAGTGCCAATATAGGTCATAATCGGTAGACCCAGACTGACACCAAAGGCATTGCCCGCCATAATAATAGTGATAGCCTTACCATGCAGGTTTTCTGGCACCAATGCCGTCCCATAGGCGGCAATCATCGGCCACATAATCCCTGCACAAATACCGCCAATGATACGCATGGTGACGATAAGCGCATAAGATGAGGTAAGACCGACGACGATATTAGAAATGGCAAAGCCCGCCAATAAGACCAGCAAAAGAATTTTTCGATTGACCCACAACGTCATACTAATAAGCGGAATAGCGAAAATCGCTGATGCCAGCGCGTATATACCGACCAAAAACCCTACCTGAGTCTGCTCAATACCTAAGCCGGCGGTCATTTGCGGCAAAATACCCGACGGCATCAGCTCTGAGAGAATACCAATAAAGGTCACGCTTGCCATCAAACCAAAAATAAACCACGAAATAGGGTTTTGATGCTGACTGTCTGCACCATTTTTTAAATGACTGTCTTGTACAGTACTTGCCTTTGAAAGATTGGACACATCCTCTCCTAATTGAATGAAGTTGCTAGAAGATTGTGCAACTTGGCTTTGTTCATCGTTATTTTGTTAATCGCTACCTTGTTAACCATTACTTTATTGATAGCTGTATCAATAAAAACCTACATCTCTCTCTATATATAATTTTTTATGGATAAATAAATTTGTCATTTGTTTGGTTATACTCTAGCATTACGTCCATTTTATGTATACCCCTTACTATAGTAAGGTTTTGTAATTTCAGTATTTTTTCTATCTTAAATAGTCCCTGTAAACAAATTATTAATAACCTTAGGAGTTATAAAATGACGTTACAGCCTGTTTGTCGTTTGTAGGAAAGCGTCACCCGCCCTTTCACTTACCGCTACTTTTTTCTATAGTGGTTAGGTTAAGCTTAATAGAAACTGAGGCTAATAGAAATTGAGAACATTATATTTCTGATTGAACTCTCTATTAATAATATAAGAGCTCTTAATAAATCACAAAAATAACAAGGACAATAATATGCGTGCTAAAACTTATAATATTCGCACCGCTGGACAAGCGAACATTCCGATACTCGGACTGGGTACGTGGCAATCAACGGGACAAGACTGTATCGATGTCGTCAGCCAAGGCCTAAAAATGGGCTACGAGCACATTGATACCGCCCAAGCTTATGATAATGAAAAAGAGGTGGGAAAAGGCATTAAGCAATCAGGTGTTGCTCGCGATAAGTTCTTTTTAACGACGAAAATATTTCCTGATGACATGAAGTTTGAGCCAGAAAAGCTTGTTGCTGCGGCCAAACGTTCGTTAGAAAATCTAGATACCGATTACGTTGATTTACTGCTGCTACATTGGCCTGATGATCGTGTGCCTTTATCAGAGACCATCCCTGCGCTTTGCGAATTACAAAAACAAGGTTTAACCCGTAATATCGGGGTGTCTAACTTTAATATTGCTAACATCATTGAAGCCACACGATACGCTGACGTGCCTATTGCGGTCAATCAGGTGGAATTCCATCCTTTTATTAAGCAAAAAACATTGCAGACCTTTTTAAACAATCACCATATTTTATTAGAAGCATATTCGCCGCTTGCCCGCGGAGATGTTTTTGATAATGAAGTGATTAAGGAAATCGCTGATAAGCATGGGGTTACTCCAGCGCAAGTATCGCTGGCGTGGATTTTATCCGATAAGCAGCGTATTGCGATTCCAAAAACGTCCAATCCTGAGCACTTACAAGGCAACTTAGATGCTGTCAAGGTAACGCTCAATGCAGATGAACTTGAGAAAATTGGCAGCTTAGCGCGTAGCGATGGTCGTAAAATTAAGCATCCGGATTATTCACCGGAATGGGATGATTAATAAATAATATTTATTAAAATATTAGGCAAAAAAAAGCCAGTGATAAAGGTCACTGGCTTTTTTATATTTAACGCTTTTACGATAACTATTGATAATTATTGATAATTATTATTGTCAGCGCAATTACTGCTGTAAAGTCTTGGTCTCATGCACTTTTTCAGCAGGATTATATTGCTCAGAAGAAGGGACTGCGCCATTACGATTGTTCTCTTTCATCGATTTGGCCACTTCTGGCGGCATATAATTTTCATCATGCTTGGCCAATACTTCGCCTGCGACAAAGGTATCGCCTTGCATTTTACCGGTTGCAACCACGCCTGAGTTTTCAGCGAATAAATCTGGCAAGATACCTTGATAGGTCACGGGCACGGTCGATTCAAAGTCGGTGATAGCAAATTCAATGCTTAACGGGTCGTCTGGCGCACGTTGGACACTACCAGCAACTACCATACCGCCAGCACGGATACGCTTATCCTGCGGCGCTTCACCTTGCGCAATGGCGGTGGCGTCAAAGTAGTAATCGGTCTGTTGCCCAATGGCGTAAATCACCAACACCACGGCAATCGCCGCCCCTGCAAGCGTAAACATAACCCACATCAGTTTTTTGCGACGAACTGCGCTCATACCACTACCTCATTGATGAGTCGCTGTTTTACAAACTGCTCGTCTGCAAAACAGAAAATATTAAAGAAATTCCTATTAGACTGACTTGATAACAAGCCCGTCTAACCGTACTTTTCTAATACCTATATGGTAGCATTTTTTGCCCAAATCAATAAGCCCCCTCGCAACTGATGAGATCATATATTTACCATTGGATAATAATAATTTTATAAGCTAAAAATTTGATATTAAAAAGGACTGTTTAAGGAGTATTGTTAAGAAGATTGTTTGGTCGCAGGATTAGGAGTCTTAGCAGCGCGCTGTGCTTGACGCGCTTGCTGAATCGTTAGCTGCTTGATAAGCGCTTGCCGCTGACGACGGCTATAAATAATAAAAATCAGCATCATGCCGACTGTAATTGCCCAGCATGACCAGACAAACACCCCATGCTCACCCATGGCAATAAACTCAGAGACGCTATAAAAGTAAGGCTGCATCATATTTCCCTAGCCGTTATTTGGTTTGTTCATAGCTATATTGTTATATTTTATGGGACTATTTATTTTGTCCACGAACGTATTCTTTTACCCACGCTTTACCTTGATCACGATATAAAATCAGGGTATTGGTGCGATAAATGGCCAACGTTGCAACCAATAAATAACTGCCAATAATCATCAGTAGCAAGGGCAGCCACATATCCGCCGACATTTTTGGTGCTGCAGTCAGCGTAAAGGTCGAGCCTTGGTGCAAGGTATTCCACCACTGCACTGAGTACTTAATAATAGGCAAATTCACCGCGCCAACGATAGATAAAATAGCGGCCGCTTTACCGCGATTGGCGGTATGTTCAAAGGCGGCAAACAACGCCATTACCCCAGCATATAAAAACGCTAAAATGAGCATAGATGTCAAGCGTGCATCCCAAACCCAATACGTACCCCACGTCGGTTTTGCCCAAATAGAACCGGTCAGCAAGCTAATCACACAAAGCAAAAAACCCATCGGAGCTAACGCTTGCGCCACAAGGCTCGCGGTCTTAATTTTCCATACCAGATAAATGACGCCCAGTACGGCTAAAGCAAAATAAATGGAGATAGCCAAACTGGCGGCTGGTACATGGATAAAGATAATGCGATAGCTATTACCTTGCAGATAATCCGGCGGCGCAAATGCCAAGCCCCAAACGCTACCGATGAGCAGGCAGAGACCGGCTAATATCGCCAGCCACTTAACCCAAGGCGCAAAGATGCGAAAGAACTCCTTGGTACCCACCGTGGTCAAGAAAACTTGCCAGATGCGTTGCCACAGGCTAGGAGATGAGACATTATTCAGGTTGGGCATGGGAATAAACCTATTACGCAGCTAGTGATTATCGAGTAAAACGCATGATTCATACGACTACCCGCTAACTTGCTGGCGTTGAACGCTGGATAGAATCTACACGTGACTGTTTGTTTAATAGCCTATTATAGCAAAGTTGCCAGTTTTCACCATGCTGTTAATATAAAGGGTTTTAATGAGAAAAAGAATGACATACCAGCATGGGTTTTTAATTAAGCCATGCCATTTTTAACGTCATTGCAATCACCCATGGCATCACCAGTACCGAAATAATACTACCTGCCAATAATAAAGCCAAAATCGGCAAGCCATTGAGACCTGTGGCAAATAAATCAACCGCACCGGTAGCAAAGATCAATACCGGTAATTGCATCGGTAAGGCAATCAAAGGCACCAGCACCGCGCCATTCTTCAATGATAGTGTCAGACTACTGGCGACCGCTGACAACATAAGCAGCATCGGACTGCCAGTAATAATAGACGCCATCAATATCCACGCCTCAAACCAGCTCAGCTGAAATAAAGGCACAGCAAGCAAACTTAATGCTGCCACAATACCACTACTAAAAATCCAATGGATAACCAAACGAATCAGCACCCATAACGGCAGTGACGCTTTAGCGACGACCAATTGTGCCAAGGTGCCATTATCAAGGGCAGGTTTAAACAAGCCATCGACACCCATCACCAGTGACAATAGAGCTGCAATCCAAACTGCGGACACCCCGAGGCGCTGCAATAAAGCAGGCTCGCTACCAACGGCTAGCGGAAATAAGGTAATAATCACTAAAAACAATACCAGAGGATATAACCACTGTACTGCCCCTTGCTGCTTGACCTGCCATTCGCGCCGCCAAAGCTGCATAAAGCTGATAGCGCGCGCAGCAGCTGCACTAGCATTCGAAGTATTAGCATCCGAGCTTGTATTCACGGTTTTTACTGCACTGTCTGTGTCTATCATTTATTCGCTCTTCCACTAATGCTTGTCGCACTTATATTGACGCTTGTTGCAGTTAGATTGATGCTTATGGCAGTTATATTGATAGCATTTACACCATATAATCAGACAAATCGAGCACTTGATTGGCAACGCCGACGGCCTGATGACTGGTCATTAATATCGCACCGCCAGCCGTAGCAAACTCGCGCAATCTGTCTTCCATGCGCGCCACCATATCGACATCAAGCGCGGTAAAGGGCTCATCAAGCAGCCATAAAGGGGTGACGTCCGGCGTTAATAAATACAAGCGTGCAAGGGTAATGCGCCGCGTCTGACCCGCAGATAAATGGCTTGAGCTGATGGTCTCAAAGCCTTGTAATCCTACCCACGTAAGGGCGTCATCAATATCGGCGCTACTAGGGCTAATGCCATATAAATTGAGCAAAAACGTTAGATTTTGGGCGACGGTCAGGTTTGGATGAATGCCTAACTGATGCGATACATATAAAGGCTGCACAGGTAAGCTTACTGCTCCTTGATAAACAACTTCACCGCTTAGCACTGGCAATAATCCAGCCAATTGCATCAGTAGCGTCGTTTTACCCGTACCATTAGCACCAACCAAGTGACAGATGCTACCGGCAGCCAGATTGAGCGTCACGCCCTCACATAAAGGAGTTTCACCGCGCTGAACCGTCAGCTCATCGAGTGCAAGTAAAGCTGTATTCAGAGCTGTCATCCAAACCTCTCATTATTTATTAAGCAGCAGGCAATATTCATCACAAACACAGATGAGGTTCATGGCATAATACTTTATGCTTACCACAACCACACAGTATAACAAATTGTCGATTACTATGACCTCAAAACCTATGCAGACTTTAAAAGATATTCAAAACCCAGCGCAAAAATCAGACACGCCGATGCTAACCCTAGACAGCTTAATCGAGGCGCAAGTTGCCTTTATGCAGCAATGGCTATGTACACAAGCGCAACCGCTATCGATGCAAGCTTGGCAGTGGTTTGGCGAGCAGCCTCTGAGTAAATATATCAGTAGCGATGATTTGCAACATCTTATTAATGACTGGCTTCTTAAACAGCCGATAAGCGAGGTGGTACGTCGCGATATTCGTGATATTTTGCATACTATTATTTATCATCCCGTTAATGATAATGTGCCTTTATCAGAATTGGTCGATGACACGCAAGTTGAGATTCTAGCCAGCTACGTCGGTAGTCATGAAGAGCAGCGTAATATCTTGGTGCATACACTGGTCGGTAATGAAACCTTTGCAGACTTATTAACGCAAACGCTGTATCACGCTATCAATGATTTTATGGAATCCACGCTAGATAAAGCCGGTGCTGCCGGTAAACTGATGAAGTTTGGACGTAGCTCGTTTGAAAAAGCAACCAATCGCAATCTTGATGAAAAATTGCAGACGTACCTGCATCGTAATATTAAAGATTTAGCGCATAAAGCAGAAGCCAATGCCCAAGCGCATTTATCCAATGAAGAGGTTGCGCGTTTATTGGTGACGGGTTGGGGGCGCATCAAAGAGAAGCCGATTAGCGAAATCCAAACTTATTTACGTGATGAGCCTAACGATAGCAGTATTGAGCATATTGAAAACAGCATCCAACAAAGCTATAACCGTTTGCGCCTATCGCCTTATTTGCACAGCCTTGTGGCAGCGGGCGTCGATACTTGGTATAGCAACCATCAAGCCGATAGCATGGCCAATATCGCGGCAAGCCTACACATCGATGAGCAGGCAATAACGCAATTGAGTGCTGCCCTGCTCCCTGTCGTCACGGACGCCCTTGAAAGCTCATGGGTTACGGCGCATATAACAGATATGCTGCAGGCGTTTTACGCCCAGCCTAGTATCAAAGCAGGATTGGTATTTGGCAGCGATTAATCTGCTGTTGTAGCGTACGGTTTATGATTTAGTTTTTAAATTTCACCTTTTATTAGTTAGCCTACTATCCTATGAGCCAATCTCCTAAACTCAGCTTATGGCAAAGAATTAAACAGCTGCTTAACATATCGGCTGTGCAGGCTGTTATTGATGATATCAAGGCGGCTAAAGACTTAGACTTAGACTTAGACTTAGATTTGGGTTCAGATTTAGACATAACAGAACAGGATAATAATAACTCTCATCCTTCAAAAAATGAGAAAGATAGTATTCAAACTCGTCCTAAAGACAGTGATAATAATGACAATGATCATAATGACAATTATGATACGGATGTCAGCGGCTTTAATCCTGATTTAAACCGTAATTCAAATCGCAACATAAACCACAGCTTTGATGACCGTTCCGATGACGTCATTTATAACAGCCTTAGTAGCAATATTGATAGTAGGTTAGATAGCAGCACTGATACTGATACTGATACTGATACTGACGCTTATTTTGATAATGATATCGAAGGTATGACAAAGCAAAATAGTGATGATGACACCCCGATTGTCAATTATCTTAAGCAGTATTTTGACGAGCAACAATGGCACTATAACCATTATCGACCTAGAACCAGTGGCAATAAAAATATTGACAGCCAGCAATCACACCATTTGTCTTTGAGGATGCGTAATAAAAAGCTTGACTGTGGCTATCTTTTTCGTGTGCAAGAGAAAAACAACTTGCTGGCAGTCTATGGTATTTTGCCGTTTTTGATACCCGAAAGCCATCAAAGCGCCGCCATGTTACTGATTACCCAGATCAATTACGACATGCTGATTGGCAATCTTGAGATGGACATCAATGATGGCGAGATACGCTACAAAAACGCCATCGATGTCGAAGCGGTCGGTATGGATGAAAACACCATTGAGCATTTACTACAAAGCGTCATCGCGATGACCACGGTTACTTACGAGATATTTAGTGACTTGGTCAACAATCAAAATCCTGCTACAGAATTGCAAGACTTACTGATGACGCTACATCAGCAAGAGGATGCGCGAACTTTTTTCTTACCAACCCAATTTGTTCAATAATCAATCAAACTAGATATCTGCAGCTTTTAAAGTTTCTTATTAGTATCTTATTCTCAAAAGCCTATTTTCAAAATCTGACTTTCAAAGCCATGAAAACCCTTTAGTCTTAAAAACTCTCTCAAATAGAAACCATTTAATATTATGCTAAAAATTGCTTACTCTGACATTTTTCGTTATTCCGTACCCGAAAAACACCGCTTTCCCATGCAAAAATACACCATGATTCCTGAGCGCTTATTGGCTGAAGGAACTATCAATAATGAGAATTTTTTTGCTCCGAAACGTCTGACAGAAGATGAGATTTTAACCACCCATACAGCGGACTATTGGCAGCAGCTTAAAACCCAAACCTTACCACGTAAAGAAGCGCGCGCCATTGGTTTTGAGATGACGCCAGAATTGGTAGAGCGCGGGCGTTATATTGCCCATGCCACTTATGAATGTGCGTTATTCGCCCAGCAATATGGCGTGGCGATGAATGTCGCTGGTGGCACCCATCATGCCTTTGCCAATCATGGTGAGGGATTTTGTGTTTTTAATGATGTGTGTATCGCCAGCAATTTATTATTAAATCGTGGACAGGCGCAACGAATTTTAATAGTTGATTTGGACGTTCATCAAGGTAACGGCAATGCCAGTATCATGGCGGATGAGCCGCGCGTTTTTGTCTTTAGCATGCATGGCGCGAAAAACTACCCGTTTCGTAAACAAGTATCAGACTTAGATATTGAGCTGGATAATGATACGGGTGATGCAGAATACTTACAGATATTAGAGGATACGCTGCCGCGCTTAATCAATGAATTTACGCCAGATATGATATTTTACCAATCTGCGGTCGATGTGTTAGCAACTGATAAATTGGGCAAGCTTAGTCTGACGATAGAGGGTTGTAAAGCGCGTGATGAGTTTGTCCTACAACAAGCTAAAGCGGCCAATATTCCCGTGGCTATCGTCATGGGCGGCGGCTATTCAGAAGATATCGAAGATGTGGTCGAAGCGCACTGCAATACATTTCGTTTGGCACAACAGCTGTTTTTTGCAGAATTGATTGAGTAATGTGCAACTGAGAAACAGGCGCGACAAAATAACGTAAGAAAATTAGAGAGATTAGCGAGAGTCTAGATGGCAAAAATATTGATAGGCATAGGCATTTTGCTGGTTATTATCGGCGTTATTTGGCTGCTGTTTCCAAATGCGTTTTCATGGATAGGCAATATGCCAGGCGATATCAAACACACTTCAGGCAATACAAGAATATATTTTCCAGTCGTCACCATGATTATCATCAGTATCGTTGCCACCATACTGTTAAATTTGTTTAATCGGTAAATTTATTCGATCGCTAAGTTTATAGCAACGCCGTTATCCCCTGCCAACCCACGCGAATACCTAGCACGATGAGAATCAGTAAAATAAGCTGGCGAAAGCGTGCTTGTGGCAAGTAGCGGCGCAAGCGAATACCAACTAGCAGCGCGGCGATAGATAGAACACTAAGCAGACTAATCAGCTGCCACTCACCGTGATTGAGCGCCATGATAGGCTCACGCAAGACAATAATCTGGGCAATTTTACCCAAGAAATAGCACATGTTGCCAACTTTAGCGATGGTATGCTTATCGTCACTTGCGGACAGTAAATACATCATTAATATGGTCGACATGGCATTGGTCGCACCGCCAATAATGCCTGCACTCAGACCAACGATAATCAGCACAGGCTTGGTATTGGGCAGACGAATTTGCTTACCGAGCAAGCTACTGACGACATAAAAGCCAATAACCGCTGCCAATACCAATAAGATATAAGCGCTATCGACCCACAGCAACAATTTTGCACCAAGCATACTACCGAGCAGGCTGGTGAGTGCCAACAACCAATAGCGCCTGCCGTAATAAATGAAATTTTGCCAAATAGTACGCCCGCCACCCGCTAGCCAAGTCATGGCATTAAGTAATAATGAGGGGAAAATCACTAGAACGATAGCATGGGGTAACGGATAGATACTGGCAAGCGCGGTGGTGGTTACTAACGTCACACCCAGTCCGCTAATACCATGCAGCAATGATGCCAGTGCAAAGATTGCTATCAGTAATAACGTCTGGGTGCTATCGTTATCCATCATATTCGTCATAGAAACTTACGACCTAATAGCGATATTGATAACAGATATCGACGACAGATATCGACGACAGTAGAAACAGCATAACGAGGCGGTTTCTTATGATTGGTTATGATTGGTTATGATTGGTTATGATTGATGACGTTGCCAAATTGTTTCGCCAATAATAGTAGCCAACTGCTTGGCTATCTCATCTTTGCTCGCTTTCTCAAGTATCACGCTATCGTGCTCATAACGCTCTGAGAAAAATACTTGCATAGCATTATCATCACTAGCAAAACCAATATCTGCGCGTGAGACGTCATTACAAGCGATTAAATCTAAATCTTTAGATACTAGCTTGCCACGGGCATAGTGCTCGACATCTTGTGTTTCTGCTGCAAAACCAACGACAAACAGCTCAGGATGGGCAAGCGAAATCGTCGCTAGGATATCAGGGTTTTTAACCAAGCTTAGCGTCATGGCATCTTGCGTTTTTTTGATTTTTTGCGGTGCCGCTTCTTCAGTACGATAATCAGCGACCGCCGCAGTGGCGATAAAGATATCAGCAACTTTTACGCTGTCATCGGTGATAATCTCAGCATGTTCATGTTGATGCGCTTCACCGCAATCACAATCGCCATGCTGATGAGCATGGTCGTGGCTGTGTTCATGAGAATGATCGTGAGAATGGTCATGATCTTCTTCAGGCAGATACTGTAGCGCAATATGCGTACCATCCACACATTGCTGCGCTGCTACAAGCATATCTTTAGCTGACAGGACATCAATGCGCGTGACATTGAGCGGTGTTGGCAGCGCAACTTTGCCACCAGCAATCAAAATAACCTCTGCACCAGCGGCCACACAAGCACGGGCTAAGGCAAAGCCCATTTTCCCTGAAGAATGATTGGATAAGTAGCGCACCGGATCGATGGCTTCTACCGTCGGACCTGCAGTAATCACCACGCGTTTACCTGCCAATAACTGCGGCGTAGTTTGCATGGCATTAAACAGTAGCACTTCGGCTAATAACTCTTCAGGCTCAGGCAAGCGCCCTGCTCCGACATCACCGCATGCCTGCTCGCCGCTGGCTGGTTGGATAATTTGATAATTCATATCGCGCAGAGTCTGCACATTTAGATTCACTGCTGGATGCGCCCACATTTGCTGGTTCATCGCTGGCGCAATAATGACCGGCGCTGTCGTTGCCAAGCAAACAGTGGTCAATAAATCATCTGCCATACCCATCGCAAGCCGTGCCAAAGTATTGGCTGAGGCAGGTGCAATGATAATTAAATCGGCCCATTTAGCAAGCTCGATATGACCCATCCCTGCTTCTGCTTGCTCATCAAGTAATGAGATATGTACCTCATTGCCCGTCAAAGCCTGCAAGGTAAGAGGCGTGATAAACGCTTGTGCGCCTGTGGTCATAATGACGCGCACATCAAAGCCCGCCTTGATAAGTAGACGGGCAAACATAGCAGATTTATAAGCGGCGATACCGCCGGTGATAGCAAGCACAATATTTGACATAAGCATGGCATCAATAAAAAAATGAAAGATAAAAATTGCGCTTATAGTAACAATTATGCGATAAGTTAGGGGAAGTTTTGTAGATTTATCTCCGTTATCTGACACTTATCCCCATTATGAAGGAGTGACAATGGCAATTAAAGACTGGCATGAAGATGATAGACCGCGTGAAAAACTGCTGAAATTTGGTGCGGCTCATTTATCTGATGCTGAGATATTAGCGATATTTTTGCGCACAGGCACCCAGTCGCAATCGGCCATTGAGCTTGCCCGCCATTTAATAGACCAGTTTGGCAGCTTAGCTGAGCTGTTGGCCGCGCCGCAAGAGACGGTACTTGCTTGTCATGGTATTGGTCCTGCCAAATACGCCCAGATACTGGCATCGCTTGAGATGGGCACGCGCTACTTAGACAGTCAGCTTAAGACAGGTCACGCCCTTGGACGCTCGCAAATGGTCAAAGACTATATCAGCACCCAGCTGCGCGGTGAGCATCGTGAAGTCTTTGCCGTACTATGTCTGGATAATGCGTTAAACCTAATCAATTTTGAGATACTGTTTACCGGCGGTATCTCTTCTTGTTCGGTCTGTATCAAACACGTTTTGCGTCATGCGTTGAGCCATGCTGCCAGTCAGCTTATCGTCGCCCATAATCACCCGCATACCAATGCAACCCCTTCAACGGCCGACAACTTATTAACTTACGAGCTAAAAAAGGCTTGTGACTTAATAGATTTGTCATTGGTTGACCATATCATTGTCGGACGCAATGATACCTTATCTTATGCCGAGAGCTGCTTGCCCCCTTTTGGCTAAAGATCGATAACAGCTGGTTATATAAACAAAGCTTGATACATATTATCGACACAGCGTAGCATTTTGACTCTTGATAGTTATAAACAACTGTTTCATATTGGTAGTTAACTTTATTTTTGCTGTGGTAGTTATCGGTAAGCCTACTATTGATAGATTTATTTAGTAGTAGGTTTACCCTTATTAATTTTAAAAACTGCTAGAAAAGAAGTACAAAACAGGCATTTATTTTGTCATATACATTAACTTATCGCATAAAAAATCTGATGGAAAAATAAAATAACAATTAGAATTAGAATTATTCCATCAGTTTTTATTCATTTAAATTTTACGCTTGTGCATTCAGCGTTATAAAGGAGACAGTCATGGCCATCGGCTTATTTATTTTGGCAGTAATCATTCAGTTAGCCATGGTCTTGGCCATCTTTTTATTATCTTTATCCCGTGTCACCGGTAGTATCGTCGCCCTAGTGACCGTCCTTGTCACCGCCTTTATCAGTCCATGGTCGCTCATCTTAGGCATACCGCTAGCGCTACTATGCTTGGTATTGCTAATCGCGCCGCTGCGCCAATCATTGATTACTAAGCCTGTTTATAAAGCCTTGGGCGGTGCGATGCCAAGCATGAGCGATACCGAACGTGAAGCCCTCGATGCCGGTACCAGCTGGTGGGAAAAAGAGCTGTTTATGGGCGCGCCAGATTGGGACACCTTTGCCAAGTATCCGTACCCTGAATTATCAGAAGAAGAGCAAAGCTTTATTGATAATGAAGTAGAAGTACTGTGCGCCATGCTTGATGAATGGCAAATCCATCATGAAGATAAAGAGCTGTCACCAGAGGCGTGGCGCTTTATTAAAGCCAATGGCTTTTTGGGTTTAATCATTCCGAAAGAATATGGCGGATTAGAATTTAGCTCGTATGCTCAAAGTCGGGTGATGAGTAAAATCGCTTCGCGCTCACCAACCGCCGCCGTTACTTGCATGGTGCCGAACTCGCTCGGCCCCGGTGAGCTGCTGATGCATTACGGCACCGATGAGCAAAAACAACGCTGGCTACCGGGTTTAGCCAAAGGCGAAGAAGTTCCTTGCTTTGGTTTGACGGGTCCTGAAGCGGGCTCCGATGCAGGCGCGATTCCTGATACGGGTGTGGTTTGCTATGGCATGCATGAAGGCGAGCAAGTGCTCGGCCTGCGTATGAACTTCTCTAAGCGCTGGATTACTCTAGCGCCTATTGCCACCGTCGTTGGTTTAGCCTTTAAGATGCATGACCCAGAAGGTTTACTTGGCGACCCTGAAAAGACCGACTACGGCATCACTTGTGCGCTCGTTCCTGCCAGCCATGAAGGGGTTGTTACCGGTCCGCGTCATAACCCAATCGGCTCGCCATTTATGAATGGTACAGTCGATGGTAAAGACGTCTTTATCCCGCTAGATTATATTATCGGCGGCGTTGAAAATGCCGGTCGCGGTTGGCGTATGCTGATGGAATGCTTGGGCGTTGGACGCGGTATCTCCTTGCCAGCGCTATCGACCTCTGCCAGTGAAGTCACCTATTTGACCGTTGGCGCATTTGCGAAAGTACGTGAGCAATTTAAAATATCTGTCGGTAAATTTGAAGGCGTGCAAGATGCCACCAGTCGCATGGCCAGTAACACTTATATGCTCGAGGCCTTTCGTCACTTGGTCACCTGTGGCTTGAACCAAGGTGGTACGCCATCGGTGATGACAGCAATGGCAAAATACTATGCCACCGAAACCATGCGTATGGTGGTCAATGATGGCATGGACGTGGTTGGCGGTCGCGCCGTACAGATGGGACCGCGTAACTTTTTAGCGATTCCTTATCAAGCCATTCCCGTCTCTATCACCGTTGAAGGGGCGAATATCTTGACGCGCTCATTGATGATTTTTGGTCAAGGGGCGATGCGTTGTCATCCTTATCTATTTGATGAGCTGCAATTATTGCAAAGTGATGATAAAGAAGGTGCGCTCAAGCAGTTTGATAATTTATTCTTTAAACATTTAGGCTATACCTTTAATCGCGGTGCCAAAGCCTTTGTCGCAGGTTATGTCGGTGGCAGCAATCATGCGCCAAGCTTTGCCGATGGCTTTACTCGTCCTTATTATAAAGACATCAACCGTTTAAGCGCAGGCTTTGCCCTAACCGCCGATATGTCTTTAGGCTTATTAGCCGGCGATTTAAAACGTAAAGAGATGCTCTCTGGGCGCTTAGCCGATATCCATTCGCATCTATTTATCTGTACAGCGATTTTACAATTTTATGAATATGGCTCTAAATCTAAAGCCGAACGTTTACATGCAGAAGTGGCACTAAAAAACAGCCTTTATACCATTCAAGAAGCGTTCTTAGCTTTATTTGCCAACTTCCCAAATCGCATGGCGGCAAGCTTAGTCAGCTTTGTCACTTTCCCAAGTGGTCGTATCTTTGCGCCGGTCAGCGATGAGCTAAAACGCCAATTGGGCGATACCTTTATGGATGATTTTGAAGCCAATCCATTCCGCGATTATCTTAAAACCATGGTGTATTACAATACTGAGCCTGATGATGTCACCGGACGCATGGAACACGCTTATCAAACGCTGCTTGACGTTGAACCTTTATGGCAGAAATTTAAAAAGGCTGAGCATAAAGACAGCTTTGAAGGTCTTACCTTTGAAGATCATGTGGTCTATGCCAGCCAAAATGGCGATATTACCGAAGAAGAGGCTGAAGTCCTTATTCAATATAATGCCATCCGCTATGATTCATTATTGACCGATGTGTTCGATAAGCATTTATCTAAAGCGCAAGAACGCACCAATCCGCACAGTTTAGAGAATGCAGTTTATAAGCTAACGGATTATGCGCAATTGAAAAACGATGCCCAAATAAGAAACGGCATCGCGACTGAGAATACTGCGCAAACAGCTGAGCCAATGACTGATAACCTTGAGCCTGCAGCGGATGATAAACAAGAAGCAACCGGTGATGCCAATCCTGACCATGGTTATGAAAGCGATGGTGATGTCAAAATGGTCAGTGAGCAAGACACTATAAAAGAAGTTCAGGCACAAACCGATTTTGCAGAATCAAACCCTGAAGCGCAAGCACTCGACCCGCGTCACCGTGATGCAGAAACGCACCTAAGCGAGCGCATGGGTCATAATCACCGTTTGAATCAAGCTACTGATACTCATGCTGATAATGCAGACAGCTTAGACAGCTCAAATGGCCTTGAGAATTCAGAAAGCTTGCAAGCAAAAACAGACCGCTTAGACAAATCGTCTAGCGCTGATAACAAATGGCAAGACGGTTTACGTCGCGACGAAAACGATAAGGTCTAAATAGCTAAAAACCAGCATTTTTTTAAAACTTGTTTTTCAACTTAAGCGAGATTATCCAACATGGATAGTCTCGTTTTTTTTGACTGCACCATGGCTATTACACCCAAATCTACGCCAAAAACCCTTATGTTATTCAATTTAATCTAAAAATTTTTGCCGTTAAATAAATCCTGACCACAGCAAAGCGACAATGTCACGTTATTAAAGTCATAAAAATTTCTTGCAGTATCCCCAACAATTCTTTTATATTGTCTCCAAAATCTGACTTAAATGACAGATAACACACTTATAGACGTAATAAACACAGTAATAGACACGATTTTACCGCTTATATGGCCTGATATATCGTGTTTATTGCTGTGCATTACGGCAACCAAGGACAGTAGTTATGTGGAAAAATATGGGGCTGACTGGCAAAATTATTGTTGCCATGGTGCTGGGTATCATACTGGGTTTGTTTATAAACTATTCGGGATTGAATGCCGAAGGTAGCTTTGTTAATACCTATATCACCAATGGGTTTTTTGCCATTATCGGCAAGTTATTTGTTAACTCGCTAAAAATGCTGGTTGTGCCCTTGGTACTAATCTCGCTTATTTGCGGGGTTTGTGGCATCGGTGACATCCGCTTGCTTGGTCGTATCGGCACCAAAACCTTTTTCATCTATATGATGACAACGGCACTGGCGATTGCGACTGCCATTGGACTTGGCGTACTCTTTGGTATCGGCAAAGGTATGGATATCAAAACGGATGCGGCGTTTGAAGCGCAATCCGCACCGCCATTGCTTGATGTGTTCTCCAATATTATCCCATCAAACCCCATCAGTGCGATGGCAAATGGTGATATGTTATCGATTATTTTCTTTGCTATCTTAATCGGTATCAGTATCTTGATGGTTGGTAAGCCTGCTAAAGGCTTGGTGCAAAGCTTAGAGCTTATCAATGAAGTCATCTTAAAGATGGTGACCATCATTATGAACCTTGCTCCTTATGGTGTTTTTGCGCTGTTAGCAAAAGCCATGTCTGAGCTTGGCTTAGACCTTATCTGGTCGCTGCTGGGTTATGTCGCGGTATTGGTTGGCTCGCTTGCCTTCCATTTCTTTGTGACCATGATGATTGTCCTGAAGCTGGCTTCAGGCTTATCGGTGAGAACCTTTTTAACAAAAATGCGCGAAGTACAGATTTTTGCGTTTAGTACCTCAAGCTCAAACGCGACGATTCCAATTACCTTACGTACCGTGACTAAACGTATGGGCGTCAATAACTCTGTCGCCTCGTTTACCGTGCCATTTGGTGCCACCATCAATATGGATGGTACAGCTATCATGCAAGGGACGGCGACCATTTTTATTGCCAATATCTATGGTATAGATTTGGGCGTAACCGAATATCTGACTGTTATTTTAATGTCGGTGCTTGCCTCTGTTGGTACGGCAGGCGTTCCTGGTGTTGGTCTCATCATGCTCTCGATGGTATTTGCGCAAGTGGGCTTACCGATTGAAGGGATTGGTCTTATCCTAGGGGTTGACCGTATCCTTGATATGTTGCGTACTGCCGTCAACGTCAGTGGCGATGCCGCTGTGACCGCTATCGTAGCAAAGTCAGAAGGCAAGATGGATTTGGCAATTTATAACGACCCTGATGCCGGTGCAAAAGACGTATTCGATGGTCATATCGATGAAAACAGCGAGCGCGAATTCTCTGAAGTCTTTAGCGATGGCATTATGGGCAGTGAATACGACGATGTTAAGCGCGATTAAATGAAACGTGGCTAGCTTTAATACAAAATAGCCAATGATAAAAGTTTAGAAATAAAAAAACCTCAGTTCACAATCGGCTGAGGTTTTTTTCTGTCTTGAATAAGGTTTTTGAAATTAATATATAGACGAAATAACTTAAAACCGTGACGTTACTGCTGGCATAATTTTTTTGAAGCCTCTGGAATGCGAAGCACACAGCAAGCGAAAAAAAACATTCCAGCAGTAGACGACTATAAACAAAGCGCTTTTAATTGACACAGACTATCCCAGCCTCAACATAGCTAACCTTAACCAAACACATATTTCGTCAGCATCGCCATACAAACCAAAACAATCATCGGACGAATCAGTTTACTACCGCCTTTGACAACCATATGCGAGCCAAAATAAGCACCTATCGTCTGCCCTACCATCATTGCCAGTCCCACTTTCCACAACACATTACCGCCTATAATAAAGAAAATGAGCGAGCCAATATTGGTGGACAAATTCAGCACCTTTGCCGCCCCTGTTGCTTCAATAATTTGACGACCACGCAGCGCCACATTTCCTAAGGCAAAAAACATCCCCGTACCCGGTCCGATATAACCATCATAAAAACCTATCAAGGGTGCCACTACTTTTTGCCACTTGCTTTCTGAGATGCGCGGTGCGGCTTCCACTTCACCCAGCCTTGGGGCAAATAAGGTATAAATACCAATCGCCGCAATCAAAAACGGAATCAGCTTTTCTAATAAATCAGGCGGCGATAATTGGACGGCAATCGTACCAAGAACAGAACCGATAAAAGCCGCGATAATCGCCGTTTTTATATTCTTCGGTTTGACGACACCTTTTCTAATCATCGTAATGGACGCCGCAAGCGCGCCTGATGCTGCTTGTAACTTATTCGTCCCCAAGGTTAGTACGGGTGGAATATTAGCAAGCAACATGGCTGGAATGGTCAATAAACCACCGCCGCCTGCGATAGCATCGATAAAGCCAGCCAGCGCGGCCACGACCGTCAGCATTAAAATAATCTCGATAGAGAGCGATATGTCCATGACACCGACCTTGAAAATTTATGACATAAAAAAAGTAAGCCTGAAAAAATCAGGCTCAGAATACGTTGGTTGATAAAATAGCGGCTATTTTTTTAATCGATACCACTCTTTCATCAGTACCAAACTGGATATGAGGATTTGCTTAACGGCGCTCATTATAAAGATAAAAATGTAAAAAAAGCCAAAAACCTAACAAAGTCTGCTAGATTTGTCATATCGACTGTCTTATCGATATATCCTTTGATAATCGTTGAGTCTTCAAGGAAGAAGCATAAAACCGTTAACGTATTTAATTGTTTATATGAATAAAATTGTGAGAAACTAGAGACACCTATTTGTTATATCAATCTATGTCACTATTATCTATGTCATTATTAATGGTGGTCTATCGCTTAGCTATTCTGAGTAGTCCTGAGCTGAACTAAGCAAACCAAATAACAATAGGTACTTGAAGTTCTTGAATGATTTAGCACGTTTTATTTAGTTAATGAGGATAATATGGCAATACAAAGAATCAAAGCATTTTTCAACCTCGAGGCGTCAGGCGGCATTGTCTTAGCGCTGGCAGCTATCGCGGCAATGATTATTGCCAATACCCCTCTGAATACTTGGTATGAATCCTTTATTCATGCCCCCGTTGTCATTCAAATCGGCAGCTTTGCGATTGCAAAAGACGCCCACCATTGGATCAGCGATGGTCTGATGGCAGTGTTCTTTTTCTTAGTCGGTCTTGAGCTCAAGCGTGAAGTGCTCATCGGCGAGCTCTCGAACGTCAAACAAATTATCTTACCAGCTGGCGCGGCATTGGGCGGCATGATTATGCCTGCTATCGTCTATTTGCTCTTTAACTATAATGAGCCTGAGTTTTGGAAAGGTTGGGCAATTCCGGCGGCGACCGACATTGCGTTTGCCCTTGGCATTTTAAGTCTACTTGGCAATCGGGTGCCAAACTCACTCAAAGTCTTTTTGGTATCTATCGCTATTTTTGATGATATTGGCGCTATTTTAATCATCGCTTTATTTTATACCAGCGACTTATCACTTGGTTCATTGGCTATCGCCGCTTTGTGTTTACCGTTCTTATATCTACTTAATCGCCGTAACGTCACCAGCATTACCCCTTACATATTAATCGGGGTGATTATGTGGATTGCCGTGCTCAAATCTGGCATTCACGCGACCTTAGCTGGGGTGGTACTCGCGTTATTCATTCCGTTATTTGACCGTACTGACCCTGAACATTCCCCGCTTGAAGAGCTTGAGCACGACTTACAAAACACCGTATCTTACGGGATTCTGCCATTATTTGCCTTTGCAAACTCAGGTATATCGCTCAAGGGCGCAGGCTTTGCAGAGCTATTTCATTCCGTGCCATTGGGTATTGCCGCCGGACTGTTTATTGGTAAACAAGTGGGCGTGATGCTCATGTGCTGGTTAATTTTCAAACTGGGTATTTCTACTATGCCAAAAGGCATGAACTTTAAGCAAATCTACGGCGCAGCGTTACTTTGCGGCGTTGGCTTTACCATGAGTTTGTTTATCGGCGGCCTTGCTTTCGGCGGCGCGACACCATTATTTGATGAGCGCTTAGGTATCATTATGGGTTCGATTGTTTCTGGTATTGCCGGTTATCTGATGCTAAAAGCCACTTTAAAAGACGATGTTAATAATACCTCAGTAGATTTAACCCATCATTCATAATCACTGATTGAGTAACTTTATAATGAAGTTGCTCAAAGCGCTTAATATTGGTTAATAAAAGGCAGTTGCTAAAGAATGGCTTATAAAAATGAATTCCATCGATATTACTAAAAAAATCGCTAAAACAATTGCTGCCAGTGGTCGGGGAAATGCTAATCCTCACCACGCACATGCTGACTCTTATCAGCGTCATGGGCGCACGACGGCGATTGACGACCATAGTGACCTGCAAGTCTTAAAGCGCATCAAGCGCTATTTATTGCCAAAAGACTTTGTTATCTCGCAAGGTTTATTAGAGGAAATGGTTGCGGGTTATGATATCGGTGATCCCGTCGCAGATGCATTAGCGGCTGATGGTATTCGTTTTGCAAAGCCCTTACAGCAATTTATTATCAGCGGCAGTAACAGTGGCAGCAACTTCGACGCCAACCTTACAAATAACCCTGCATTTAACGCCTTAACCGAGCAGTTTAGCAGCCATCCTACGTGGTTTGACCCCAAGCTTGCACAAATCGGTGCGGTTGCCTATCGCCGTTATCCGCTTATGCTGATTTGGTTATTACGTAACGTGGCGCTAATGGCAGGATATAGTATTCCTGCCCTCTCCCTGCCGCTCATTCAAACAGGCGCATTGATGCACGATGCTCTACCGCGTTTGATGCGTACCTATGCTTATATCCTAGCTGTCTCTGAGCATCCTCCATTACACAAGTCGCATACGAGCGCAGGCAATCAGCGTCAGCCTATCGAGCAGGTATTGGCGATTGGCTCAGAAGGTTGGCGGCAGTCTATCAAGGTGCGGCAAATTCATACCCTAGTGCGGCAAAATCTGCTTAAAGGTAAAGGCAATGCGGCTAAGGGCGTCATACCCAATGCCGACCAGCACCATAATCCAGATGGCAGTTGGAATAGCGCCTATTGGGGTATTCCTATCAATCAAACCGATATGATTGCGACCCATTTGCAGTTTTCACTGTTGATTATGCGCGGATTGCGGCTGCTTGGTGCCCGTATCAGTACTGAGGAAGCCGAAGGTATCCTGCATCTATGGAATCTTGCCAGCTATTGGATGGGCGTTGATTTACAGCGCTTGCCTAAAGATGAAGCTGCTTGCTGGGAATGGCTTTATACCTATTTATCGATTCAGCAGCTTGATTTTAAAATGGGCCAGCCGCTAGCAAAAGCCCTGCATGATTTGCCGCGTCAGCTGATGGGCGAGGACAATCGCCGTGGGCGTTTCGTTGAGATGGTCAATGCCAGTGTCACCCGTACCTTGGTCGGCGATGATATCGGCGATGGGCTGGATTTACCAAAATCAAAGATACGCTTTGGTGTCTTATCCTCAGTACCGATTCTTTTTGCGCTCGATACGGCACGCCAGCACAATCAAAGGGTGGCGGAAAAATTAGAAGCCTTTCGCGCCAAACGCCAAGACAATATGAATTGGTGGCTGAAGAAAAATGACGATTACTATAAATAAAGCATGATAAATGCAGAGTAATTTAAGGAGAAAAGCCACTCGATATTAAATAAAACCAATAACAAATGATATTCATTAAATTTAAAAACCATAACTACAAAGCATATGTCGAATATTATTAGTAGTAAATAGAATATGTTAAGCCATTATCAACGGCGTCCACAATAACTATAATAAATCCGCAAAAGACGCGCTTGGTTTAACTAGAGAATGGTTTTACTTTAGATACTTCATTGAATAACCTCAACCGTTATACGTGTTAATTACGCGTATTTTGGATGCGGTAATACCACTCTAGTTGCCGATCAAAGCCTGTTTCCAACAAGCTGGCAATGACGCGTCCTGTCAGACCCCAAACCGTTTCACCATCAACCTGCCAGCTGGGCGTGAGAATGGTCGCGGTCTGATCTTGCATCGTATACTCTACCGCATATTCTACGGTAGGCTGAGTCAGCAAGGTCTCAAAATCTGCCCAAAAAATACGTGAGATTTCACCAAGCTCAGGCACTAACAATAAATCCGGTGCAATCAGCGCCACAATAGGACGGACACTCATACCGCTTTTAGAAGTTTGAATCGGTAATTGACCAAGTAGCTGCACCTTATTGGGCGGTAAGGCGGTCTCTTCACAGGCTTCACGCAAAGCGGTGACGACATTATTACCATCGCCGGCGTCATGTTTTCCGCCTACACAAGAGACTTCGCCGGCATGACTGTTCATATGCGCGGCGCGGCGCGTCAGTAGTAGTTTGGGATGGCGTTCATGGGTGATGGCAACCAATACCGAGGCATCGGCAATGGGTGTCTGATATAAGCTATCTAAAATGCGAGCGCTACGAGAGGTGTTAGAGCCGTCGTACAGCGCCGGACTGGTGACCGCATTTAAGGTTTCATGCTGCACGCGTTCCGCCAACTTTCGAATGGTCGGATAGCGAATAAAGTCTGGCACAGCGACTGAAAACTCATCAAAACGTAGCGACTGCGGGGGGAGTAACATTATTATTGCCCTATATTTTTATCAGTATGAAGCATCAATGCAATTAACTATAAATATTGACTACTCAAGTATCAATGTCAAAAACCAAATGTTTTTAGGATATGCTCGTGGATAAGATTTTTTCATTAAATAAAATGCAGGGCAAGACTGATGACTGCCCGCAAAGATTGCCATTAATCATCATCGCCATAGCTTGGGTTGGCGGTACGTTTGCCACTGCCATACTGGCGCTACTGGGCAATTGGCAAAATGTCGCCATGATTTTGGGCTCATTTGGTGCCAGCTGTTTGCTTATTTTTGCTTATCCCGAGAGCCCTTTTGCACAGCCTAGAAACATCGTTGGCGGTCATCTTATCACCACTTTCACAGGCTTATCATTTTTGACCTTGTTTGGCATCGAATGGTGGAGCTTGTCGCTGGCAGTTGGTACGGCGATTGCGCTGATGCTATTGCTGCGCGTACCGCATCCACCGGCTGGCTCCAATCCATTAATCGTTATGCTTGGCGGCGTCAAATGGCACTTTTTACTTACCCCTACTCTGGTCGGTGCGCTCGCCTTAGTGGTGGTTGCCCTCATTTATAACAATATCGGTCGCGGCCGCCATTACCCACGTTATTGGTAAAGCTATCCTTCAAGATAAAGCTATCTTTTAATAGTTAACGTGAGTCTAGCCTAGCGCAATCTGACTAAAGCTGCATAGACTTTATGTGACTGGACTGGATTAGTTGGTGTTGTATGTTGCGCTTAACAATGCATTTATTAATCAGGGCAGCTTTAACGGCAAGCAGTTGCGCAAACCTGTAGGGTTTTTATTATCACTGCCAGTGCGATGAGAATTTGTGTTATCTTAGGCTTAATGGCTATTATCAAATAAAAATTGATAAGCTAAAGTCATACTATTTTATAAAACAAGAATTATAATTCTTAAAATACCGAACACCTTTTTCTCATTTCTCCTTTTCATTATATAAGGCAGTTGATATGCGCTATTGTCTACAATGCGGTCATGAAGCAGAACGCAAAATACCAGCCACCGATAATATCCCGCGCTTGGTATGCCCAAATTGCAATTATATTCATTATGAAAACCCAAAAGTCATTTGTGGCTCATTGGTCGTACATAAACACCGTGTACTGCTATGTCGCCGCGCGATTGAGCCACAATATGGCTTATGGACGCTGCCCGCAGGTTTTATGGAAAATGGCGAAACCATGGCAGAAGGCGCGGCAAGGGAAAGCTTTGAAGAGGCAGAAGCGGTGGTTACCAATCCGCATTTATATTGCCTCTATGATATTCCTGATATCGGGCAAATCTATAGTATTTATATCACCGAGCTAAAAGACGGCGCTTACGGTATTGGCTCTGAAAGTCTCGACTGCGCTTTGTTCACCGAAGAAGACATTCCATGGGATAAACTTGCCTTTGAAGCCGTACGCCGTACTTTAAAAAGCTATTTTGCCGACCGTCAGCAATACGATAATCATGAAGATTTCCCCATTCATCAAGATATGATTGGCAAAGACCAAGCGATTAAGCGCTATTAACCACAATCTTATAAAAGCGCACTTTAATAAGTCACTTTATTAACAACCTGCAGACTAAATAGTAGCAAAGCAGCTTTACAAAAATGCTTGGTAAAGACCATTGATAAGAATTATGCTAAGTTTTGAATATAGCGACTTATCAATGGTTTTTTATTGCCTAAAATTAATCGTTTAAGCTTATTTGCGAGGATACCATGCTGACTTTATTGCAACGTGCTTTGCCCCTGCTCCCCTTAACCATTGCCATGACTCTTATCAGCATGCCAAGCCATGCCGACGATGCACGCTTAACGGCCAAACAATCAGACCCGCAAACCCTTGGTTGGATGCAAGGTTTCCCGCCGCCCAAAGATAAGCTCATTGCGCAGCCCTCCTCTAATTTCTTTAGTTTCCCAAAACTGCGTTGGACGGTATGTCATATCCGTGAGTTGATGCCCACCACTGACGTCAGTCGCGGTATCGGCGCACCCTCCACGCTCAACTACGAGTTAGATAAAAACATTGATGCCATCACCTTTACGCCTACTAATAGTAAGCGCCCGATGACGTGGAAGCAGTCACTGGATGCCAATTATACTGACGGCATTATGGTCATGCATCATGGCAAGGTAGTGTACGAGCGCCAAAACGGCTGCCTCAATGAGCTTGGCAATCATGCGGCGATGTCGATGACCAAATCCATGACAGGGCTGCTAGCAGAAATTCTTGTCACCGAAGGTAAGCTTGATGATAAGGCGTTAGTCGCATCTATCATTCCAGAACTTAAAAACAGCGGCTTTGGTGATGCAACCGTCCGCCAAGTGATGGATATGACCACCGCCCTCGATTATAGCGAAGACTATGCTGACCCTAATGCCGATATCTGGCAGTATTCAGAAGCAGCAAGCCCACTACCGAAACCAAAGGATTATAGCGGACCTAATGGTTATTTTGAGTATCTGCAAACGGTGAAGAAAAAGGGTCAACATGGGGCAGAATTTAACTATCGCACCATTAATAGTGATGCGCTTGGCTGGATTATCTCGCGTACCACTGGTAAAGCGGTCAATGAGTTACTCTCAGAACGCATCTGGCAAAAAATCGGTGCTGAACAAAGTGCTTATATGACGGTCGATGCTAAAGGTACGCCATTTGCTGGCGGCGGTATCAGCGCAGGCTTGCATGACATGGCACGTATTGGTAGCTTAATGCTCAATAAAGGCGAGATTAATGGCGAACGTTTATTCCCAGCTGCGGTCGTTGATAATATCGAAGCTGGCGGTGATAAAAACGCTTTTGCAAAAGCGGGCTATAAACAGCTAACCAACGGCAGCTACAAAAGCATGTGGTGGTTATTTAACAATCCCACGCCCATCTATGCGGCACGCGGCGTCCACGGTCAAACCATTTATGTTGATCCCGCAGCCGATATGGTTATCGTGCGTTTTGCGTCATACCCAGATGCCAGTAATAGCAAAATTGACCCAACTTCACTACCCGCTTATAAAGCGCTGGCAAATTATTTAATTAAAAAGTAAGCCTTTAAGAAATAGCGCTTTAAAAGACTAACCCAAAATAAAACCGCCGCTTTCATTTTTAGTGAAAGCGGCGGTTTTTTATAGCAATTAAGTCAATAGACTTTAAGAAGATTAGCTCTTAATTTTACACACTTTAAAGCCAAGCTCTTGTACCGCTGCTTCTTTATCATAAGGTGCTAATACGGCACGTACATGCTTTTGCCCTTGTAGATATTGCTTAGCAACACGCTGCAAGTCAGCAACCGTCACGGCCAATATTGCCGCACGCATTTTACGTTGCCAGTCGACACCGCGATGATGCAGATTGGCAAAGCAGGCTTTGACCGCCTCGCCAGCTGGAGAGCCTGGTTTATCCATACCTGAGATAATACCTAAGATGGCTTCTTCCAACTGCTCATCGGTTTGCGGCTCATTTAATAACCATTCGATACTGGCATCAAAATGCGCAAAGGTCTCAGCACACTGCGGATCGCGGTAGCTAAAGAACTTAAAGGCGCAAGCATTGGCATCGTAGCCTGCACCGCCACCATAAGCACCGCCGCGCTCACGGATGGCACTATGCAAGTAACCATTACGTAAGTAAGGCGCTAATACCATCAAGGCAGCGGTATCAGGATGGTCGGCGGCTGGCACGGTATATGCGCTAGCATTATGATAGACGTTGGTCGGAACTAGCCACGCCAAATCTTCTACATCGAGCGCCACACCACTTTCTATTGCTTTGACCGCGTCTTTCTCGCCATTTAACGCCGAATCCAGTTTTAAATCCGCAAACTCGCTTGGGATATTGTCTTCAATACCCGCATCAGAGTTTGTGATTTTTTCCGCAATCTTTGGCGCTTGGCTGTCTTTCCAGCTATCAACGATTAAGTTACTTAAGCGTTCGGTTTGCTCAGCTTCACAGATAATAACGGCGTGCTTAGGCAAGCTGATTAACCGTTGATGTAAATCCATCAAGCTGGTTGCCAATTTATCCCACTGCGCATCATCAGTACTGGCATGGGTTAAGAAGTCTTTTAACGCGTTTAGTGCTGGCAGACCGCTGCGCACATATTCTAACTGTGCTTGGCGACTCATGCCGCGACTGGCAGTTTGCATCGCATATGAATGCCCAGAACCGGCAAGGTTTGACTGCCAACCTGCTTGACGCTGCTGCAAGATTTCTTTGATACGGTCATGCTCACTAAAGACACTATGCTCCATGACTTCTTTTAGCAAATCAATGGCTTCAGGTTTACGATTTAGCGCGCGCGTTGCCACAACGAAATAGCTGCTAATCGCTTGGCTGTCATCGATATTGGTGCGCTGACTGATACGCGCCGTCACCCCTGATGAATGCGCCGCTTGCTTAGCTTGCATCTCATGAGCGCTTAGCGAATCCGTGCCCAGTTCTGACAATAAACTCAGGTAAATCGGCAACAATGGATGATTGATTACCTCATTAACGGGTAGCTCGCTGGTGTCCTGATTACCAATCGCATCGGTCAACGGCACAATTACTTGATAATAATACAAGCCATTGGTACCCGCTTCATATTCAAATAAGGTACTGTCTTGCCCGCTTAAATTCACTTGTTTTTGTGTGCCTTGCTTAAAGCTGATATCCGTTGGGACATCTTCTAAGCCAACTTTTGGCAACAAGCTTAAATCATCAGGTGCTGCTTGGCGCGCTGCCAAATCAAGCGCTTGCTGTTTTAAGATAGCTTTATCATCAGCGGTCAAATCCATCGCAATCGTATCAAGACGGGTTTGCTCGGCTGCTGCAAGACGGGCGGTTTTTTCGCTATCAGGTGTCAGTGTGACACGGACACGATGCTGATTATCAAGTAAATGAGTCTTGATTAAATTTGGTAACCACTGGGCATCTTTTACTTGTTCACGTAGCCACTGCAAATGCTCATCAACTTCCCAGACATCGATAGGGTTGCCATCATGAATCGCCGTACTAAAGCCTTCTAGCATGAGATTCAAACCATACGGCATGCTATCACCGCCAATATGGCGCTGATCAATCTCAATTTGGTGCAAGATAGTTTCAATGGTTTCATCATCAATCGGCTTGCTCGCGACCTCTTTAAGCAAATCAATAATGCCCTGCTCTACCGCTTCGGCATGCTCAGGGTTTGAACCGCGCAGACCGGTATAAAAGACCATTTCATAATGACTGTCGTCGAGTCCCAATAGCGGACTTGGCGCTTTACCAAGTGGATGGCTGTCCAAATACGCACGCAATGGCGAACCAGCATGCTCAACCAATACCCCTTCTAATAGACGTAACGCCAAACGCTGCTTTGGATCAGTAATTGATGGTAATAACCACGCCACCACATGATGCGTTTGGTCAGGACCGGCTTCATCAGCAGTATAAGTATCAACCGCGCTAATCGGTGCAGACAGGCGTTTTTCAGGACGCGAGACGTGTTTTTTGCCTGCTTCAAATTGAATCAAGGCATCTTCATGGATTTTCGCCTGCGTCTCAGCGACCGGAATATTACCAAAGCTCATAATCACACTGTTTGATGGGTGATAATGGCTTTGATGAAATTCAACCAGCTCATGATGGGTCAAGTCAGGAATATCAGCAGGATCGCCGCCCGAATTATAATGATAGGTTGTCGTTGGGAACAAATGATGGGCGACCGTATGATATAACTGGTCAATCTCGCCGCTCATCGCGCCTTTCATCTCATTAAAAACGATACCTTTAAACTGCGGCTTATCATTTTCGTCTAACTCGACGCGAATGCCTTCTTGGGCAAAATCAAGCGGATGAATATTGGGGAAAAATGACGCATCAAGATACACGGCAAGCAAGTTAAAATAGTCGTTTTTATTTTGCGTCGCATACGGATACGCCGTCCAATCGGCAGCGGTCATCGCATTCATAAAAGTATTTAATGAGCGTTTAATCATTGAGAAAAACGGGTCACGAACGGGGAATTTCTCAGAGCCACATAAAGCCACGTGCTCTAGAATATGCGCCTCACCTTTTGAATCCATTGGCTGAGTGCGAAAGCCGACCAAAAAGGCATTTTCATCACTCGGATGGGCCAAATGGTAATGCATCGCCCCAGTCTTAACATGCTGACTGATCAGCACATCCATCGATAGCGCCTCAATGTAGCGATGCTCAATCAGCTCAAACGCTGGATGTAGCGTTAAATCCGCAGTAAATGGCGTGTCAGTCATAGTTATCCTTATCAATGATAATGTATATCGTGCCCTGATTTTCAGGGCTCATAAAATGGTGTCTATAGCGCTAATAGATGGGGCTTACCTATTGATAAGTCAAGCTGGCCATATGGTAATAACGGCTCACTGGGTAAGATTTATCAATGAATATTTTAAAAGTAGTATTAATGCAATATCCATAATCAAATAATGGTTTTAACCCTTAACAAAGGTAGCCAGCACTGCTACTATAAAGTTAACTACTATTTAGGAGCCCCTGATGAGCTACCAACATATTTTACTGGTCACCGACTTATTGTCCGATGCTGACGAGGTTGCCCTAAAAGCCAAACGTATCCTTGCAGGCTCGCCTGAAGCTAGGTTATCTGTCTTACATATTGTTGAAGATGACATGGTGCGCTTCGGCTTTGAGCTGGTGCCTGCGTCTAGTTTGTCAGGTGATTTCGATGGCGAACATTGGCAAGAAGCACGCACTAAATTGACGCAATTCTTAGCACGCAATGAGCTAAACGCGGTCAATTCTGAGGTCACTGCTGCTATCTCTAACAGTAAAGGTATCGTCAATTATTGCCGCGAAAAAGAAGTCGATTTACTGATTATCGGTCGCCATGAGCGCCGCGGTATCGCTGCTTGGTTAGTCAAGGCAACCGCCGACAGTATCTTGCCAAACGTACCTTGCGACAGTCTCGTGGTAAAACTCGATCAGCCTGTACCAAAATAACGAGATAAGCAAGCAAGGCGCTAAAAAGCTACTGTTAAGCGTAACAAATATCCCTATAAGATATAGACAAAGATAGCTTAGCAGCACTTAACAGCGCTCGGTAGGAGTGCTATAGTAAATACTATCTGACACGAGGAAGACGCTATGAGTTACGAACATATTTTATTGGTCACCGACCTAATGTCCGATGCTGATGTGGTCGCCCAAAAGGCCAAACGCATCGTTGAGAATCGTCCTAACGCCAAGCTATCGGTGCTTCATATCGTTAAAGATACTATGGTTGGCTTCGGCTATGAGCTGGTGCCTGCCTCAAGCTTATATGATGAAATTGATGATGAGCGCTGCCAAGAAGCGCGCGCCAAATTGGCACAGTTTTTGGACCGTAACGATTTACATGCGGTAAATTCTGAAGTGACCACCGCCATCTCTAACAGTGAAGGTATCGTCAACTATTGCCATAAGCATGATGTTGATTTATTGGTCATCGGTCGTCATGAACGTCATGGTATCGCCGCTTGGCTCAGTGGCGCGACGGCAGATAATATCTTGCCCAATGTCCCTTGCGACAGCTTAGTGGTGAGACTGGACAAACCGGTTAATAAATAACTCTAAGAGCAGACTTAACGTCGTTCCCAAGTTATTTGAAACTATTAAAAAATCTCATTAAAAAAAGCGCATTGTATGACATTGCGCTTTTTTATTCTTCATTAAAACAGTAAATATTCTCACTAGAATCTCTACATTTACCATTAAAATCAATCTTCTATCAAAATATCAATAAAGCTTTGCCAAATAGGGCTTTGATGGCGGGCTTTGTGCCAAACTAGCCACCACGTACGTGATAAGTCTATACCCGCTACTTTTACCTGCACCAATTTTCCTGCTGCCAGTTCCGTCTCAATGACATGCTGCGATAAACAGCCAAGTCCAATATCGGCGCTTACCATATGTTTAATGGCTTCTGATTGCTGAATCGCCATCACAATCTCAGCATGCGGCAAGTATTGCAATAATTGCTCATCAATAATTTGCCTCGTACCCGAACCAGCCTCTCGTACCAATAGCGGTAGCCTTGCCAGCTGTTCCGCACTCAGCTCATAACATTTTCCTTTCTCGTTATACTTCATGCCTGTCAGCCACTTACTATGACGCTTAGCAAAGACCATCAAGGTATCGGTCCGCCAAGCGCGCTGTTCAATCACTTTCATATCTGTCGGACGTGGCATGCCTTCGACCAAAGCAATATCGATATTTAACTGCTCAACCTCGCCGACTACCTCTTGGGTATTGGCAATATACATATCGATATGGGCATCCGGTAGCGCTGCATATAGCTTAGCAAGCAACGGCGGCAGCACATAATTGCCGATAGTGGTACTGGCACCGATATGAATCTGCCCCGCTTGATGCTTATGATAATGCTCTAGAGTTAAGGCCTGTCCTAATATAGCCTGTGCCTGTATATAAATAGGATGGGCGTTTGGATGCTGATTTAGCCTGCGCCCGACGCGCTCAAATAGCGGCATCTGCAATCTTGCCTCTAGCTCAGTGAGCGCGCTGCTGACCGCCGACTGCGACAAATGCAACTCCTCACTGGCACGGCTAGTGCTGCCAGTTTGATAAATACTGACAAACACCGATAACTGCTTAAGGGTAATCTTCGGCAGCATCTGTATGGGTTTTTTCATAATGGCTCTGACATCCTATACACCCTATAAATTTTCAAAAACCTAAGTTTCAAAATCGATTCTTAACCTAAAAAATCGATAGTTTATATCTTATTAATCTGTTTTTATTATAAATCGACATGACTTATACTGTCTATTCATAAGCTTATGCTTATTTCGATTATAGATGATAAATAATAGGTGCGTACGACATGAACGCTTTAGCACAAAATATGCATAACTACTTTCCGCATAACCGCCATATTTTGGGGCTGATTGTCGTGCTGATTGGTAGCTTGTTTTGCTTGTGGCTGAATATGAGCTTAGATACGTGGTCGGACGGGCGTATTATTGGGCTGTCCTCGTTAACCCTAGCAATCTTGCTTGGGATGATATTGGGCAATACCCTATATCCAAATTTTTCTGAACAACTTAGTGATGGGGTTAACTTTGCCAAAGGTCAAATATTACGCCTTGCTATTATTTTTTATGGCTTTAAGCTGACTTTAACCCAAGTTGCTAGTGTTGGTATGCCAGCGGTAATGACGGATGCGCTGGTATTAACCTCAACGTTTTTACTCACCTATTGGCTTGGCACCAGATGGCTCAAAGTCGATAAGCAAACGACGTTATTGATTGGTGCTGGTGCCAGTATTTGCGGCGCAGCAGCGGTGATTGCCGCAGAGCCGGTCGTCAAAGCGGAAGCACATAAAGTCACTATCGCCGTCGCCACCGTGGTGGTCTTTGGTACGATTGCCATGCTGCTCTATCCATTTTTATATCAGCTTGGCTGGCTACAACCTTGGCTAAATGCCCAGCAATACGGCATTTATACGGGTTCAACCATTCATGAAGTGGCGCAAGTGGTGGTCGCTGGTAATGCCGTTAGTACCGAAGTTGGGAATACGGCGGTCGTCACTAAAATGATACGGGTGATGATGCTTGCGCCCTTTTTACTGATTTTATCGTTTGCTTTAACCACAGCCAGTAGCAAAAATGGTGAAAAACTGTCATTGATAAATCGCGTACAACAAGTCAAAGTGCCATGGTTTGCCTTTGTCTTTATTTTGGTAGTGTTACTACATACTTGGGTGCCAATGACGGCAAGCTTTGAGCGTAGCATGGTCATGCTCGATGATGTGTTGCTTACCATGGCAATGTTTGCGCTGGGCTTAACCACGCACTTAAGCGCCATTAAACAAGCGGGCGTTAAGCCGCTTATCTTAGGCGCAATGATGTTTGCTTGGCTTATCATTGGCGGCGGACTGATTAATATCGGCATTGCTGCACTCTAATCACTTCACTCTAAAACAGTTACTGACTACACACCAAACTCTTAACACCAAACCAAAAATGCCGACGACTATCACTATAGTCGTCGGCATTTTTGTTCTAAGATTTTGCTTAGTGCCTTATTATTAAGGCATTTATCATAAGCGATAAACATAAACAATAGACGAAAAAAAACGAACCCGAGGGTTCGTTTTTTATTCATCTTGCTCTAATTGTCTATAAAGACAAATTAGATAGCAACGATGTTATGAGCTTGTGGACCTTTTTGACCTTGAGTTACAGTGAACTCAACTTCTTGGCCTTCAGCTAAAGTTTTGAAGCCTGAACCAGTGATTTCGCTGTAATGAGCAAAAACGTCTGCGCCAGTTTCTGGAGCGATAAAACCAAAGCCTTTAGCTTCGTTGAACCACTTAACTGTACCTTTTTGAGTATCTGTCATATTGATAATCCTACTTTTTAATTTATTAATGGTCTAGTGACCGGTAACGCTTGCAAATAGCTACTGAACGATAAATATTAAAACGAAGGATTATAACTAATACTACGAGGTAATGATTTGGTGCAGAACTGCTCTTAAGCTTGGTCGTATTATAGGGAGGTTAGTTCAGTATCGCAAGCCTTATCTCACCTTTCGTGTAACTAAGTGCAAAGATTGACTGTTTTTTGGCCCTATTTAGCCTATTTTTAAGCATTGGGCAGACGAAATAAAAACACCGCTACGCTAGTACAGACAACGGCTAGCAGCCATGCGACCCATATCATATCGGCAGGAATGTTAAAAAATAACATTATTGTTGATATGGTCATCATTATAGTTGCCAACCACTTCGCATATAGCGGTACGGCGCGGCGATCTTCCCAATCACGGACGTATTTACCAAAATATTTGTGATTAATTAGCCAAAAATGAAAGCGTCGTGAGCTACGCGCCCAGCAACCCGCTGCCAATAGTATAAAAGGTGCAGTCGGCATCACTGGTAACAAGATGCCAATAATACCCAAGACAAAAAATACCCAACCCAGTATCAAAAACGTCCAACGTACGGTTGGGCTGTTATGTTGATTGGTCTTTGGGCGATAATAAAAAGCTTTTTTTGGTTGAGTCATGGGAGTTTAATCAATCAGTATGAGACATTCGGTCGTTAGGTTTGGACTACCTATATAAGCTATCAAAGATAAAGAAGTTCAAACCTAGGTTCAAGACTGATTTTGCACGGTTTTGCTACGGATACGTAGTTTGTTTAGCAGTTAGGTAAATGTAGATCGTTATTCACTACGATTTGGCAGGATAGCTTTCCCAGTAATCGGCGATTGCCTTTGGAAAGCAGTATTTTTTTGGCATCACGGTAATGGCGATGGGTACTAATATGGATTTGGTCACGCCGCCAACACTCTCACAAGTGGCATCGGCAGGTACGTCATAATAAATCACCCGCAAGGTGTTTTGCGGACAGAGGTCTGCGCACTGGAAGGATTTGACGACTGCGACACCATGATGATAGCCAATCACCCACTGCTGCGTGCCTTCGGTTGGTGCGGATTCTTTTTGCTCAGTAGCTCGGATAAGATCGGCGTCTGTTAAAGTGTCTTCATTAGTCGGTGGTGAGACAAAGACGCAAGCGCTTAGACTTAACAACAAGGCGCTTAGGTTAAGGGCTTTGGCGGTTGATGTTTTTTTCATGGTAAACATCCTTGTTTAAAATAGGTAATATCTATCGAAATTTAGCGACTAAAATCTAACCTTATTGATACAGTATCATCAATATAAATTTAAGTTAAAGGCAAGCGTTTTCTAATGTGAGTAATGTCATAGTGTTTCTTATATGAGATTAAAGCTATTAAAATATAACAGTTTAAATATAATCTTAATAAAGCGCTCGCATCGAATTTTGGAGCGGCCTTAAATTTCTTCTTTCTAAAACGACTATAAAAAAGTATTAATTTTATTATTAACTTCTATTTTACTCTTGATATTAGTTAATTCATCAGAAGTTAAAATCTCCCAGTCATCAAACATAAAGTAATTCCTAGGATCTGCTTTAATCATTGAAATTATGTTCTGTATAGCTTGAGATCTTGTGTTATCAACTAATAATCGTGAGGCAATCTTTATTAACTTATTTTCGCTAGACGATAGAGTTCTCAATAGACTCTCATCATAGGCTGCATCATTTAACATCTTGTTAGCATACATCGCATTAATTTTTAAAACCTCGAAATCCTCTTCGAAATCAAAATTATTAGATATATACTCCTCTTTTAGGTTAATCACATCTTCATAAGATTTATTCTTTAATAGCAAATAACTTTTTCTAGAGAAGTAAGTACCATTTATAGGTTGATATTCATATTGCTGCTCAAAAGACTCAATCGCATCTTTAAATTTTGATTTAGCACTGTAGACAATAGTCAGAAAATTATAATAATACTTTGGTCTAATGTCGGAAAATTTTGCTTTTAATATACTTTCCATACTTTCTATAAGAGAAGGGTTTATGTAACGAGATAAATGAACTATTCTATCTAACTCATCAAAAAAATTACGTGTTTTTATTAGTTTTTCTAGCATATTAGATAGTTTAGAGTTATCCGCTTTGTTCAGAAATAAAATTTCTATCTTCGTAACAATAGACTCTATTGGTGTGGATTCTTCGAAATCAACATAATCCTTATAAAACTCTATTTTTTTATCTAAGTTGATATCCAAATCCATATTATTAAAAATCTTATTTAATAATATAGATATATTGTTTTTATTTAAATTATTCGATTGCTTATAGTTTAGAAATAAATCTTCGATCAATGCGGAAACGTATTTTTTCATCAAACAGATTAACAAAATACACCTCAAGACTTAAAAATTTACGTCATGTGAGTTTATTCTTTTAGCCTTTTGGGCAAAATCATATACTGTTTTATTAATATCATTAATTTTACTTTTATCTACTATTAAACTTCGTTTTTTTAACAACAATCTAATCTTATGTTTCCAAGCAATATTTTCTAGACTAGGATTCAGCTTAAGACTAATTTCAATATTTTTATCAATCTCATCTAAAAAATCATTACTTTTACAATCTTTATAGGAATCAAAGGTATCTAAACCTAAACCTATAATATAATTATAATAATCAGAGTCATTCATAAACCTATCTAATAACCCTAAAGCTGATGTATATCTTTCTAGAATATTATTGATATTTTCGAACCTAACCTTATGGAAGTCCAACTTGTATGGATCTAATTCAATTAATAAACTCACCCATTTATCGTAATCATCCTTTTCTTTTAACTGTAAAGAGAAATTAATTAGTTTTTGTAAAATTTTATTCTTTAAGTATTTCGAATTCTCTTCATTTAAAGCTTTCTTTGCCATTCTGTAGGCATCTTCTACACTCTCTGAAGCTAGCTTATCTATCTCTATAAGCTTTTTTGTATTTCGGAATGTTGTTTTTAACTTAGTCATATCGTCTGGCATATCTAAATCTTCAGTCAAAGAATATGAGAAGTCTTGTCTTTCAGATTCGAACTCTAAATATGTTATATCTTTTGTTATATATTCGCTATTATAACTCTCTCTATTTTCTAAAATCTTTTGTATTATTTTTTGTTGTTTAGATTCTTTATAACCATTTAAAAACCTAGTATTCGGCAACAATTGATGATGTACTTCAGAAAAAAATTCATCGAAACCATCGATTAATACTGGATATATCCGCTCTTTCCAAAATAAGTTTTTAAGAGCAGGACTTATCTCATCGTCTTGCCTGATACACCAATACACTCCATTTCTTAAATATGTATCATTTTTTATAAGATAATCTAATATGTCCATTATTGAACGATCATTACCAGAATAACCTAAAACTATTAGTCCGTATTCTTTACAAAACTCTATCAACTTATCTTTTGTGTTGACTTCTAACGACTCAGTCTCACGTAAAGTACTTTTTATATTCTCAAATAAGTAATCACCATGTAATTTTATTATTTTTGGGCGCTTTGAGGATACTGAAATTGAATGAACTGAAGAGTCATGAGCACATACTATTGGACGCGTACTAGATAATTGATAAAAAGCTTCATTAAGTAAGTCATCAAAATTTGTTGTAAAAATGGCATTAAAAAAATTATTTTCTACTAAAGAAACAAGATATGCATACCCAATAGATGGCAGTTTACCATCTACTTCTTGTTCAACAAATCTTCTTCTTTGAGGTGCTAAATCAAATTTTCTCTCGAATAAGGAGGAATAGGCGTTTGAAGCATCAAACCAGCTCGAATGTTCTTTTTCAAAAAAACGTACTAATTCATTATGATCGTTACCATAATTTTTGTCATCAGAGGTTTGAAAAATCTCTCCTTGGTAACGTTCGTACAACTCTCGCATCCAAACTGAAATGAGTTCATGTGCTGTTGATACTCCAGAACTTCTTGAAGCTCCAGCACCAAGAAAAATTGAATAGTTAGATACATCTTTATTTTCTTTAGTTTCGATAAAGCGAATTAAATCTTTAACTGTCCTAACTTTATGTTTCAATTCGCCATTTTGAGCATGGAATAGTTCTTTGGCTTTCATACCCAACCTCTATTATAAAAAATATCAAAAGATAAAATCATTATCGTGCCTTTATTTAGCGTATAAATATTTTAATTCTTCTATCTACACCATAATCATAACTATTTTCTTTTCTAACTCATAATACTTATCAAGTTCATTTACAACTACTTTCCCTTTAAACAGATACAATCATTCTGATCGTAAGTGATCAATTTGCGTCAAAAAATACGATAGATAATAACACACAAATATTCAGTTATATTAAAAACTAGAGATTAGTTAGAGAACTAACCAGTAGACAATAAAAAACGCCATCATAAATTATAACGGCGTTCTTCACTAACATATCTATTTACGCGTTATCACAACGCCTTCAACTCTTCCATCTGCCCCGCCATAGTCTTAATCTGCCCTTCTAGCTCAGCCAATTTTGCTTTTTCAGCATCGACCACTTCTACAGGCGCTTTACTAACAAAGCCTTCATTACCTAGCTTACGTGCGATACCTTCTGCTTGACCTTTCAACTTATCATATGACTTGCCCAAACGAGCGAGTTCAGCAGTTGGATCGATAAGACCTTTCATTGGCACAAGCACGCGTAGCTGACCAACCATACTTGATGACGATAATGGCACTTCATCACCTTCTTTTAGTATCTCTAAGCTCTCAACTTTGGCAAGCGCTTTAAACTGGTTTTTGATACGTGATAGGCGCGCATCTTCGTCGCTAGAGATATTTTGTAGTAGCACTGGCAGACGTACCGCATTACCGAGTTTCATCTCACCACGGATATTACGCACGCTAGCGATTAGCTCTTGTAGCCACGCCATATCAGCCTCAGTTTGCTCACTGATTTGGGCAGTATCGGTTTGTGGATAGTCAGCAACGACGATGCTGTCGGTATTCTTACGACCCAGTAGCGGTGCAACCGTCTGCCAAATTTGCTCGGTCAGATAAGGCATGATTGGATGGCTAAAGCGTAGCGCGGTCTCAAGCACATGCAGCAATACATAGCGGATTTGCGCTTTACGCTCGCTTGATACCGAGTCATCATTGAGGCTGGCTTTGGCAAGCTCAACATACCAATCACAGTATTCATTCCAGATAAACTCATAAATATCATGACTGACCATATCGAGGCGATACTGGGCAAAATGCTGATGGATATTACTAATCATCGAGTTTAGACGACTCATAATCCACTTTTCTGGTAATTCCCAAACATCCATGTTGGCCACTTGGTCAATCGCTTGGGCATTGCCTTCTTTATCGACACAATTCATCAGTACAAAGCGGCTGGCGTTCCAGATTTTATTACAGAAGTTACGATAGCCCTCGACACGCTTTAGATCAAAGTTGATATCGCGACCAGTACTAGCAAGGGAGGTAAAGGTAAAGCGCAGCGCATCGGTACCGTAGGCTGGGATACCTTCTGGGAACTCTTTACGCGTTTGCTTTTCAATTTTCGCCGCATCTTTTGGATTCATCATATTGCTGGTGCGTTTTTCAACCAGCGTTTCCAAATCGATACCATCAATCAAATCGATAGGATCCAAGACGTTACCTTTAGATTTAGACATCTTTTGACCATTGCCATCACGTACCAGACCATGCACATAAACGGTCTTAAACGGTACTTGCGGCGTGCCATCTTCGTTTTTGACAAAGTGCATGGTCATCATGATCATGCGCGCAACCCAAAAGAAGATAATGTCAAAACCGGTGACCAACACGCTGGTTGGGTGAAAGGTTTTAAGCACGCGTGGATCGGCGTTAGGGTCTGCCCAATCAAGCGTACTAAACGTCCACAAACCCGAGCTAAACCAGGTATCAAGCACGTCATCGTCTTGGCGCAATTTGACGTCGTCGCTTAAATTGTACTTAGTGCGTACTTCCGCTTCATCACGGGCAACATAAATCTCACCTGTCGCGTCGTCATACCACGCAGGGATACGATGTCCCCACCATAGCTGACGGCTGATACACCAGTCCTGCAAGTCGGTCATCCACGACATATACATGTTTTTATATTGCGCAGGGACGAATTCAATACGACCATCTTCTACGGCATCAATCGCAGGCTTGGCAAGCTTACTTACTGCTACATACCACTGATCAGTCAACCACGGCTCAACGATGGTGCCGCCACGCTCAGCACGCGGGGCTTTGAGCGCGTAGTCTTCGATATCTTCTAGCCAGCCTTGCTCGCCCGCTTGCTCAACAAGGAATTTACGCGCCGCAAAACGCTCAAGTCCAGCGTATTCACTTGGCGTGGTTTCTAATGTTGGCTCACGTGTTTGCAGATCAGGATAAACTTCCATCGCTGGCAAAATGTTAGCGCGCTCATCAAGGATATTAATCAATGGCAAGTTATGACGACGACCAAGTTCATAGTCATTAAAGTCATGGGCTGGGGTAATTTTTACGCAGCCGGTACCAAATTCGATATCAACATAGTCATCGGCAACAATAGGCACAATGCGACCAGTGATTGGCAAGGTAATGGTTTTGCCAATCAAATGCGCGTAACGCTCGTCCTTTGGATTGACCGCAACGGCGGTATCGCCCAGTAAGGTTTCAGGGCGCGTGGTGGCGACGACCAGATAGTTTTTACCCTCTTGGGTTTGCAACTCTTTATCAGTGAAATGATAGCGGAAATGCCATAAGCTGCCTTTTTCATCGACGTTTTCTACTTCTAAATCCGATAGCGCCGTTTGGAACTTAGGATCCCAGTTGACCAAGCGCTTACCACGATAAATCAAACCATCGTCAAACAGACGCACGAACACTTCTTTAACCGCATTGGATAAGCCATCATCCATGGTAAAGCGCTCACGCGACCAATCGACCGAGCTGCCAAGCCGACGAATCTGACGGGTGATATTGTCGCCCGACTCTTCTTTCCATTCCCACACTTTATCGATAAAGTCTTCACGCGTCATATCACGGCGCTTAATACCTTGCGCTTCTAGGCGACGCTCAACGACCATTTGGGTGGCAATACCTGCATGGTCGGTGCCCGGTTGCCAGAGTGTGTTGTCACCATCCATACGGTGATAACGGGTCAGCGCATCCATAATGGCATTATTAAAGCCATGACCCATATGCAATGAGCCGGTGACATTCGGCGGCGGCAAGGCGATAGAAAACGACTCGTCTTTATCAAAGCTTGGCTTAAAATAACCACTGTCTTCCCAGCCTTGATACATGCCTGCTTCGACATCGCTTGGATTGTAGGCGTTCTCTAATTGACTTAAGGCGGCTTGAATAGATTCGGTCAGGTTGCTCTTGGTATTGTCAGGGGTATTAGGAGTACTCATAATAGAATGGTCTTTTATTAAAAATGAATGTGGTCAAACAAAGTTATCGAAAAATAGGGAAAAATAGGGAAAATAATTAATAGAGTGATTTTAACGCAGATGGGCAGATTTTGTTAGATGCTAAGGTAATTTATCAGCCTTACAGCGCGTCATTGCGCCACTAACACCAGCAAATAGCAGCAAATACCAATAAACAACTCCAATCGGCTGAACTTCCCACAAAATAAATCCTAGTCGTGTTATAAAATATAGGTGATGCGAGAACTTATATAGTTATCGTATATAGCTATCGTATAGCATGATAAATGGCGTCTTTATCCTAAAATAATAATCTGATAAATAGCGAGCCGACCGTGTCCCAAGAGACTGAGCACACCTATAGCAATAGCAGCCACTCTGAAGCTGACAACATAGATGATAAGCGCTTGATTGATGAGAGCGCTAATCATCTATCTAATGCTAACAACAAGGACGTTAGCAACGCTGATGTGCCAGACGACACCGATGCAACAGAAAATTTAGAATATGAGGATTTTTCTGAGGATATTAGCAAAGAAGACCAAGAAACCATCAAAAAATTCGCCAACGATGACAATTTAAGTCAAGCAAAAAGCTATGCCAGTATCTTAGTTGAGCAAGTGATGGATGCCAGAGAAACTTTTGAGCGCTCACTTGGCTCACTATTTACCAGTGCTTTTACCGCTGGCCTTGAAATTGGCATCAGTTTCTTTATGATTTTAGCGGCTTTTGCGCTATTGAGTGGCGTGCTACCGAGCCATTATGCCGTGGTACTCGCCTCCCTACTTTACCCGATTGGTTTTATCATCGTCGTCATCGGTCAGTCGCTATTATTTACCGAACAAACCTCACTCTTAAGCCTACCCGTCCTCAATAAAATCGAACCGCTCAATAAGCTGCTACGCCTGTGGGGCATCGTCATCGCTGGCAACGTCGTTGGCGGCTGTTTATTTGCGGCATTGATGATAGGTTTGGGTTTAAATATGCAGCTGTTTAGCGTCAGCGACATTGATACTTATGCCGAGCATATCTTAGGGTTTAGATGGTGGGTGATATTCGGCAGCGCCATCTTAGCAGGCTGGATGATGGGCGTCACCGCGTGGCTTGTAACTTCAGCGCGCGATACCCTCAGCCGCATCGTCTTGGTGACGCTTATTACTGGCAGTATCGGCTTTTTGGGTTTGCATCATAGTATCGTGGGTAATATCGAAGTATTCTCAGCCTTGCTCTATGGCAATACCGTCAGCTTAGGGCGTTATTTGCTGTTTTTAGCCGTGGTGTTGATAGGCAATACCGTTGGTGGCGTGGTATTTGTCGCGATACTTAAAAACCGTACCTTCCTATTTGAATTAGCCAAAGTAAAGGAAGAAACAGCTAAGGATAAGCTAGAGGCAAAAAACAATATCCGTGGACCTTACTAGAGATAATCAGCACAGTATTTTTAAATCTCACGCTAAAACTCCATAACCGACGTTAACTATAATCAATTCCATTTAAAAATAGTACAGGGCTGCTGGGATAAATTTTACGCCGCCTCTGGCGTGCAAAGCACACAGCAAGCAAGGAAAATTTACCACAGTAGCCCTTTATAACATTTGTACTTATTTTATTTAGCACTGACTATATCGAAAGCGGTTATGCAGCTTTATAACTAAAAAATTATAATCGAGCAATTATGCCTGAATAATTGTACAAATAACGCATCCCTACTTACAGCATACGCGCTGCCAACACACTACTTTCTATCTCAGACTTTCTCAGCTTATTGTGCCGAGCGCTAAATATACGCACCAAAATCCCTGCCGTTAGGAACATTACCAAGGTATAAATGGCGGGCATCATCGACATATCGTAGTTAGATAATAGCGTTAATGCCATAAATATCGATAAAGTACTGTTTTGTAGACCGACTTCTAGCGTCACCGAAGTTCTTTGCGCTAAGTTAAGGCCGAACCATTTGCTACTATAATAACCGAGCGCCATGGTTGAGACGTTTAATAATACTGATACAGGGCCGGTCGCGATAAAGGCATCGACAATGATATCGCGTTGCACATAACCCAAAAACAGCACTAAAAACGTTAAAAATATCACCCCAAAGCGAGACACATAGACTTGTGAGCGATCGGCAACTTTTGGGGCGTAGCGTTTAATTAGCATACCGATACTAATAGGTACAATCGTCAGCACCACTAAGGTAAGCACGGTTTTTACTACTGGTAATTCAAACTCACTACCGCTGCCCATAAAATAAATCAATGAAAAACTCAGCACAATGGGAATGGTAAATACGGTAATAACGCTGGCAATCGCTGTCATCGTCACCGACAGCGCCACATCGCCTTTAGCCAAATAGGTAAATAAGTTTGAGGTAGTGCCGCCCGGACACAGAACGAGGAGCATAACTCCGACGGCGTATTCTGGGCGTAATGGCATGATATTAGCTAGGGCAAAACCAATGATTGGCAACAGTATCAGCTGATTGGTCAAGCCAATGCCGACAGCTTTTGGGTATTTTAATACCCGTTTAAAATCATTGGTAATCAGGGTCAAACCCATACCCATCATGATTAAAAACAAGCAAACAGGAATAACAACGGTATTTACTAAGGTGACTAGAGCCAGACTTTCCATAACTACATCCCTGTAGATAAGACCTATTGCTAGGTCGATTTATAATGATTAAATGATGCCTGATTAGCAATCCTTGCTAATGCTTATAGATAACTGACATCACCCGTTTTAAACAATACTTATTTTGAACGATTTTTTATAGCATCTTTCATAGCATGTTATTGCTAACTATCAACAATAATTAAGAATTAATAAAGGGAGTATATAGGGCAAAAGTTAGATTTAGCTGTTTTATTCAACGACTCACCAGTCAAATGCAGCATATAGAGATTGAGTAGGAATAACAGAGGTTTAAACGGGGTCATTTACGGTGTAATTTTAGAGAATTAGCGCTAAATACTACTTTTAGTTAAATAGCTATGACGGTATAAACGCTTATTTTTTGGAAATGTTGATTGAGGTTTTGGCAGGAGTATTGCTGAAAGCGTTATTGGGCGCTTTAATAGAATTCTCAGTACTAAGTACGGCTGTACCATAGGCAATGGCTTCGACCATGCTGCCCAACTGATTAATATTACTCACTTCAAGACGTAAACCATAGATATGGTTATAACCTTGCACCTGCGCTTGTGTGCGCATACGTACCAATGCTTCACGGCGAGCGCGGTCAAGCAAGGTTTCATAAGTGGTCAGATTTTTGCCAAAGATACTTAAGATGCGCGCTATGACCATTTTGAAATAATCTTGTGCAATCACCACGCTGCCCATGACCAACTGGCCCTCAGTATCCGCAGCAATCTTCGGCACATAAAAGCGCTCGCTTGAGACGATAATATGACTGAGTTCTTGCTCTGCAACCCTTAGTTGTGCCAAATGCTGACGCTCATGCCGCGCCCCAAAAAACCAGCCCAGCACAAACAGGACGATAAGCGGCGCGTAGTTCATCAGCATTTGGGTAAGAGAGTTATTCATCGGACGTCTCGTATCATCAAAAAGCGTTGCCGCTTTTTATGGTTCATTAACCAAAAGGGTTGAAACGTGGCAAATCATCAGTAGCGGTGCTGGGCGACTGAGGCGCTGCTTGGCTGTGATTGTGACTTTGATCGTGATTGTGATTGTGATTATTGAAATCCGTATGACCAGAGTGATTGCTCGGTGGTTGCTGAGACAGCGGGACGGCTTTGACCGCTGTACCATAGACAAACAACTCTGATGCACCTTGGGCAATGCTCGAGGTCGAAAAACGCAGGCCCACGACCGCATCAGCGCCCAAGGCTTCTGCCTTAACCACCATACGATCGATCGCTTCTTGACGTGATTCTTCTAACAGCTCGGTATAAGCCGTCAGCTCACCGCCGACGATGTTTTTCAGCCCAGCAAATAAGTCCTTACCGACATGCTTTGAACGCACGGTACTGCCATATACGACGTCTAAGCGCTCGGTAATCTGATAGTTGGGTAAGTGCTCAAGATTGGAGAGTTGCACAGTCATAGTACAGCCTTATCGGTGACTTATAGGGAGTTCAAAGAATATTTAAGGATTCAGCAAATAGTAAGGAAGAATGCTTATCGATAGTATTAATTTATAGACAGCATTTATTTTGATAATGATACTGAATAAACACTGTCTATTTAGCTATCTGTTCGTCCGTCTGTTTATATACAAACAGCTCTAGTCGTTGGTATGGAACAATAAAAACAGCTCAGTCAAATTGCCTTCAATGCTATTGGCCATTTGCGCCATTTTATCTTCATCGGCACGCATTTGCGCAAGCTCAGGATCTTCGTCATCGATGCCACTGAGTACAATCATCGGCAAGGTTAAGACCGCCACATCTTCTGCAGTTTCTTCATCTTCAAACCAATCACTGGCTTCATCGCCATACATCGCATCAACAAAGCCAATTGACCAAGCAACGATATCTGACTCGTCTGAAAAATCGACCGCCACTTCTTCGTTACCGGCATCTTCACCAAATGGTAGCTCAATCGGCGTCTCGTTTTTTAGTTCCGCCATAATCGATTCGCGCCAGCGCTGGATACCGTCAATAACATTTTCTGGAATTTCACTAACATGACCTTCAAACAATGCTTCTATCCAATTTGGCAACGGACGGCCAATGACAGTCGCGGTCAAAAAACCATGGGTGGCAACACTATCGAGCACAAACGCGCTTTCTTCATTGTCCAAATAGTCTAATAATTCATCGAAACTGAGTGGGTTATTCATAGTGTGATAGTCCTTGGAGGATAGATTACGTCAGGCGCAATAAATAAGTTATGAAATACAAGAAATATAAAAGGCGGGAAAGCTAAAAATCAAGGTAGACAACAACAAAAACTGTCTGAACGCATAAAACCTGTCCAAAGCACTTTTATAAAATATGTCTATTGAAGAGCGCTGATTGCCGCGTTATTTTTAATAAACCAATAGCATTAAGAAGAATAGCATCAAGAAGAATAGTATTTAGAATAATAATACTAAGAACCCTCATCTTAAAAACAGTATTGAGCAATATTATTAAAAACACCTAACAACCAGCTTAGCACAATGCATTCGACAGCAGGATTTTAAGCTTGTCAATCGGTTTAATCAGTTAACAACTTTCGGCTAAAAATCACGGAGCCAAGCCATTTTCCTTATCCGTTAAACGGCAGCTGCAACCCGATAATGGGCATGACGATTTAGAGATCGTCATCATCCCAGTCATCGCCATCTTCATCAAAATTATCGATATCATCAAGATCGTCTTTTAGCTCTTTGGCCAAACGTTTTTCTTCTAGCAAATTATCGATCAAACGGCGTTTCTCTAGGCTGCTTAAGCGTGTACGCACACTTGTTTCGGCCTCTTCCACCATCTTTGCATCATCATCATCTACAAAATCATCATCAAAATCGTCATCAATATCAGCGTCACTCATGACAAACTCCTATCATTTTTCGGCAAGGGTATTAAAAATACATGAATATATATATGCCTTATAAAGTCTCTATTGAGTGTTGTCAATCCTTTTTATCACTATCATAGCATCACGTACAAAGTTAAAGCCTGCGCAAACGCTTATCGCACAGGCAATTGTAGAGGCTCACCTGTATCTAACGCTACGATTTACTCTTGCTCTTCTGTCTCTTCAATCATTAATACTGCATTGCGCACATCGGCCAAACGCTGAATCATGGCATCATTGCCGCCATCGAATATCGCGCATTCGCGCTCATAAACGGTGGTTGGGCGCATGATGCTTTGTACTTGTACATGATGGCTGATTTGTTTAAGACCAGCATTGGGCAGCAAGATAAGCATTTGCTCCTTTTTACCCACGCTATCTAACAGATGGCTCATCGCCTCGACTTGCGCATTATCACTCACCCCCGCTTTTGCTGGTAAGGCAAAACGTGATAGCTCGACATGCTTATCATGAATGATTTTATTCAGCATCAAATACAGTTTGCCAAGCATCACACCTGCCAACGCGACTTTGGCGTGGCTGTTGTCTGCTTTTAGCATGACATAAGCGCCGCTTTCATCAAAGTGTGGCTCATTAAGTGCGCTCACCCCAAGTAGCAGAGGTTGCTTAAGTAGCTCAGTCACTGCTTGGTTCAATAATTGGGTACATAACGCCAAATAAGGCAGACGCTGCGATGGCGCTAGGCGCTCAAGCATATTGAACTCATCGTGAAAGACAATCTGAACGCTGACACTATCGAATGGACGCGTAGCCGACAAGCGCGCAGCACTAGCAGATTTATGGCTACCACCATTCTCATGACTAGCCGCTATTTCGTCTTGCGTGCTGTCGGTATGATTACTGCCCGCACTATTTACCGTATAGTTTTCAGCGTCATTGCCATTATTGCCCTCATTACCATTATTATTGTCATCAGTGTTCAGCGCTGAATCCTGACCTTGTTGCCCTCTGACATACTGATTTACCGCACTATGAATGTTTAATTTTCGAGTATGCGGTTTTTTGCTACTGGTATCGTGAGCGGTTTCTTTAATCGCGCTATCGAAACCAGTTGGGTTAGAGGCAGATCCAGGGTTAAGCTCACTATCTGATTCGCTTTCACGATTAAGGTTGCGCTCATAACCGCGCTCAAATTCACGTTGATCGAGTTGTCGATACTGCTCGCGATGCAAGTCTTGAATATCACGGCTTAGCGCATTGATTTGCTCTCTACTTGGACGCGCAATATAACCATAAATCAGCCATAGCAATAAATGCAGCAACATCGAGCCAATGACAAACGGCCATTGCATGGCGATAATCTCACCCTTGCTAATATCTTTTAGCGTCAAGGCAACACTACCGATGACCGCATCGCCTTTGGTGGCGATTTGGCTAATGGTATCACCCTGCTGCATCGGCGCATTACCGACCGGCACCAAGACATCACCATTATTGTCTTTAATCAGTATGCGGGTCACGTCCTGCTCACTGGTATAGCGATTGGCTATGACGCTGAGGCTGACGCGGTCTTTATTTTCTAAAGACAAGCGCGCCTCATCAATAAGCTGGGCGACCATTTGCTCGCCCTTTTGGGCACGGCTATTGCTCAGCTGCTGATCGGTACTGATGACCAATAATAGGGTCTGCAAACAAAAACTAACCAGAAGAATAATGGCAAACAACCCTTGCCGCGGCGCTAAATACGTCATGATATGTTAAACTTTTTTGGATAAATGGAATTAAAAAACGAGGCTATGGCTCATTTTCTGGAAGAGTATGCAGCTATCTTTTTTATATTTACTTTGGCTCAATTTACTACCGCAGCTACTCGCTAAATAATATTTAATCAAATGTCATTTACGAGACCTGACTATCGTACATGAGATTTGTTGTGCAAGTATGTTTGGCGCACGCGCACATCGACAAATCCCCGTTTATTTTCTCTACTATATCACCATACTAATGGTTATGGCGTCAGCTAATATCATAAATTTATTGTAAGAATTTTCTTTTATTCGACGGCGATTTTTGCTCATGCTAAGCATTTTTATCGGACTGTGAGACTTTATACCTCATCTATAGGCGCTGCCCGGTAAAACTGTTATTATTCCTAATCTTATATCAGCATACAAGGGACAATTGAGCGATGCAAAAAAATACATCTTACTCGTTACCAAAAGACAGCAAAGCATGGCAACAAGCCGTCGATTCTGTAGCGTCATTATTGCCTGCGGGTACTAATCTGCATGATTTTGATGCGCTGCAATCCTTGCCTATTTTTGCGTTGATTGTGGTATTGCCTACGCATGTATCTTCGCTCGATATCCATCAATATGTGCAATCATGGGTGGATGAGCAGCCAAACTGGCATTTGGTCACCGTAGCAGAAGATGCCGATGCCAATTTTGTCGATGTTGAGATTGCTGATATAGACACTACGCAGCCATTTGCCAAGCACTCGTTTATTGATGTGCAAGTGTTCCGCTATTTGCTGGTGCCAGTCACCGATACGCTGATGCACCCTGCTAAAAAGACAGCAGCAGCGCACATTATCGATGACCAATTGACCACGCGTCTACGTCATGACTTAGCCGAAGACTATAAAAACTCGCAAAGCGCAATCGCGGGCGACCATTTAGATGTTGTCGATTGTCATATCTTATCGCTCGGTCATATGTTACGTACCCATAAGCTTGCCTGTTTCGATATGGACTCTACGTTGATTGAGCAAGAAGTCATCGTTGAGCTGGCAAAAACTGCTGGTATCGGTGAGCAAGTCGAAACCATTACCGAAGCAGCGATGCGCGGTGAGATGGATTTTGACGAATCTTTTGCTCAGCGCGTGGCCTTATTAAAAGGTATTCCAACCAGCGTGCTCGATGATATATGCAGTCGTTTGACCTTGTCGACAGGTGCGCGCACGACTATCAGTGCGCTTAAAGCCTTGGGTTATCATACGGTCTTAGTGTCAGGCGGCTTTACCTATTTTGCCCGTTATATCGCTGAGCAGCTGGGCATCGATGAAGTACATGCCAATGCGCTAGATATCGAAGATGGCGAAGTCACCGGTCATGTGCAACTGCCGATTATTAATGGCGCGAAAAAAGCAGCGATTGCTGAACATACCGCTGAGCGCTTAGGCATTGATATGTCGCAAGTGGTCTGCGTCGGTGATGGCGCCAATGATTTACCGATGATGGCTCTGGCTGATTTGGGTGTGGCGTTTAATGCCAAGCCCATCGTCCAAGCGCGTGCAGACGCCGCGGTCAATGTCACAGGGCTTGAAGGCGTGCTTTATGCGCTTGGCTATCCAGCCTTTGTACGTACAAAATAACGCTTCACTATTCTAAAAAACAAGCTAGGTTAAGGATTTGTCTTTGACCTAGCTTTTATGATTGAAGACTTTATGTTGAAGCCTTTATATACCTATATCTCTTTTACCCTATTCATCTCACTTTTATCTTGTTAAATAAGAAAGGAATGTCCATGACGGCATCACAATCACCGCGGCCAGATGCGCCGTCATCTTCCCATAATCTAGATAATGAGCATTTAATTAAAGAAAGCTCGCCTATTTATCACGACACTCCAAAGCAGTTACTGGGTGTCTATGTCAAAGGTATTGCGATGGGTGCCGCGGATATTGTACCCGGTGTTTCTGGCGGTACTATTGCCTTGATTGCGGGGATTTATGAGCGCTTAATTAATGCCTTAAGTAGCGTCGGCCCCAATCTATGGCAGATATTTCGTCAAGAGGGCGGTCTTAAAGGTTTCATTGCAGTATGGCGACAGGTCGATGCTACTTTTTTAGTGTGCTTATTACTTGGTATCGCCACCAGTTTTGCCACCTTAGCCGGACTCATTAAGCATTTATTGGACAATCAGCCTTTACTGATTTGGTCGTTCTTTTTTGGCTTAGTAGTGGCGACTGTCTTTATTTTATTAACTGAGATTACGCGCTGGAATATAGGAAGGCTCGCATTATTTTTGCTGGGGGCTGGTAGCGCGGTCGTTATTAGTAGCTTGCCGTTATTGACCACGGCACCAAGCTTACCCTATTTGTTCCTTGCGGGCGCGATTGCCATTTGTGCGATGATATTACCCGGTATCTCAGGGTCCTTTATCCTATTATTAATGGGCGCTTATGATTCGATACTCGAAGCGGTGCATACGCTAAACTTTAGTATTATTTTTACCGTCATTGCCGGTATGGCAACGGGGTTATTATTATTTACCCGTATGCTCAAATGGCTGCTATCACGCTACTATCAAGCAACCCTTGCCTTGCTGACAGGCTTTATCGCCGGTTCGCTGGTGAAAGTATGGCCATGGAAAACTGATGCGCTCGGTACATTAAATAGCGATGCCATCAACAATGTCATGCCATGGCAGTATCCTACGGGTGCTCATTGGCTAACTACGTTAGGCTTGATGCTGTTAGGAGCCGTGTTGGTAACCGCTCTATCATGGTGGGGGCGCCGCGGCGTTCGTCCTTAAAGTTAAATAGTTCTTAAAAAACACTTTGATTCCAAAAAAGCGCCCATGATTGTGGCGCTTTTTTTGTTGGTAATAATGGCAGAATTTGCACAGTATTTCCTTAATATCGTTTAAAAAAATCAAACGTCAGCTGTTGTCGCAAAGTCGTCGCTAGCCTCTTTAGCTTTAGGTCACAAACTTTCATAATGACCGTGTTGGAATTCACCTGATGAAGAGCGAGATGAACAATGTTATTAACAATATTTTCTACTTTTGCTAGTGAAACATGGGGCGCTGGCGCCATACTAGGTACTGGTCTGCTGCTAGGCTTGCTACTGGCGCTTGCCTTATCGTCGCAGCGTTGGTTGCTATGGTATCTGTTCGGTGGCATGGCCTATTGGTTGGCGGTTGAAGCCATTCATAGTTTATTAAGCTATTGGTTAGTCTTGTCAGAATGGCACAATTATGTGGTTGCTATGGGTATCAGCTGGCTACCTTTGGTTGCTTGGGTACTTTACAGAGCATTGCGTTACGAAGACGTCAGTCGCACTGTGCATGAGCAACGTGAGCTGCAAGCCGCCCGCTATATTGAACATACGCCCGTCTATGATGATGACTATCAACCACGCTTTCAGTAATTCGGTCATTCGGTCATTCAGTCATTCAGTCATTCAGTCATTCACTAAGTTTGCCCAATCATACTGCCGTCATCGAATGTTACAAGATACTTAAGGCTCTCTACGTAACTCCTAAAGAATTGAAACCTATCATTCGTTCAATCGTTTATAATCTAATTATATATTTGTCGCAAAAATTGTTATAAAGTACGCATTATTTTGCGTCTCATTCTTTAGGAGTTCGATTATGTTTACTGTTCCTGTATTAGATATTAAGTCTGATCCATTAGATGTTTTATTGGCGGTGATTGGTTACCGTTTATCGATGTTGGCTGATAGCGATAACGAAGACGTCAAAGCGCTGTTTGCTGACCGTAAAGTAACCATCGAGCTTGCCAGCACTGAAGCTGATGTGGCGCGTTATTATAGCTTTGATAATGGTACATTTAGCCAACATAGTGGTCATGCTAAAGAAGCCGATTTGACGATTAACTTCAAAGACTCAATGACCGGCGTTAAGCTGTTGACCAAAGGCAGTCTTCCTGCCTTTATGACCGCTGTACAAGAAGGCAATCTAAGCATTGAGGGCGACTATAGCCTAATGATGTGGTTCAATAAGCTTGCCAAACACATCGTGCCAGCCGTTCCAGAACAGTGCAAACCTTACATCCAGCAAGCCAAACCTTATGCTTATAAAGCGCAGAAGTTTGCCAACCATTGGCTCGGCGTTGCTAAGCACAAGTTGGGTAAATAATTGCGTCACCTAATTAAGTAGCTGATTAACCTCTAACGAGCTACTTAGCACTATTCTGCTTTTATAAAAAGGTTGCGGTATACTATACGGCAACCTTTTTTATTGCCTAGATTTTATCGTTTTAACTTTAGCAAGGGCAAAAAATTCAAGGTTACTCAATTCTTCTTAATTTAACTAATAGCTATTAAGTTATCTAACACTTCTAAATACCGTTATAAAAGGATTTATCTCATGGCAGGATTGCTTAACATCTCAGAACCGAATGCCAATAACCACAATCATAACCACACTGATACAACACTTAATAATAAAAACGCGTCCCATGATTTTTTAGCGACATTGGCAACAGACGCGACTAATACCAAGCAACAAACAGCCAGTAAGCACAGCCGTGAACAGATTGCTCAGTTGTTTGACTTGCCTTTGATGGATTTATTACTGCAAGCACAGACGATACACCGCCAACACTTTACCGCCAATGAAGTACAAATCAGCACCTTGCTGTCTATCAAGACCGGTAACTGTCCTGAAGATTGCGGTTATTGCTCCCAGTCTGGTCACCACCGCGATACCACTAAGTTACAAGCGGAAAAACGTATCGAGGTCGATAAGGTCATTGCCGCCGCTAAGCGCGCCAAAGCCACAGGCTCATCGCGTTTTTGTATGGGTGCAGCGTGGAAGCACCCAAGCGCCAAAGACATGCCTTATGTGGTCGAACTGGTCAAAGAAGTCAAAGCATTGGGGCTTGAAACCTGTATGACCCTTGGCATGCTAGATACGGATCAAGCAGCACAATTGGCTGATGCAGGTTTAGATTATTACAATCATAATCTCGATACCTCAAGAAGTTACTACGAGCAAGTAGTCAGTACCCGCAGCTATGATGAGCGTCTAGATACCATTGCAAACGTACGCAATTCAGGTATTAACGTTTGTAGCGGCAACATCGTCGGTATGGGCGAAAGCCGTGATGACCGCATCGATTGGGTCCATGAGCTGCTTAAAATGCCAAAAGCACCCGAGTCTATTCCGGTCAATCTATTGGTTCCTATTCAAGGTACGCCCATCGGCGACAAAGTTTTAGCAGAAGGTCAGCTGCCAGTCCTTGAATGGATACGGACGATTGCCGTGACACGTATTTGCTGCCCAAGCAGCTATGTACGCTTATCTGCTGGACGCGAAAGTTTATCTGACTCTGAGCAAGCACTGGCATTTATGGCAGGGGCAAATTCATTCTTTTATGGTGATAAGCTACTGACCACGGGCAATGCCAGCCAGTCGGGTGACGATAGGCTGATGCGCGAGCTTGGGTTAACCAAGCAATTTTCCGCGCCACGAGCGCCAAAGCAAGTACCGGTGCTTGACGCCATGAGTGGTCATCAGTCGCAAGTTGTCTTAGCAGAGTAAATGCCATGCGTGCCGCTACCATTATCGCGTAATCTGCGCTAAGCTTGCCGACATTATTAATCAAGAAATTGCGCATAAGATATCAAATCGTAAGAGAGAATATGATGGCAGATTATTTCAATTGGATTAAAGCGGCACACATTATCTCTATGGTGTGCTGGTTTGCGGCGATATTTTATTTGCCGCGCCTATTCGTTTATCATGCGATGAGCGGCGATAGCATCAGCCACGAGCGCTTTGCCATTATGGAGCGCAAGCTCTATCGCGGTATCATGACACCATCGATGATAGCCACCTGGTTGTTTGGTTTATGGATGTTGGGCATGGGCTGGGATGTTTATAAAACTCAGGGCTGGCTACACGTAAAATTATTATTGGTGGTGCTACTTTCTGGTTATCATGGGGCTTGCGGATTTTATCGTAAAAAGCTCATTGATAATCCGCATTATAAATCGCATAAATTTTGGCGCTGGTTTAATGAGGTGCCAGTATTTGCATTAATCTTTATTGTGATTTTAGCGGTGGTAAAGCCCTTTTAAAAACAGCTAACAATAAAGCTTATTTACCTTATAAGCATTTTTATCTTGAGTCTAAAATCCACAAAAAAGCGTCCGTTACTCTAACAAGTGACGGACGCTTTTTTATCTCTCAAGTAAGCTTAGTAAATACAATTAAACGTTTGGTCGCATGATTTGATAGACGTTGCTTAAATCATAGACACGGTAGCGCGCAGGTTCACGGCGATTTTCACCAGCATAGCTCAGTATCAAGGCTTGCTTGGCGCGCTCATCGACCCAGCCAACAAACAATCCGCTATGCTCGACGCCATTATAGCCGTGGTTTATATAATAGAGCCAATCGCCGACTTCAATATCCTTGCTACTGGCATAAGGACCTTGACCATAAGTGCCTTTATAGATGGTATCGCGGCTTACCCCTGCTCGATTAAATACGGCATTGAGATAGTCCCAGCAGCCACCTTTAATAATCGTACGCTCATTTAACGCCATCTTGCGCGCGGTGCTAATCACTTCGCGCGCCGCCCGACTGCTTTGGGTTTCAGCATTGCTTAGCAGCGGTAAATATTCGCTATCGACATTATCATAATTGCCAGATAAAAATGCGGGCAGAACAGATGGTGCTTGGCGTGCTACTTCAGGGTAACGGTAATTGCTTTGGGCATTACCGATGTAAGCATTTTGATTAGAATAGGAGTTATTAGAGTAGCTGTTATTAGAAGAGCTATTACTAGAATAGCTTGGTTGCGCGTTGCTCGAATTCGAGCGATAGCTAGTGGCATTGCCAGCACGCTGAATGGTAGAGCGTGTGCTAATTTTGGCCGAAGGAACCGCTGAATACGTTGGGGTATAACGGGCGCTATAATCAGGTTGGACAGATTTTTGCGCAATCAAGGCGCTCATACTATCGGCATGAACCTGACCGGCCGCAGCAAAGGTAAATAATAAGGCACTGCACGACGTTGTGATTGACCAAAGGGACAAACGCGACATGACTAACTCCTTGTCAACATATTATTGATTAGCCGACTCAATTTAATATTAATAAACGGCTATCAATGCTCAGTATCAATAAGCGTATTAACGATAAGTAAGATAAGATTTTTCAATCCTATTTATAAACCATTTGCACAGGAATCTGCAAGTCTTATTGCTTGGAGATAAGCGATAAAAGGTATGATATTAAGGATAAATGGTAAAACGAGATAGGGGTTTTAGAAATGAAGGCAGAGATTTAGGAAAGATAATATCATCAGTTCAATATCAAAAAGGTATATTCTACATAGCGTTCTGCTGGAACAAGTTTTGCTCGCTTGCTGTGTGCTTTGCACTCCAGAGGCTTCACAAAAAATTTTCCAGCAGCACTAATTTTTTTCTAAATTGAATCAGCTATAAGCTATGTTAAATATAGCTCACAGTATGAACAGACTAAAACCAATCGACAATCTAATCGTTGCTCATCTTAATATTGGCATGGCGTTTGCTCAGCGGTTGACCTTGTAAAATGGCTTTGGCCGCGTTAGCTTCTTGGATATTGTCAAAACCGCCAATCAAATATTTACGTATGTCATCACAATCGACAATCTGTAGCTGTTCACCAATCAGAGTAATTTTATCGCCATCGGTCAGATGAATATGCTCACGTTTGCCTTGATTATCATGCACCAACTCGCCATCACGCACCCACAATACGCCACTACTAATAATACCGCTCATGGCTTGTTTATGCTTCAAGCGTTGCCGATTAAAAATAAAACTACCAACAATAAGCAGTGCCAAAGCGCCAATAGCCAAGCGCTCAGGCAACAGACTCATGGCCAAAGCAACCGCCACTGCGCCAACCAGTAATGCGGAGCCAAACCAAAACAGCCCATTGTCAGCCGCTGGCGACTGACCTTGTAAGGTGATTTTGGCGCCGTCATCAGTCAGCTTTAGCATGCGCGATTACCTGTTCAAAAGCAGTGAATGGTTAAAAGTTTAAATAAAAAGTCATAAAAGAACGTTTAGAGATTTACCAACCTAGTGCTGTTTTTTGCATAGCAATCAGCTCAGCGATACCTTTTTCCGCAAGAATCAGCATATCGTCTGCTTGCGCGCGGGTAAATGGCTTTTCTTCTGCCGTTCCTTGCAGCTCGATAAACTCACCTTTTTGCGTCATCACCACGTTTAAGTCCGTATCGCAGCTGGCATCTTCTTCGTAATTTAAATCAAGATAGGCTTCGCCATCTTTCATACCAACTGACACCGCAGCGACCAAACCAATTAATGGATCAGCTTTGAGCTTTTTGGTTTTTTGTAGGCTTTCTAGCGCATCGATAAGAGCAATAGCTGCACCCGTCACACTAGCGGTGCGCGTGCCGCCATCTGCTTGCAATACATCGCAATCTAGATAAATGGTATTTTCGCCAAGCTTACTTAAATCAATCATCGCCCGTAAGCTACGACCGATTAAACGCTGGATTTCTTGCGTACGACCTGATTGCTTACCGCGTGCGGCTTCACGCTGATTACGGGTATTGGTCGCACGTGGCAACATACCGTATTCTGCGGTAATCCAGCCTTTGCCTTTACCTTTAAGCCAGCGCGGTACGCCCGACTCAACGCTCGCAGTACATAATACTTTGGTGTCGCCAAAGCTGACCAATACTGACCCTTCGGCATGCTTAGTGTAATGGCGCTCAAAGCTGATTGAGCGAAGTTGGTTAAGCTCACGGTTGTCAATACGCATAAAATTTCCTAGTACGATGTTGTAAAAGCAGAGTTATGGTTGTATAAAGTTATACAATAATAAGTTCGTCGTTACGTCGACGGATGTGCTCGCAGACGTAAATATGACGATATCCTAACGTGGCAGCGGCGCAATAGCAAGATTCTCTCAAGCTATTACGCCGCTGCTTTAGCAAGGTTTAGCGTTAACTTTATTCTAAACCTTCCATCTTACGCAATTCTTTACGTAGGATTTTACCGACGTTTGATTTTGGTAATTCATCAACGAATTGGATATGACGCGGACGTTTGTAGCCGGTCAATTGCTTTTTGCCAAAATCAAGCAGCTCTTGCTCGGTGACATTGCCTTTTTTGACCACAAATAGCTTTGGATCTTCGCCGCGGTCATCATTTGGAATACCAATAGCGCCGCATTCTACCACAGCAGGATGCTCACTCATGGCTTCTTCGATCTCATTTGGATAAACGTTAAAGCCCGAAACCAAAATCATGTCTTTTTTGCGGTCAACGATTTTGATAAAGCCTTTTTCGTCCATGATACCGATATCGCCCGTTTTTAAGAATCCACTAGCGGTAAAGGTTTCAGCCGTTTCTTGTGGACGATTTTGATAGCCAATCATTACCTGTGGACCTTTGACACAAATCTCACCGCGATCACCTAATGCCACTTCATTTTCATCGTCATCGATTAAAATAATATCAGTGCTAGAAGCAGGAATACCAATTTTTCCGGTAAATTCAGAAATAGTCATTGGGTTAAAGGCAACCACTGGCGAGGTTTCAGACAAACCATAACCTTCAACGATAGGCAGACCAGTGATTTTATGCCACTCTTTTGCCACACTTGGCAATACCGACATACCGCCGCCAATCGAGGCTTTTAGGTTAGAGAAATCTAAATCTGCAAAGCCTTCTTTATGTACCAAACCATTAAACAAGGTGTTTACCGCAGGGATAAACGATGGCTTGTATTTGCCCATCTCTTTAATCAAGCCATCCAAATCACGCGGGTTTGGAATTAATAGACCGGCATAACCTTGGTACATACCATACATGCCGCAAACCATAAATGAGAACACATGATATAGCGGGAGCGCGGTCAAAATCACATCATTGGCATCGACATCATCATCAAAAGCGCTGTTCATCAGGACACTAATCTGGAGCATATTAGCGACCAAGTTACCGTGCGATAGCATCGCGCCTTTGGCAACACCGGTCGTACCGCCCGTATATTGCAACAAAGCCACATCGCTTAAGTTTAAATCAGGACGCTTATACTTGCTGGCTGAAACCGCATTTAAGGCATGCTTAAAGCTGGTGCTCTCTGGCAGACGATAAGCGGGAATCATTTTTTTAACATGACGCGCGACCAGGTTGACCACTGCCCCTTTGACCAAGCCAAGCATATCACCAAGCTTACAAACGATGACATGCTTCACTTGGCCTTTATCTTCGGCATCTTGATAGGTTTTTGCAAAGTTTTCAACGATAAACAACGCTTTAGCGCCACTATCATGCAGCTGATGCGATAGCTCACGGCTGGTATACAAAGGATTGACATTAACCAGTACCATACCTGCACGGATAATACCCAAAGCCACCACTGGATACTGCAAAATATTGGGCATCATCACCCCAACTTTATCACCCTTTACCAATCCTAACGACTGTAAGTAGCTGGCAATTTGGCGACTGTATAAGTCTAATTGCTTAAAGGTAATGGACGCACCCATGCAAATATACGCAGGTTTTTGCCCATAACGACTAAAGTTACGCTCGAACACTTCAAGTAAAGACGTACTGTCATCTGGCATATCGATGCTCGCATCGATGCCATAGCGCTCATAAGCACTCAGCCACGGACTGTCGCTATCTATTGTCGGCATGGTAGGAAATGCATTTTCAACCATTGATTGAGCGTTGCCCGCAGCGTTATGGTTGGTGGTTTCTTTATTGATACTGTCCGTCATAATCGTCCCTAAATGTTACTGTTAAAATATAGAGTATATGTGCTGCCCTTACCGTGGTCGCCAACCACGTATTGATAAAATCAAAAGTTTGTGAATAAATAACTGCTCATCACCTAAGCTCTGAGCGCAATTGTTATTCACAAACTTTTTACATCAAAAATCTTTAGACATATAAACCGCATGCCTAAGTTTACTCTCACTATGATGCAAATGCATAAAAGCTATTGTATCACCAGTTGTAAACGCATTAACGCAAAAAGCTATTATTCAAATAGCCAGCATTGTCGATGCTTTTATAACGGTATTAAGCGCTTAAGCATGCACTTTTATCGTGAAATACAAAAATATAATCGGCAGGAACTATAGCAGTTTTGCTCGCCATTCTCTATGCGTACTGCCAAATCATCATAGAAAAATAAAAAAAATGATAAGGTCTTATAAAAACGACCTTATCATCTTTCAGTATGACACCAGCGAATATCCGGCTGTTTTTAACCCTATTTATCATGTATTAAGCGTGATAAATGTGGGTAAAAAACATGATATTCGGTGCTAAATCACTTAACCGTGATTCTTCTCTTCTAAAGCGCGCAAGTCTTTATGTAAAATCTTACCGACGTTAGATTTCGGTAACTCATCGATAAATTCAACATAACGAGGACGCTTATAACCGGTTAGATTTTCTTTGCTATAAGCGAGCACGTCTTCTTTAGTTAAGCTGTCATCACTGCGCACGACATAAATCTTCGGTACTTCGCCGCTCTTTTCATCATCGACACCGATAACGCCGCATTCCAAAATCTTTGGATGACCTGACATCACATCTTCTACTTCGTTTGGATAGACGTTAAAGCCTGATACCAAAATCATATTCTTTTTGCGATCGACAATCTTAAAGTAACCCTCTTCGTCCATCACGCCGATATCACCGGTACGGAAATAACCATCAGACGTCATGACCTCAGCGGTGGCATCATCACGTTTCCAGTAGCCTTTCATGACCTGCGGACCACGAACGCAAATTTCACCGCGCTCACCAAGTGGCACTTCATTGCCTTCTTCATCCAAGATGGCCATGTCTGTTCCAGGCATCGGTAGACCGATATTACCTGAGAACTCGCCTGTACCTTGCGGATTTGCTGAAGCAACAGGAGAGGTTTCCGACAGACCATAACCTTGCACAATGATGTTGCCGGTTATTTCTTCCCATTTAGCAGCCGTGTCTTTTAATACTGCCATACCGCCGCCCATCGACATCTCAAGCTTACTATGGTCTAAGGCTTTAAATGCGTCACTATTAGCGAGCGCATTAAATAGCGTGTTTACTGCTGGAAAAAACGCCGGTGGATAATCTTTATAGGCTTTGATTAAACTTGCGCCATCACGTGGATTCGGTACCAGCAGACCGATACAGCCACGATATAAGCCATACATACCACAAACTGTAAATGAGAAGATATGATAGAGCGGCAAGGCTGTCATAATAACAGGCTGCTCATTACGCGCTTCAAACTTATCAAACGCATCGCCAAGATAGGTATCACACTGAATTAAGTTGGCGACCAAGTTACCGTGCGTTAGCATCGCGCCTTTTGCCACACCTGTCGTACCACCGGTGTACTGCAATACGGCGACATCATCAAGCCCGATATTGGTGGGGCGGTTATACTTTTTCGCAGACAATTGATTGAGTGCTTTTTTAAAGTTTACGCTCTTTTTAAGCGTGTAATGAGGCACCAGTTTTTTCACATGACGTACGACAGCATTGACGATAAAACCTTTTAACGGGCTCATTAAATCGCCCATCGAGGTCACCACCACATGATCGACCAAATCTTTACCGATATCTTCATAAGTCTTGGCAAAGTTTTCTAGGATAAACAGCACTTTAGTCTCAGAATCTTCTAACTGATGCTGAAGCTCTTTGGTGGTATAAAGTGGATTGACGTTAACCAAGGTCATGCCAGCACGTAGGACACCTAATACGGCAACCGGTAACTGCAAGATATTGGGCATCATAACGCCGACTTTATCGCCTTTTTTTAGACCAAGCGACTGTAAATACGCGGCAATCTGTTTGCTATAACGGTCTAAATCTTCATACGAGAGCTTTACATCCATGCACACAAAGGCGGTACGACCAGCATGAGTAACAAAATTCTGCTCAAGAATATCGATTAAAGAGGTATTGGCGGGCGGCATATTAATCTCGTACTGTATGCCAAGCTTTTCGTAAGTTTTGAGCCACGCTTTGTCATTACGACGAATTAGGTTACCTTGATTTTCCATAATCTTACTGCGCCTAGTAATAGTGTGCTGCTATTAACCCATCTCTATCACAGAGTGATAAACATACCAAACCTCATCGTTCAAGCTAACCATCCATATAACCATGATGGCGGGCGGCTGACGATATAAGCGTCTGGCAATGAGTCAACAATATAGCGATAAATAGCCCTTTGTTGATTAACATACACACTTTATACAAACTACTCAATATAAAAGATTGCTACCTGAGTTCTTAAACGTACTTGACGGCCGTTAATTATATTACTATCAAATACTTAACCATTAAATGACCGGCCATACCACGGATTGTTACCAATTATTTATTACCAAACATTGTTCTATTGTTAATAGAAATAACCGTACCTTACGCTTCTCTTAACGTTTACTATCAAGGGCAGCAGCAAGCTCGGTTAAGGTCACAAAGTTACGCCGCGTGCCATCCTTGTCGCTATCTGGTTTTTGAGCCAGAGTACTGGTCGCAAGTTTGGTGCTATGGCTATAATGCCAGTCATTAATATAATTGCTTTGGCTTAAGCGTTGACCAAACCCTGCTACGGCGATGGCAAACTGGGTATCGATATTGGCTTTATTTAAAGGGCGGCTGGCATTAATAATCGGTTGGTTAATCAACTTAGAGCTACCACTTTTTGGCGCTTTATAACGAATATTTAGATAGCCTAGCTCGTTTGTTTTTTTGCCGCGAGCAGTCTTCTTTGATTCATTCTCATTATAACGGCGGTCGCTAAACAATCCTTTTGCACCAGTTGGCGTCACTTCAAACAGCGCAATGACTGCCTTACCTGCTCCAAGCTCGCCGGCATCGACTTTATCATTATTAAAATCTTCTTCATTAAGGACGCGGTTTTCATAACCGATTAAACGCCATTCGCTGACCACATTTGGATTAAACTCTACTTGCACCTTGACGTCTTTGGCAACGGTGTTAAAGGTCGCCGCCAACTCATCGCTAAAGACTTTTTTGGCCTCAGTCAAACTGTCGATATAGCTATAGTTACCATTGCCGTTATCCGCCATCTGCTCCATCATGTGGTCGTTGAGATTGCCACGACCAAAACCGACGGTTGACAAGGAGATACCGCGATCACGATTGGCTTTGACCAACTCTAGCATCTCATCGACATCACTGATACCGACATTAAAATCGCCATCGGTCAGCATCATAATGCGATTGATACCGTTCTTTTTCATGCCTTGTTCTGCTTGTCTATAAGCCAGCTTTAAGGCGTCTTCACCATTGGTCGAGCCAGCAGCAGTTAAGCTTTCTATGGCAGCGAGTATTTTTGCTTTTTGGTCACCACTGGTCGCAGGCAACGCCACACTGGTAGTGCCCGAATAAGTGACAATGCTAATACTGTCTTGGGCGCGCATCTGTTCGGTGAGTAACTTTAATGACGATTGCGCCAGTGGTAGCTTATCGCGTGATGACATGGAGCCTGACACATCGACCAAAAATACCAAGTTGGCGGGTGGCATAACTTGATTGGCAGTTTTACTAGACCAGCTATTCTCAACCGCTTTAATCCCGACTTTGACGATTTTATTATCTTGATCGGCCTTGTCCCACGGCGAATCAACCACTTCTGTTGCGACGATAAAAGGTGCGTTGGCGATACGTTTGCCATCATCGAATTGATAGTTAAAATAGTTGATTAACTCCTCTACGCGCACGGCATCGACAGGTGGCAGCTGCCCTTCATTAAGATAGCGGCGCACATTGGCGTAGCTGCCAGTATCGGTATCGATGGATAGAGTGGCAACCGCCATCTCAGTGGTGCGGTGTACTGGGTTGGCGTCGTTTTTTTGATAATTATCACGTACTGGTGGCTGTACGCTGATGCCAGATAACGGCCGCACACTCCATTGCGGCGCGGAACGTGTCATGCTGCTCATGCTATTGCTCATGGTGTTATTGGTAGCACTCATAGCACTGTCAGCTAAGACAACACGTGGCATCGCCACCTCCGCCTCGGCGACTGCTACAATAGGCGGCATAGATTTTTTATTATCTGATTGCTTTATAGCGTTTTGACCGATAGTGCTACGGGTTTGCTCAGCCATCGGCTGACTCACTGGCGATGAGCTACACGCCGTCAATCCCATCATACTGGCGACAGCACTGACTAATAGCGCATTTTTGGTTAGATGCTGAGCACGCGTTCGTGATAAATAGGCAGGTGATATAGATGACGATGACATAATAGCTACTCCATATGATAGACGGCTTGGATAGATAGACGGCTTGGATAGACAGTTCGATGATAACGGTTCCGTGTTACAGCCTTTATAATAATTATTGCTGAGCACTATTGCATAGTGCGTTATGAAATAGGCGCTTAGTAAAAAGACAAACCATATGCGTCTGATTCACTATACTTCTCTTATTTTGTAAAAGCTATCAGCCAAAACGCAATCAGCACGTCTATCTAGCACGTCACGACCTGTCGTCTATTCTGACTTATGCCTTTTTAATTTTGCCAATATCCTTTACGATAGCACTATCCTATTTGCATGCTTGCACCAATTATTTATACCTATTAAAACTCAGAAGCGAAACCTATTCTATGTCCGATGTTATTGATAATACGATTACGCCCATTATCCCAAGTGAACCAATGGATACCCGCTCAGTCGCGGAGTTTACCGAGCAAGCTTATCTCAACTATGCCATGTACGTCATTATGGATCGGGCGCTACCCAATATCGCTGACGGTCTAAAACCTGTCCAGCGCCGTATCGTCTATGCCATGAGCGAGCTTGGGCTAAAATCGACGGCGAAAGCGAAAAAGTCTGCGCGTACCGTCGGTGACGTGCTGGGTAAATACCATCCGCATGGTGATAGTGCTTGTTATGAGGCGATGGTTCTGATGGCACAGCCGTTTAGTTATCGCTATCCGCTCATCACGGGTCAAGGTAACTGGGGTAGCCCAGATGATCCCAAGTCCTTTGCCGCGATGCGCTATACCGAAGCCAAAATGTCGGCTTATGCCAATACCTTGCTTGCAGAACTCGGACAAGGCACGGTCGATTGGCAAGATAACTTCGATGGCACCATGCAAGAGCCAACCACCCTACCTGCCCGCCTGCCGAATATCTTATTGAATGGTACGACCGGTATTGCCGTCGGTATGGCGACCGATATCCCGCCGCATAACCTAAATGAAGTGGTACGCGCGGCTATTCGTTTGCTAAAAAATCCTGAGCTATCGGTTAAGCAATTAACCCAATCAATACCAGCACCTGATTTGCCAACGCCCGCTGAAATTATTACCAGTAAAAAAGACTTGCAGGCGATGTATGAGACTGGTCGCGGCAGCTATAAAATGCGTGCTACCTTTCATATTGACCCAAAAGAGAAGAATTTAGTCATCATCGATGCGCTTCCTTATCAAGTCTCAGGCAATAAGATTCAAGAGCAAATTGCTAAGCTCATGACGGATAAAAAGCTGCCGTGGATTACTGATATCCACGATGAATCAGACCATGAAAACGCTTGCCGTATCGTCTTAGAGCTAAAATCTACCCGCGTCGACGTGCAGCGAGTAATGAGTCATCTGTTTGCCAGTACCGATCTTGAAAGTAATTACCGCGTCAATATGAATATGATTGGCTTAAATGGTAAGCCGCAGGTCAAAAACCTCAAAGAAATCCTTGAAGAATGGCTCGTCTGTCGCCGCTCAGTGGTCACGCGCCGTTTGCAATATCGCCTCGATAAGATCGATAAGCGCTTGCATATCCTTGCAGGTTTGCTGATTGCTTATCTGAATATCGATGAAGTCATTCGTATCATTCGTGAAGAAGACGATCCAAAATTATCATTAATGCAAGACTATGACCTGACTGAGATACAAGCCAATGCTATCTTGGACATTCGTCTGCGCCAGCTCGCTAAACTAGAAGAGATTGAGCTGCGCCGCGAGCAAGATGAGCTGGCTGCTGAACGCGCTATCATTCAAGAATACTTGGACAATCCAGACAGCCTGACCAATCTGATGATTGATGAGCTTACCGCCGATATGAAAGAACACGGTAACGAGCGCGTGGCACAATTGGCAGAACGCGAAGAAGCGCAAGCACTCAAAGAGTCTGACCTCGTACCAAGCGAGCCTGTCACCGCCATTCTATCGAAAGCGGGCTGGATTCGCGCCGCTAAAGGGCATGACGTCGATGCTGCTGGCATGACCTATCGTTCAGGTGATAGCTATCAAGCGCACGTGCGCGGTAAATCCAATGAGAGAATCTACGTGCTCGATAGCACTGGACGCAGTTATAGTATCGATGCGCATAGCCTCGCATCCGCCCGTGGTCAAGGCGATCCGCTGACCAGCGTACTCAAACCGCCAGCAGGTGCTAGCTTTGAGCAGCTATTAACGGGTGCTGACGATCAACGTATCATCCTCGCCAGCTCAGCAGGTTATGGTTTTATCAATACTATTGGCAATCTCGATAGCAATCAAAAAGCAGGGAAAAACATCATCAACCTAGCGACTGGTAGTCGTTTACTCCCTATTGCGCGTATCGATGCGCCAGTGGCTATGACTGCCAATGCTAATAATGAGAATGCCGAAGGGGAAAATAGCAGCGCAAGCGCGATGCCTGACCATGTTGCTGTCGTGACCAATGCAGGATATCTATTGATATTTGCCCTTGATGATTTGCCTGAACAGGCTCGTGGTAAAGGTAATAAGCTGATCAAATTAAAAGACGGTGAAGAGGTGCTTGCCATCACGCCACTCAGTCAACAAGACAGCTTAATTATTACTGCTGGTAAACGTCATGTGACGCTAAAACCCAATGATTTAGCCAATTATACGGGCACTCGCGGTAATCGTGGTGGGCAGCTACCAAGAGGCTTTCAGAATGTGACGAGTGTTGAGGTTGGGTGATAATATCTATACTTCGCACTTTAGTCTCTAACATTTAAAGCTCACAATATTCTTAACAAAAAGCCGCCTATACACAAGGTATAGACGGCTTTTTTAGGCAAGCTCAAACAGATGACCATTATAGTGAAAAGATAATACTCGTCTAAAACTTGCTGGATTCGGTATCTGCAAAAACTGCTGTCAAAAAGCTTTCAATCTGATTACTTGTCATGAGATAGGGATTATAGTCAGAACCTGCTGAGAAGCTTTTTAGGGCATATTCTTCATCTTCAGCGCTTGATGTTAGATATTTAACTAAAAACCCATTCCATTGACGCGATTCAATTTCCTCTATATTAACAATATTAGGGAAAATGGTTGAATGCTTGTCAAGTATTTTTCCTAAGGCAATATTGATAGCAGGCCTTGTACCTTGAAAACTTTGAACGAAATAACCTTCACTAATGACTAAAGCTGAAACTATATTGTTTTCTTCAAAATATCTTCGCCAATACTCAAATGCACGAGTCAGCTCGATTCCCGAATCTAGGTCGACATTTTTGGCGATATATGTCATGTTGATAAGAATATGCTCGCCATTTCTTTTTTTGCTTTCTGGAGTATGGCTCGTCGTTATCTGCATAAAAAACCTTATTTGTAAAATACTTATCTAAACCAAGATACACTTTATGATGAAATATAATCAATAATATTTTTGGATTTTGACCGATTTCTTTATCAGATATCATGATTTCTTAGGCTTATAGCTATCGTAGATACAATCTTGATTTATTAATAGCAAAGACAACCCAAACCACGACCAATAATGAAAAAATTATAAGCTCACCATTAGCCTGAGCTAAGAGACAACAAGACACTGCTTTTTCTAAGTGCAAGAGGGTTTTAGATAAGATTGATAACATATGGAAATGGTGAGCTGGGCGCACTCTATCTTTAAAGGCGCAATATTCAACCCCTAACCCTGCCTCAACCCCAAAATCGGAATCACTAAATCTTCCTCATCGGTCAGATGCTGCGAGAGTAAATCGGTCGCCTCCACCAAGGTTTGATGTAATTGCGCTGCCAGCGCCTTATCCTCAACCTCACTTCTCGCCAACGTATCGTTTTGCACTTGCAACTTATCGAGTAGCGCATCCAAGCGCACATGGTCGCGACCCAATATCTCAAACCCTGCCTGTAGCTGCGGATACATCCGAATAAACTCAGGGAAAAACCCCTCATCCTCGACGCCATGATGTTGATGCAATTTAAGGATATGCATATTGATACGCTTAAGCATCTGCGAGCGATACGCTGCCCAGTCGTACTCGCCAGATTGATAAGCCTCACTAATCTGTGTCAAGATACGCTGACGCTTGCGTATGTTAGTATGTACTTTTAGCCAGCCCGATGTTTTGTAAGCATAATCTGCGCTAAACCATTGATCTGGCGGTAGCTTGTTGAATAAGAACAACCAATCCGTTTCAAGCCGACTGTCAGGATGACGCGGCGACAAAGTAAATAAATCATCGTCTAAGGCTTTTTGGCTCATATTATTTTCGGTAGATAAGCTCATTATGCTGTCCTTATCGGGCAAGTTTGCATTTTATATATTTATTAAGAATACTAAAAGAAATGCTATTTTTATTTAGATCTTATATAAAGTCAAAAAGTATAAAATCAACCGTTTGCTGGCCAGCGCCTTCTAAATATGAAGGCATTTATCGTTATAAAAGCGCTACATAAATGAGTCACAACCACCCTATTGCTGTATTCTTAGTCATATAAAATTGAATACTTATTAATAAATACAAACTACATTATTAGCGATAATACTTAAAATTATTAAGCAAATCTCAACGACTCTCAACACCTGCTCTAATTACCTAAATAGTCGTTTTTCAAATATAAAGGATACTCATGTTTATTGTAGATAAGGCGGCGACAGCCAGTATGAAGCATACATTGCCAGTGCCGAAAGTGATATTTTTTGACATCGACGATACGCTTAGCCGTAACGGTGTTATCGCCGCGCACAACCAAGCGACCCTTGAAGCGCTTGCCAAAACTGATATTAAATTGGTAATTTCGACGGGACGCTCTAAAGCGATATTGCCAGCAGATATTTTAGCTTTGTTTGAAGCTGATGTCTTAGATGCGATTATTTGTATGAATGGGCAATATAGCTTTGATAATAAGGGTGTCATCAGTCATTACCCTTTATCTGCTAAGCAGACGGACAAAATCGTCCAGTTATGTGAAACAAGCGAGCTGATTCATAAGTTCGACTCGGCGACGCATATCGCATGGTCCGGTGAAAACGCCCGCTTGCGTGAATACAACGCCATAACGCCAAACTCTATTCTTGACCCAGATTATCATAAGGCAAATACGGTTTATCAATGCTCAGTATTTTTTAACAATCCAGAAGAGAAGATGCAAGATATCGACTTTGCAGAGGACGATTTAAAGCTGGTACATTGGCATCATATTGGCGCAGATATTCTGCCAGCAAACGCCTCTAAAGCACGCGGTATCAAAGACGTCTGTCAGTATTATGGCGTAGATGCACGTGAATGCATGGCGTTCGGTGATGGCATGAATGATTTAGAGATGTTTGATTTAGTCGGCTATGCAGTAGCGATGGGCGATGCTCAGCCCGCACTAATCGAGCGCGCAGATTTCGTCACTGGCACGATTGAAGAGGACGGAATACAAGCAGTGCTTGAACAATTTAAGGTAGCATCGTAAGTATAAGAATCTTAAGAGAAAGTAGTCATAGCGTTTATCTTTATAACCAAAAAAACCCCTTGCCAATCGCTGACAAGGGTTTTTTTCTAGTCATTGCTAATTTTTGGTTGATAACTCACAGCTGGTCGCAAGAATAATGCCGCATATAACTATCTGAATAATTAAATATAGAGCAAAAAAGGACTTAACGCTTCCTTGTCATCAGACTATAAACCCAGCCACCAATTTTATAAAAGCCGACGACCATCAGGATAAGCACCAGCGCTGCCAGTACATAGGCCAGCCAATTAGGCACACTACTCAGCCAACCAATGGTAAATGCCAAGCCCATATAGGTTTCCACCGGCCAGTTTAAGATAGGCGTCGGTGAGCCAGCATGGAACATCATCATAAAAGCGACCATCCCAATTACTGCGGCGATGATTCCAGCTCGTTTACGGTTATTCATCTTATTCCTCTATCTCTTATTTAATCAATATGGTTAGAACTGCGCTTGTTTTTTATTTTATCTTGCTATTTTTATCAACGTTTAGATATCACGGCATCAAAGCATCATGACCTCAAAGCCTTAAGGCATCGTCAAACCACCATCGACAGCGATAGACTGTCCGGTGATGGCCAAGCTCAAATCAGACGCCATTAATAGCACCGAATTGGCAAAGTCAGCCACCGAGGTTGCTTGTCGTAATGGCGTGGTGGTGGCGATATAATCAAAGACCTCTTCAGTCGTTAAACGGCTCGCATCCGTGGTTTGTAGCAATCCACCTGCCAGCAAGTTAACGCGGATGCCGTATTGTCCAAGCTCCGCAGCCAAGTTACGCGTCAGCCCAATCAATGCAGATTTGGCAGTGGTATAGTCGTAATAAGTGACCACCGGATTATAAACAAGATTGGTCGAGATATTGATAATCTTGCCCATTTTTTGCGTTTTCATTTGTGGTAGTACCGCTTGCACGCTATTGACCGCACCTTTAACAATACCGTCAAGCTGCTGCGAAAAATGCGCCCATTTGACGGTTTCGATACTGGTATAGTCGGCACTCGGATTAAACTGATAACTTGGCAAGGCATTATTGACCAATATATCAATGCGACCATAACGCGCAACCACTTCAGCCGCCAGCGCTTGCATTTGTGCTAAATCGCTAACATCAGCTTGATAAGCAAATGCTTGACCACCTGCGGCAATGATATCGGCAACCACTTGGTCGGTAGCGCCTTTACTACTAAGATAATTGACGCAAATGCATGCGCCTGCTGCTGCCATTTGCTCTGCAATCTGAGCGCCAAGTCCGCGACTAGCGCCAGTGACGATAGCGACTTTATCCGTGAGCAGCGCTGGAATCAGTGGGTTACTCTGAGTCATGATGTTGCATCCTTTATTATTGTGTTATGGTTAATCTATTTGTTTTATATAAACTATGTTGTTAAGTGGAGGCTGAAAAATAAACCAGCGCCCATCATAACATGATTATTTGTGCTTATTATCTTACAAAAGTTTAGCGGAAAACCTCATACTATTACTTGTAAATAATTCTTAGCCAGTTATCAGCATGAGCCTTAATAGTGGTATGAATATCGGTTGCATCCTTACCCTTTAAATTATTCACAATCATAGCCATAATAGTTTTACATTTGGCTCGATAGCTTATATTTAGTATTTAACACTTAGTATTCAACACTTAGCATTAACTATCTACCATCTAACTTTTACTCATTTGCATCATTCTTATTTAGGAGAGATATTTTGACCCATTTATCATCATCCCACCCTGCCGCTCGTATACTGCCAAAAGCGCTTTTAGCGGTGACAGTCGGACTTGCACTTGCCAGCTGCAGCAATTCTGACAATGCGGCAGCTGACGGTACAACTGCCAGTACAGAAACGCTTAATTTGTATAACTGGTCTGAATATATGCCGCAGGAAATCCTCGACGGCTTTACCGAAGAGACGGGCATTCGGGTCAATTACACCACCTTTGACTCTAACGAAGCCATGTACGCCAAGCTTAAATTGCTTGATGACTCTAGCCAATATGATTTAGCGATTCCATCGACCTATTATGTCGAAAAAATGGCCAAAGAAGGGTTGCTACAAGAGCTGGATAAATCAAAATTAAGCAACTTTAAGAATCTTGATACCTCATTCACCAATACTAAAGTTGACCCAGAAAACAAATACTCGATTCCTTACATGTGGGGTAGCACCGGTCTTGCCATCAATGGCGAAGCGGTCGATCCTGCGACCGTAAATAGCTGGAATGACTTATGGCGTCCTGAATATAAAGGTCAAGTGATGCTGATGAATGACATGCGCGAAGTGTTTGGCATGGCGCTATTAACCCTTGGCTATTCAGGTAATAGTAAAAACCCTGACGAAATCAAAGCCGCTTATGAGAAGCTGACGACCTTGATGCCAAATGTAAAAACCTTTAACTCCGATGCCTCGCGCATGCCGTATATGGAAGGCGAAACCACGGTTGGTATGAGTTGGAATGGTGAAGCTATCATTGCCAATAACGAAGGCTTGACCAGCTTGGTATATAAATATCCAACTGAGGGCGCTATCTTATGGATGGATAACTTTGTGATTCCCAAAAACGCCAAACAGGTCGATGCAGCACACAAATTTATTGACTACTTACTGCGTCCTGAGAACTCTAAAATCGTCAGCGAAGAGATTGGTTATGCCTCGCCTAATATCGCCGCGCGTGAGATGATGCCAGAAGAGGTTAGAAACAATCCAACCATTTATCCAAGCAAAGATGTGCTAGCAAAAGCTGAATTCCAAGAAGATGTCGGTGATGAAGCCTTGCAAGTGTATCAGCAGTATTGGGATAAGCTAAAAACCGGTCGTTAATCATTGTTTGTTAAAATATGATTATTAATGGCTGATGGTTATTAGCTGTTTTTAGCAAATATGGCTATAAAAAAACGCTGACCTTATAGAGTCAGCGTTTTTTATTTGTCTTTTATTTATTTTTCTATTTATAAATGCAAATCAGTTTCGCTACCTTTATGCTCAATACGGCGCTGCTCGCGGCGCTGATAACGCAGACCTGAGGCGGCAAACCATTGCGGCTTGGTGGTTTGTAGCAAATCACTGAGCCGCTGCAGTTGTAGTTGTAAAGTTTGAGTTAACCAAAAATAGCCTTGCCACTCAAAGCCCAAATTTTCTACACTTGGATATTCTGATACCGCAATGCGTGTAATAGGACGAAATACCTCATCGTTTGGGCTACGTAATACCGCCGCCATATGCTGCATCGCTTGCGTTAATTCATGCTGATAATGGATAAGCAAAATATGATTTTCATCGTCAATTTCAATATTGGCCAAGCGCGGCGCGGCACTTAACAGTAAATCAATCGTACCAATAATATTACGATGGGTACGCTGAATGGTCTCTAGTGTTTCTTTTTCAATCCCTGATTCACTGGCTGTCGCGGCGATATGCGGGCGCACGGCAAGCAAGCGCTTATTGATTTTTTGTAGCGCCTTTACCAAAGATTTATTAACGGGTGTATCTGGTACAGAGCTGCTCTTTGGATAAATAATGCTAGCTGAACTGGTCGCCTTACTATATTTAAATGGCTTAGGTACCAAAACTTCCGCATCAATATGATTGCCAACTCCAGCGTACAAATTACTGCAGGTTTCAAGATTGCTTGCCAATAAAAACCGCCACATTAACGTCGATTTAAGCGGTAGGATTAACGTCGCTGCTACCGCCACCCCTGCGCCAAGTAAGATATTAAAGGCGCGATATAAACCATCTTGGGCAATATTACTATGATCAGGGCTTGAAACAATCATCAGCATCGTAATCCCTGTCAACAGACCAATATAGCCCAGCTGCTTGACCGCCACATAACCAATAATGCCACTGATAATACCAATCAGCCCGTAATATAACCATAGCCAATGACCCGTATCTTGGATCAGCCATAAGAAACTCAGCCCGACCACCACCCCAAGTAAAGTGCCGAGTATGCGCTCTTTGGCCTTGGTATAAATCGCCCCTTGATATTGCAATAAGCCCAATATCACAAACACGGTAATGGTCGTCCACTCGCCATGCGGCAAGTGCGTGAACTCATTTAACAACAGTGCAATCAGCACGGCCACACCCAAACGTATGGCATGCAAAATATCCGCATGCTGATAGCGGGCATATGGCTCCACAAACGGTGCAGTAAATCGTTGCCAAAAAGTCGGTTTCACGCAGGCTGTCTCTTATAATAAATGAATAAAAATAAATGAATAAAAATGCGGTTAAATAATAACTGCTAGCTTAACTATTGATAAAGCGATAATAAAGCAAGGGTCAAAAAATAACGCCTTTCATCTATTAAAAGATAAAAGACGTTAAAGGTCAAAACATGCTAGCACATAACAACAAAAAAGCACGCCAAGATAGTGCTTAGCTGAGAACGTCTGGCTAAGAGCCTTTAGCTATTGCTAGAGCCAAATGCTATACCTCTAAGAAATCTAGAATACCTTCCGCCGCTTCACGACCTTCCCAAATAGCGGTCACGACCAAATCAGAGCCGCGTACCATATCACCACCAGCAAATATTTTGGGGTTACTGGTTTGAAATTTAAAGGTTTGTTTTTCGGCGGCTACGACCCGACCCGAGCTGTCCATCGTGATTTGCTGCCCTGCAAACCAATCAGCAGGGCTAGGACGGAAACCAAAGGCCAAAATAACCGCATCACATGGGATAATTTCTTCTGAATTGGGAATGGGCTCGGGGCGCTGGCGACCACGGTTGTCAGGCGCGCCTAGATGAGTGGTAATCACTTTGACCGCGTTTACTTTGCCATTTAAACCAATAATTTCTGTCGGTTGACGGTTGAATAAAAACTCAACACCCTCTTCGCGCGCATTGACCACTTCGCGGCGGGAGCCTGGCATATTTTCTTCATCGCGGCGATAAGCACAAACCACTTGCTGCGCCCCTTGACGGATACTGGTACGGTTACAGTCCATCGCCGTATCACCGCCGCCTAGCACCACCACTTTCTTACCTTTTAAATCGATATATTCTTCTGGATTTTTCTCCCAGTCGTTACAGCGATTGACGTTGGCAATCAGGTAATCTAGCGCATCATAGACGCCCTCTAGCTCTTCACCAGCAAAGCCGCCACGCATATAGGTATAAGTACCCATACCCATAAATACCGCATCATACTCGCTTAGCAGCTCATCAATGCTGACATCAGTACCGATTTCTGTCTCTAAACGAAACTCCATGCCCATGCCTTCAAAGATGACACGGCGGTTGCGCATGACGTCTTTTTCCATCTTAAATTCTGGAATACCAAAGGTTAATAAGCCGCCAATTTCTGGGCGTTTATCAAAAATAACAGGTGTTACACCATTTCTGACTAAGATATCTGCGCAGCCCAAACCTGCTGGACCAGCGCCAATAATAGCGACTTTTTTGTCCGTCCAAATCACATCGGACATATCAGGACGCCAGCCAAGGGCAAAAGCGGTGTCGTTGATATACTTCTCAACATTGCCAATAGTCACCGCGCCAAAGCCGTCGTTTAAGGTACAAGCGCCTTCACATAAGCGGTCTTGCGGGCAGACACGTCCACAAACCTCAGGCAAAGTATTGGTACGGTGGCACAATTCTGCCGCCTGAAATATCTGACCTTCACTCGCCAATTTAAGCCAATTGGGAATGTAATTATGTACCGGACATTTCCACTCACAGTAAGGGTTACCGCATTCAAGGCAGCGATGCGATTGCTGCGCTACTGATTCACAATAAACGGGATGAGTC
>NZ_CAJHBF010000014.1:0-91431 GCF_904846565.1 Psychrobacter sp. CMS30 | reverse complement strand
ACCAGTACGTCGCATCTCCCTTGTATTGTCGGTTTTGAACCCGCAAATCAACAGCAACCAGATGAATGATTATATTTATGGCAAACGATACTTCTAGACCTTCTAATAATAAGCAGTCTAATAACAGACAATCCATCGACAGCCTAAAAACGTCAGGGTTTGAGCGTCGGATGTCTATTGCTAAAACTTCCTTAAATATCGGTCGTCGTTGGGCTGGTAATAGTGTGTCTGGTATGTTTTTGGACAAAGAAGCCCGTACGGCGCGTAATCAAATTTTTATGGAAGAACAGGCCAATTATCTGGCAGAAGAGCTGGGTAAATTAAAAGGGTCGGTGGTAAAAATTGGTCAAATGCTGGCGATTTATGGCGAGCATATACTGCCACCCGAAATCACGCGCGCCTTGCAAACGCTCAATGATGATACGGCAACTTTAGCGTGGCCAAAAATCGAGCAGACATTACAGCAGTTATTGGGCGCCAAATTAAATGAGCTTGACGTCGACCCTATTCCTATCGGTACCGCTTCCCTCGCCCAAGTTCATCGTGCAACCGTATTGGCGACGGGCGAACAAGTGGTGTTAAAAATCCAATACCCTGGTGTGGCGGATGCCATCAATTCTGACTTGGCTTTATTTAAGCGTTTATTAAAAGTCAGTAATATCGTGCCGCAGACACGTGCACTCGATGCGTGGTTTGAAGAAATACGCGACCTGCTACATCATGAAGTTGACTATGAAGCGGAAGCTGCGACCACAGAGCGTTTTTATGAGCGCTTATTTGACGACCCGCGTTATATCGTTCCCAAAATTAATCGCACTTATTCAACTAAACGCTTGTTATGCATGTCTTATGAGCCAGGTATTACCGTTGTCTCTGAGGCGCTGCAATTATTGCCACATGAGCGCCGCAATGCCATCGGGCAAGCGGCCATCGAAATCATGATGCAAGAGATTTTTGTTTGGGGCGAGATGCAGACGGATCCAAACTTTGGTAATTACCTCGTTCGTGTCGCTACTGACGAACACGAAATCGATAAACTGGTGTTGCTAGATTTCGGAGCCATTCGCCAATTCGATAACAACCTACTGACGATTGCGCACGGGTTATTGCGCGCCGGATATCGTCATGACCATCAAGCAATGAAACGTGCTATGACCGGTTATGATTTCTTTGATAGCATGAGTGATAAAGTCCGCTCTGATATTGCCTCATTGTTTTTATTGGCCACCGAACCTTTTAGTGACCCGGCATTGAATCCGGATATTCCTCTTGATTGTTTGGATGAGCAGCAGCGTTATATTTGGGCAAACAGTAAATTGCATACTCGCCTCTCAAACGATGCGACGCGAGCAATGCAGTCTTTCGAGTTCAATCTGCCGCCTAAAGAATTTATGTTTATCAGTAGAAAATTTATTGGTGCTTATACGTTCTTGACAGTGCTAGATGCGCATACGGATTCTAATAAACTGGTAAAGCCTTTTTTGTAAGGTGAGAAAGTGATATTTTTTGGACCGCCCTTTTGTGGCGGTCTTTTTTATGTATTTTTTATTTGCTTAGGCTATTTATCTTGCTATGCTTCACTGCTCGCTTGCCATGTATCAAATCTGGTTTTATAACCTTCAGGCTTACGCATGTTTAGCTGCCAGCAAGTTTCACCGCGCGCCAAGTATTTAACCTCAAAGTGTGTGCGCTGACTATCGCTAGCTACTTTATGACGCGTATTCGGTAGGCACCAGACCACATTGGCTTGCTGCTCTGCATTATCCATATATGCTTCTATATTGGTCGCCAGCACCACTTCTCCACCTATCTGCAAACGAGAAAGTAAGAACTCAAAAAAAGGCATGTTTAACCACTGCTGGTTAGGGTTATGTTGTTCAGGATTGGGATATAATATAAAGATACGCTCGATACTGTTTGGCGCAATGGCATGGACAATCCAAGCAATGGCATCAGCATGAATCGCGTTTAGATTGCTTGATTTCTGCTGCGCTGCCAATTTGGCAAAGGCATCGAACTTATTACGTGTGCGCTCTATAGCTATCAGGTGCTTATCAGGATGTTGCAGTGCGAAGCTAAGGGCATGCTTGCCCTTCCCTGCGCCAATCTCTAACACCAAAGGCAGCTCAGCGTTGATCAATATATCGGGCACTATAAAACCACGTGGGGCTGAGAGTTTTTGTGGTTGAAAGGCACGCGGCTGCTGATGTGAAAGCTCAAGATTATGAGTCATCTACTACCCTTAAGGTATTTGTCATTTGTCATTATTCGACCACATGCTATTATATAGTCAATCCAGCGCAATAGTAATATAACGACTGTGCTCATCTAACGATAATCATTAATTGCTCAGTGCAATTAATGATTATCGTTAGATGACGTTTTGGTTTTACAACCTTTATTCATACTCGCTATTGATGAGCAGTGCTGTTGTCAATGACAGCATTTGTTGATAGCCCATAGGATATACCCACTTTTATTATGACTGAATCTACTTCTAGCAACAGCGACCACAATACCAACCCCTTACCGAAAACCTATCCTTGTCCAGAATGCGGCAACCAAACTGCTTGGCAAGACAATAAATATAAGCCATTTTGTAGTCATCACTGCAAGCTTATCGACTTAGGCGCTTGGGCAAGTGAAGAATACACCTTACCTGCCGAATCGACGCCATTTTCTGATGAGCTCTAACCATCTAATTATTTCCGTTAAACTTTTAACCCTTTAACTCTTTATTATCCCAAGGATGTTTTACATGTCTGCTACTTACCTGATGCCCACTTATAATCGTCAACCAATCAGCTTCACCCGCGGTTCAGGCAGTTGGCTTTATACCAAAGATGAGACACCTTACTTAGATGCCTTGACGGGTATCGCAGTATGCGGCTTAGGACACTGTCATCCAAAGCTGACTGAAGCTATTCAGCAGCAAGCAGCAACCTTGGTGCATACCAGCAATTTATTTGGTATTGATTGGCAAGAGCGCGCTGGCGAAGCCCTATGTAATGCCGCACAAATGGACAGCGTATTCTTTGCCAATAGTGGCGCTGAAGCCAACGAAGCGGCATTAAAATTGGCACGACTCTATGCGCATCAGCAAGGTTTTAAACGTCCAAAAGTCATCGTCATGGAACATTCTTTTCATGGGCGTACCTTGCTGTCGTTATCAGCAACTGCCAACCCTAAAGCACGTGAAGGTTTTTATACCTTGGATGAAGACTTTATCCGTGTGCCCTTTGGCGATATCGCCGCGATTGAACAAGCAGCTCAAGACCATGATGATATCTGTGCGGTATTTGTCGAGCCTATCCAAGGCGAAGGTGGTTTGAATACAGCAGCGAATGGCTTTACTTACCTTGAGCAATTACAAGCTGTATGCGATAGCCATAATTGGTTATTTATGCTCGATGAAGTACAAACCGGTAACGGTCGTACGGGCAAATACTTTGCTTATCAGCATAGCAATGCTCGCCCTGATGTATTAACCACTGCCAAAGGCTTAGGTAATGGCTTTCCAGTAGGCGCTTGCATGGTGCGTGGTCGCGCCAATGGCTTGTTTGGCGCCGGTAGTCACGGCTCAACCTATGGTGGCACGCCATTAGCAAGTCGCGTGGTACATAGCGTTTATGAGGTGCTTGCCAATGGCGATATCATGGACAATGCCGTCACCGAAGGACAGTTTATCCGTGATGGTGTGGTTGAGGCGCTTGGACAATATGGCGTCAGCACTCGCGGCGCTGGAATGATGATTGGTATCGCGCTCCCTGACGAGATGGACTGTAGCAAATTGGTTGACCGTGCCCGTGATGAGCAGAAACTTATCATCAATGTCACTGGTGGGCATGTGATTCGTCTATTGCCGCCACTGAATATGACCCGTGATGAAAGCTCACAAGTGGTTGAGCGCTTGGTTAATTTATTAAAGCCTTCATTTTAAACGATTGATTTAATCAAAGTTTAAAGCTAAAAAAGCCTATAGATAAGTTATCTATAGGCTTTTTGCTTTTTAACACTTTAAAAGTAATTTAACAGTGCTTTAAAGTAAACGTTATTAAACGCTTAGCTTAATTGGCATGAAAGTACTTTTTTAATACCTCTAAGCAGCGGGTGATTTTTGCAGGCTGCTGATCACGGTTTAAAGTGACGGCATATAACACGAAACTTGGCAGCTGATAGCCAGTCAAAACTTCGACTAAATTGCCGTTTTCAAGCTCTTTTTTGACGTCCATTTCCATGATTCGAATCAAGCCATGACCTTCTTTTGCCAAGGTCATCGCCATAAAGACGTTATTGGTATGAATACGTGAATTCATCTTAATGCGGGTTTTTTTACCCGTTTCTGTTTGAGACAGCTCTAAGTGATTGGCATCTTTCATAAGATCGATGCAAATCAATTGATGGTCTACCAAATCTTTTGGGGTTTCAATCTTTTTATGTTGACGTAAATATTGCGGTGAAGCAACCAACAATTGACGCACATCAGATAACGGATGATTGCTTAACGTTGAATCATTGATATTTGGGCTCATACGTACCGCAATATCAATGCGCTCATCGATCATATCGATATAATGATTGTCGGCGAAATACGTAATGCTAAGGTCGTCGTGCGCAGACATCCAAGTCGATAATGCCGGTAAAATATGATGTACACCCAGCTCAGGCGTCGTTGCAATACGCAAGCTACCAGCCAGCTCATCACGTAATTGATTGACCTTGATACGTCCTTGCTCAGCAGCGCTAACCACGTCTTTTGCCGCTTCATAAAAGCTGGCACCCGCTTCTGTTAAGCTAAGCTTACGAGTTGAGCGATGCAGGAGCACCACGCCCAGCTCATTTTCTAAAGAACGTATCTGCTGACTAACCGCACTGGTTGTAATACCCAGTTCACGAGCTGAACCACTAAAAGAGCCGTGTCCGACCACACTGGCAAACACAGCCATACCACGTAAATTATCTAACATATTCTCACCTAAGCTGCTTTTTAGTTTTTAATATAACTTAACCATTATAGCCGATTATCATAAATCTTACAGTTTTTTAATATACCTCTGACGGTCAATAAAGCAGATTTACTGCTTAATAAAACCAAAAATATCAAGGCGATAACATAATCTCGCCTTGATATTTTATTCACTATAATAGGTTTAGTAATTATCTAACTATTAAAATAACAACCATTATAAAACTACTGATTGTTTAATATAACTGAACTTTGCCCATTTTTCCTTCGCCGCGCTCAGTCAAATATTGCATAACGGGCGTATTGAGCAATCTAGACTCTGCCACTGCTCGGGCTTGTATGAGGCGTTTTTGTTGACGACGCTCAGGCGTCTTATCGTCGGCTTGCATAATGCTGCCATCTATCTGCAAGCTGATGTCTGCTTGCGTAAATTGTTCTTGCAGTTTTGCCGCCAGCTGCTGAAAGGTGGCTTGTAGATGCTTGCTATCCACTGCGGTGACAAAGACAGCTTTATCATTACAGTAGCCAGTCATCATACCTTGACGTGCCAGCGCCAACTCATCTGGCGCCAAACTACCAGCTTCACGCGCACATTGTAACCAATAATCCCATTTGTCTGGCGTCCACTCGCCCGTCAACGGTTGCGGGGCGCAACGTAACAAGGTACGCGGATCATCAGCTTGCGCAGTTAATTGAGAATCATTTGCGTCAGGCTCAACAACAGGTTCAGGCTCAACAACAGGTTCAGGCTCAACAACAGGTTCAGGCTCAACAACAGGTTCAGGCTCAACAACAGGTTCAGGCTCAACAACAGGTTCAGGCTCAACAACAGGTTCAGGCTCAACAACAGGTTTAGGCTCAACAACAGGTTCAGAGCTAACGTTGCTATCTATTAAATCTAACCTTTCATCATGGCTATGACTATAACCATCATATTGACTCAATTCCGCATTATCATAGCTTACGTTAAATGACTCGACCTCATTTTGATTTGGGGTCGGATAATCAGCATCATAATCTTGTAGCGGCAGTATTGATTCCGCTATTGGCTCTAACTGCGGTTCTAACTGCTGTTCTGGCTGCGATTCTAATAAGGACTCTGATATTACGGCTGATGTTGACACTAATAAAGACGCTGATGCTAAATGCTCATTAGTATTTAAAAGCGCGTTAGTATTTAATGGCTCACTAGTATTGGCATTTATTGATGCTGTATTGGATTCAGCTGTCGAAGTAGTAGAAATCACTGTTTCTATCGAAGCGGTAGGACTAGGTAATTCAGGATTAGATGGTATAGAGCTTGGTGGTATGGTGCTATCAGGTAGGTTCGCTAAAATCTCATCAACGGGCAAAGGGCGAAAAGCCAACAAACGTAAAATACACATCTCAAGCGCTTGCATCGGTGTGCTAGCAAGTTTAACGCCTTCACGTGCTTGCACTACGATTTCATAATATAGCTGTAAGACGTCAGGACTCATATGCTGCGCAAGCTGATTAATCTGCTGTGCTTGTGCCTCGTTTACGTTAAGAGCAACTTCAGGTAACAGTTGCGTCAATGCCAATTGATGTAACAGCTCAGCCAAGCCATCAAACATACTGGTCGCATCGACCATTTGTGCACGCATCTGCTCGATATGAGTGGCAACCGCTGATTTATCATGATTATAAATATCTGTGATTAAACGCACCAAATCAGCCGCATCAATTAAGCCAAGCATGGCATTAACCGTCACATCATCTAATGCACCTTGCCCAAAAGCAATCGCTTGGTCGGTCAATGATAACGCATCACGAACTGAACCTTTTGCGGCACTGGCCAATTGCCAAAGCGCAGGCTGTGTATAACCTACCTGCTCTTGGGTTAAAATATTGGCTAGATGTTCACTGAGTAAACTTTGCGATAAAGGACGCAGCACAAACTGTAAACAACGCGAGATAATCGTGATGGGCAGCTTTTGCGGATCAGTAGTGGCCAACAGGAACTTTACATGCTCAGGTGGCTCTTCCAAGGTTTTAAGCAGCGCATTAAAGCTGTGTGTCGACAGCATATGCACCTCATCAATCAGGTACACTTTATAACGACCTTGGCTTGGCGCATAAGGGACATTATCAAGGAGCTCGCGCGTGTCTTCAACTTTGGTACGAGAGGCGGCATCAATCTCGATCAAATCAATAAAACGCCCTTGATCAATCGCCACGCAATTATCACAGACGCCACATGGGGTGCTGGTAATACCGGTATCGCAGTTTAAGCATTTAGACAAAATACGCGCGATAGTGGTCTTACCGACACCGCGCGTACCGGTAAATAGATAAGCGTGATGCAGACGATTATAATCAATCGCATTAATCAGTGCTTGTGAGACGTGTGATTGTCCAATCAACTCGTGAAAGTTTTTGGGGCGATATTTGCGCGCTAAAACTTGATATTGCTGCGTCATAATGAATGCCAATGTGAGTAGTAATATAAATAAAGCATCAAATCAGCGATTTACCTTAAAACGGATATCAAAGCCAATTATTAAAACCAGATAGCAAAGCTAAATATTGAAGCTAAGCATCAAAACTGGATTTTAGAATAGGTTATGATTGAGCTCGCAGCTCAGCCAACTGTTGGTATAAACGCTGGGTATTGGCATCGATAAGCGAGCCATGCTGATGAAATGCGTCAAGATGAACCTCAGTATTCACGCTATTTTCACAAGGTCTAACGTCGACACCGATCAAAAACAGATCTTGCATAACAGGTTGCTGCATTTGGGCATTAAGCTCAAATAATAAATCTTGATGACCGGCACGTACCTTATCGGCACTTAACGAGCTGTTATCATCTTGCGCATAAAACACCATCAGATAATGACGCCCAAAAACATTATAAGAATGCTCATGGCGCACATAACCATTCCAGCGTGAATCTTGGTCAATCGTCCTGTGAGCCAAGATTTTTTCTACCAAACAAGCATAGGTATACATCGACTCGTCGACCAAAATATCAACCTGCTCTTTTGGTAGTGGCGTACCGGCGTCATAACGCTCTCTGACTAAGCTATTAAAAAGCTGATACCACATGCGCGTGTTCTTTTGAATCTCTGCCATCAATGCTTTAGCAAATTCCGCTTGCTCAGGCTCTGCCGCTTTTAACAATCGTGGTTCAATCTGCGCTATCAAGTCATGGCTGACTAATTGTTCTTGAACTTTAATCGCCCTTTGATGAAAGTCTGGCGACTGCAAAAACTGTACAAGCAAGGTTGATTCATCTTGAAACGCTTCAAACCCAGTCAGCTTACCGCGGTGAAAGTCTAGAAATGCCGTCAAATCACTGGGCGTCACCAATTGCTTGAGTATCTCAGTGAAGTTCTGATAGCTGAATACTTGTAGGACACTTTCTTCATCGTCCAAATCTAGCACACAGTCTTCCGCAAAAAACTGACTGCCATATTCATAGCCAACCGCATAAGAGACCGCCTCTGCAGGCTTACTCTGGTGGTTATTACGATAACTATTCTGATAGCTATTGTGATAAGTACTCTGAGCGCTGTTTTTTTCAGCAATGTCTTGATGCTGAACCGAAAGTGCGGTCAAACCAATAAAATAAATCGCCTTGTCTGCCGTTGTGTCAGATGCCGATTCATTTTTAGATTTGTTTTTAGATTCATCTTTATAGGCAAGCGCCTTATCATTTTTAAGATACAGCTGAGCATGTTGCTTAATCAGTTGATTGACAACGTCTTTTCTCCACGTACGCACCTGAGCACTATCGATATCCTGCCTATCAGCCTGTATCGTCACATCATTGACAATAAGGTAGACCACGGCATTAGAAAACTCAAAAACAAAATCATAACCCTGAAGATACTCAGGGTCAGTGATTTTGTCTGGGGTTAAGTCGTACAAAGATAAAAAATTCTGCTGAATCATCTGCTGCCAAATCGACGCTGGTACTTGCTGAGTGTCCATAATATCCCTATACATAAGGTCTCATAAAGAACTTGAGACCATTCCGTTAAAAGTAGAAAGAGCCTTCTTATGTTCAGTTTAGTCCCAGCGTGGATTTATGGCAAGTAAAGCAGTCTAGCTTTCATGCTTGCGGCGCATATGCGGGAATAAAATCACATCACGAATACTGGCCGAGTCCGTAAATAGCATCACCAAGCGATCGATACCAATACCCTCACCTGCTGTTGGCGGTAAGCCATAAGATAAGGCTTCGATATATTCTTCATCAAAATGCATCGCTTCATCATCGCCAGCGTCTTTTTCAGCGACTTGACCATGGAAGCGCTCAGCTTGATCGGCAGGATCATTAAGTTCACTAAAGCCATTCGCCAACTCACGACCACCGATAAATAGCTCAAAGCGATCGGTAATCTCAGGATTGTCATCGTTACGGCGTGCCAGTGGCGACGTTTCAGCAGGGTATTCTGTAATAAAAGTCGGCTGACGTAGCTGATGCTCAGCAGTTTCTTCAAAAATAATAGTCTGCAATTTGCCAACACCAAAGACGTCTTTTACTTGTTGTTTAAGGGTCGTTGAAGCATATTCTGCAAGATAGTCACGGTCATTAATGCGTGCCATATCGAAGTTTTCTGCATACTTAGCAATCGCATCAGACATCGACAGACGCTCAAAAGGCGCTTTTAGGCTAATTGCTTCCTCTTGATAAGTCAGCTCAGTGGTGCCCAAAATGTCCATCGCCAATTCGTTAAATAAGCGCTCGGTCAAATCCATCAAGTCATGATAGTCAGCATACGCCTGATAAAACTCAATCATGGTAAATTCAGGATTATGACGGGTTGACACGCCTTCATTACGGAAGCTACGGTTAATCTCAAACACTTTCTCAAAACCACCAACCACCAGGCGTTTTAGATAAAGCTCAGGCGCAATACGCAGATATAACGGCATATCTAAAGCGTTATGATGGGTCACAAACGGACGCGCAACCGCGCCACCTGGGATAGGATGCATCATAGGCGTTTCAACTTCCATAAAACGCTCATTCAACATAAACTTGCGGATACCGCTGATAACCTGACTACGTATCACAAAGGTGTCGCGAGTCGTCTCATTGGTCATCAAATCAAGATGGCGATTGCGGTAGCGCGCTTCTACATCGGCTAAGCCATGGAACTTATTTGGCATCGGACGTAGTGCTTTTGTCAGCAGAGTAAACTCTTCGATATGGACATATAAGTCGCCTTTTCCAGAACGACCGATATAACCAGATACGCCAACGATATCACCCAAATCTAGCGATTTAATCGTCGCCAATGTCTCTGGATCTAACTGTTTGCGTGCCACATATAGCTGAATACGACCGGTCATATCTTGAATAACAATAAACGCCCCACGGTTTAGCATCACGCGACCGGCAACGTTTACCTGAGTTTTTTCACCGTTGGCAATTTTATCTTCGATTTCTTGCTTTGAGATACCATCAAAAGCCGTTTGCAAATCCTGAGCGTAATCTGTGCGCTTAAAGGTATTAGGATAAGGCTGCTTACCTGACGCGGTGATTTCATCTAGCTTAGCTTGTAGTTGAGCAATCAGCTCGTTCGCGTCTTCTGGGGCTTGCTCTTGATTCTGGTTTTGATTGTTGTGCTTTGACATAATACTCTCAAAATTATTAGATAATTAAAGGAATAAACGAAGTAAATTAAAATAAGACGTTCAAATAAAACATATAAATAAGGAAGCTCAATAATACTTATTGATTTTTCATACTAAAAAGCGCTAGAACTAATCAACACAAATAGCAGGCTGTGCCACGCCCTTTTCAATCGTTTGATAACAGCCAAACGTGCTGCTATCACTGGCGCATTGCCCTGTTTGATTGTTGGCCTGTGAATCTATAAATTCACCCGTGTTTTTGCATTGTCCTTGGCAGTCAGAACCATCTTGGCAAACCTTGCCAGCATCGCTATAAGACAGCACACACTGATAACAGCCAAGCCTACCTTGTTGCAAAAACGTTCCACCTTTTACCTCACAAGCTTGTACCAGCTCATTAGGCGGATATACGCATGCTTGGTAAGTCAATGGATCAGCTGTTTCAGCGGATGCGGTGCTCTCAGAAGACGATGGTATTGGTGGCGCTGTCGAAGTCGCGGGCGTTACGCTACAAGCAGATAACCAAAACGCCATAAGCATAGCCAATATAATTAACACCATGCCATTAAAGGATTGTTTTGAAGCTAACCAGTCATTTATCATAATCACTACCTTAGTTTTACTATTATAAATAACTGGCTTATCGGCATGGTTTACGGCTTTTAACTTAATCAGCTTTTAACCGTTAACTGTCTTAATCACCGCCGCCGATACTGGCCATCAAGTCTGCTTGGTGCTCGCGTAACAGTGCATCAAGGATTTCATCCAAGTCACCTTCCATAATCGAATCAAGCTTATATAAGGTCAGGTTGATTCGATGGTCAGTCATACGACCTTGCGGGAAGTTATAAGTACGGATACGCTCTGAGCGATCGCCGCTACCGACCAAGTCGCGACGTATTGAGTCCGCCACATCGACCTGCGCTTGTACTTTTGCTTGTTGGATTTTGGACACCAGCATTTTCATCGCATGCGCACGGTTTTTGTGCTGACTGCGTTCTTGTTGACACTCTACCACGGTACCGGTCGGAATGTGCGTCAAACGTACCGCAGAGTCGGTGGTGTTAACGTGCTGACCACCGGCGCCACTTGAGCGGAAGGTATCCATTTTAATGTCTGCAGGATTGATATCAACCGTATCATCAATCTCAACCTCTGGCATAACCGCAACCGTACAAGCCGAGGTATGGACACGACCTTGGCTTTCGGTTTCAGGGACACGCTGTACGCGGTGAGCGCCTGATTCAAACTTTAAACGACCATAAACGCTATTGCCCGACACACGGGTAATAATCTCTTTATAGCCGCCATGTTCACCCTCATTAGCCGACAGAATATCTACCGTCCAGCCTTGAGTTTGGGCATACTTTTGATACATACGGAACAAGTCACCAGAGAAAATCGCCGCTTCATCACCGCCCGTTCCCGCACGAATTTCCAAGAAAGCAGGCACTTTATCGTTAGGATCTTTTGGCAACATCATGACGTTAAGCGCTTCTTCCATCTCGACAATGGTGTCACGGGCACTGTCAATCTCGTCCTGCATCATCTCTTTCATTTCAGGGTCTGAAGCTTCCGCCAGCATCGCCTCTGCATCCGCTTGATCCGTTTCTGCACGCACATAGTTCTGCCATAAAGTAGTGATATCCATCAAGTCACTATGCTCAACCGACAATTCACGGAACTTATTATTATCGCTGATGACACTCGGGTCTGATAATAAGGCGGTGACCTCTTCATAACGGTCTACCATCTGGTCTAAACGCAGGCGTAAGGATTCTTTCATAAAAGGACTTTTTTAAAATGAGTAAAATAAGAGAGTGATTATAGCAAATTTTTGCGCTTAATTTAAAACCTCTAAGCAATCTTGCCATAATATTCGCAAACTGGCTGTTTTATCGCAAATTATGCCTAAATATTAGCCCATAGCTTCATATTAGCCCATAGCTCTGCGGCCAATAAGAAATCAGTAAACATAGCGCACAAAAACAGTCCAGAAAAGCTATAAATAGCGGACATAAAAAAATAGCTAAGAAAACTCTTAGCTATTTTTGCGGCTATTATGGTTATCAGAAAATTTTAACGAAATATTAAACTTTACGAACCAACACTGAACCGATGGAGTAACCTGCACCAAATGAGCAAATCACGCCCAAGTCGCCAGATTCTAGCGCATCTTTATAACGATGGAAAACAATCATCGGACTGGCAGAGCTGGTATTGGCAAATTCATCAATAACACTTGGAACAATGGCTTTATCGGCATCACGTCCAACGACTGTGCGCAAGATTAAATCAAGCATATTGGCATTGGCTTGGTGTAGCCACATCATCTTGATGTCACTAGCTTGCAGCTCATTGTCATGCAAATGCTCAGTAATAATCTCAGAAACCTTTGGACAGACTTCACGGAATACTTTACGGCCATTTTGCAAAAACAGCTTATCGGTGACCGGCTCTTTGATATCCGGATACATCTCAGTTTGCGCCGCTAGGAACTCAGAGCGGTCCATAAAGCCATATTCGTTTTTAATGTTGGTCGAAAACTGGGTAAACAGCTTGGCGTTTAAAATCTCATAGCCTTTTGGCGTGTCTAGCTCTTCAACGATTGAAGCGGTTGCCACATCACCAAAGATAAAGTGGCTATCACGGTTGCGCCAGTTTAGATGCGCTGAGGTAATCTCAACGTTGACCACAGCAACGCGTTTAGCAAGACCCGACACGATTGAGCCATGGGCTTGCGATAGACCAAAAGTCGCCGCACTACAAGCCACGTTCATATCATAAGCAAAACCACCAACCATACCGATGGCATCCTGAATCTCGATAGAAACCGCAGGATAAGTACGCTGAAAATTTGAGCAGGCAAGAATAATACCATCTAAATCATTGGCCTCTAAACCTGCGTCAGCTAGCGCATCTTTTAGCGCTGCCGTGCCCATTTCTGCCATGATAGACAGCTCTTCACCCAAATTGCGGTAAGGGATGACCGGTGCCATGATTTCAGGATCTAAGATACCGTCTTTTTCCATCACATAACGTGATTTGATGCCTGAGACTTTTTCGATAAAGGCCGCTGATGAAGGCTGAAGCGCAGTAACCGTTCCTGCTTCAATCTCATCGGCATGCTTGGCATTATAATTTTCAACATATTGGTTAAATGAATCAACCAGCTCTTCATTACTGATGCTATAAGGGGGAATATACAGGCCAGTGCCCGTGATACAAGTCGTCATGATGCGCTTCCTTGTCTACTACGATGGTGCTTGCAATAAGCATAAAAGTGGAGAAAACAACAGTCGTCTAATTTTCGGTGAATAACTGTAAACTTAAAATAAGTGCCTTTATTATGCCTGAATAATATAATTTTTCTAATACTTTGTTACAAATAATCAGCTTCTTGACGAGAATAAGTAAAGATTGGCTTCATTTCCCAACAGCTGCGCTATAATCAGCGTTGATTAGCATGGCTTTATCGCGTTATTTTATCCAATATAAGTGCCTTCGGCTGTGGCTGACTGCCACTCATTGACATTAATTGCCACGGACTTGTTAAATTTTTATCAACTTAACTGATATTATCCACCTTTTCTTTTTACTTTTTGACTTTGGAATAGCAATGGCGGAACTCCTAAACTGGCTATTCGGGCAATATGCCGACTACCCGACCCTATTTATTGCCTTAGAATTGATTGCGGTAATCTTTGGGGTAAGTAGCGTTTTACTTGCCAGCAAGACCAATATTTTGGTTTTTCCTATTGGGCTGGTCAGCACCGCCATCTTTGTCTATCTGCTGTGGAAATGGCAATTATTCGGTGATATGTTTATCAATGCTTATTACAGCGTCATGAGTATCTATGGTTGGATAAACTGGACGCAAAATAAAAACAATATAGAAATTAAAAAGCATCAGGATTATATAAATCCAACCAGCCAGCCGCAAGATGAGCGCGGGCAAAATACGGATGCTCAATATGCTATTGAAGTTGAACATTTAAGCAAAAAAGATGTGCCCATATTAAGCGCACTGGCGGCGGCGACCATAGCTTTTGTTGCTTTGGTCTATTATTTTAGACCCGTCATCAATAATAACTTTAGCTTTGATGGCGCGGTATTGGGCTTGCATTTATTTACGTGGGTTGATTACACCGATATGCTGACCACGGCGCTGTTTTTAATGGCAATGTGGCTGATGGCACGGCGCAAAATTGAGCACTGGCTACTTTGGATTATCGCCGATGCTATTTCCGTACCGCTGTACTTTTATAAAGGTCTGACTTTTACGGCGCTACAATATGTAGTGTTCACTCTTATTGCAATCTGGGCATATTATGAATGGCAACGACGCTACCGCCTGCAATCTCACGCAGCATACGCCTAAATCCGTTATTAATGTCGCCATACTGGGGGCAGAAAGTACCGGCAAAACCACGTTATGCCGCGATTTGGCCGCGCATTTTGGCTGTCCATGGGTGCCAGAATATATGCGCACTTATCTGCAAGCAAAATGGGATAATGAGCAGCTGACCTGTACTTGGGATGATTTATTGCCTATCGCGCAAGGTCAGATTGAATTAGAAAACAAACTCGCTCAGCAAGCCGCGCAAACGTCTGATAGTAGCTACTTATTCTGTGATACCAGTCTATTTGAGCTGATGGTGTATTCCAACTGGTATTATGGCGATTGCCCTGAGGCGCTTACCCAAGCGGCATTAGCACACCATCATGATTTAATACTCTTAACCGACGTTGATATTCCATGGGTTGCCGATGATTTGCGTGATAGCCCGCATCAACGCGAAGATATCAGCGCTTATTTTGCTAGTCAATTGACCTTGCATAACAAGGCTTTTCAACGTATCGGTGGTGATAGAGAAGAACGGGTTCAGCAAGTGGTAAAAATATTAACGTCATTAGTATGATTTTAGCAAATAAAAATACTTAGGCTATTTAACGCAGTCAGGTTGTTTAACAAAGATGGTTAAATGCTGTGTCGCTAACTATCTAAAACTATCTAACAATTTCGTTATTTAACGCTTTCGCCCAGTTTTTACAGTCATTCTGACAGCGTTGGCATACTTGATTGGGATTTGAGATAAAGTCCACATAGCCGCAATACATACAAGCATAATGCACATCTGGCTCTATCTGTTCGACAGGCTGATACTGCTTAGGGAAAAGCGGCAAGCCATAGCAAGTGTCCTCAGGCGAACATAACAATAAACTAAATTCACCATCTGTCTCAAGTAAGCCGGTACGCACTTGCCCTAGATGCTCAACCCCTTGCTGGCGCATTTCAGCAAAAAACTCATCGTGCGACATTTCGCCCTTTTTTATCTTATCAAGAACCAACATACTGTCGTCGACAATATAAATCGCCCTCCCTTCTAGCAAGTCTTCAAAAGCTTGGAATTTCATCATCGCCCACGTACACAAGCGATAAAGCACAATCACCGTACTCATAATCAGTACCGCTTGGATAATCGGCAAGTCCTCGGTGAACATCGGGTCACCAGCGATAGAGCCAAGCGATAAGATAATTGTCAGCTCAAAGATAGACAGCTGCCGCACGCCGCGCTTACCGGTAAAACGTAAAAACAAAATAATAAGCGTAAACATCACAATGACGCGTATGAGTATTTCGGCGGCAAATGCCCATGTGGTGTCATAAATAAAGATACTTGCCCAATCCATGTGTTTTTCCTTGTTATTATTTTTTGGCAGGATTAGCGCAGCAAAATTGCTCAACGTACTTCTGTGCTTAACACATACTGCTTTGCTTAACGCTGCTCTATTTTATGCAAAAACTCTGTTAATGATTGTAGGAATTATTTTGAAAGCTGCCTTATATACGATAACCGCCTTAATAGCCTTTGCCGCCAACTCATTGCTTTGTAGAATGGCATTGGCAGACGGTGCGATTGATGCTTGGAATTTTACCGCTATCCGCTTGCTCAGCGGCGCCGCTTGCCTTGGGCTAATCATAATGGCACAAGCTCACTATTTAAGACGAAACAGTTTAAAACAAAACAGCCTAAAGCGAACTACTCTAAAACAGACGGGCAACTTTGACCCTGCTGCCTTAACAGACAAAGGCGATTGGCTCAGTGCTATCAGCTTAGTGGTTTATGCGCTGTGTTTTTCAATGGCTTACCAAGCGCTTGATACCGGCACGGGCGCGCTTATTTTGTTTGCAGTTGTGCAGCTCACGATGATTGGTTGGGGAGTTTATAATAAAGAGCCACTCAACCGCATACAGTGTCTAGCGCTTTTGATAGCATTGATAGGCTTTGTCTACTTGATGCTGCCGTCCGCGGCAACGCCTTCCTTATCTGGCGCGCTGATGATGGCAGTTAGTGGTGCTGCTTGGGGTATCTATAGTATACGCGGCAAAACCTGCGTATCGCCCTTGAGAACGACGGGCTTTAACTTTTTAAGAAGCTTAGTTGCTGTGCCGATATTGGCACTGATCGGTATGAGTTACCTCTCAACCATAAGCATGACAGGCGTCATGCTGGCGGTCGCGTCAGGTGCTATCGCCTCTGGCATCGGCTACAGTATGTGGTATGTGGCCATGCCGCTGCTAAAAACCACCCAATCTGCGGTAGTGCAACTTTGTGTCCCTGTACTGGCAGCAATTATGGGTGTGGTGTTTTTGTCCGAGCAGCTCACCTTAGAGTTTATTATCGCAAGCTCGGTTATCTTGAGTGCAGTATTGGTATTTGTCTTAAATAAAAAGCAAGAAAAAACAAAAGTTTGATAGCAGAGATATAACAGGCTGATAGCAAGCAAAGCTTGACCAGTCATGGATTTCAGTCATAAATCCGCTAGCCGATGTTACTTTCCTAAGCTCGAACCACAACACGAAATTACATTTTTTGTTGTATTATACCGCCTAGCGTAACAAATAAAATTCACACCAATTTTGATAGACATTGAGAGATATTATGAAAAAATTATTAGCCGTAGCGCCTTTTGCTGTATTACTAGCTGCTTGTGCAACCAGCGCACCGACCACTACTACACCAACGACCAATTCTCAGCAAGTGGTTCAATCATTTACTTGTGAAGACAACGGTCAAGTAACTGCTGCATACACTGCAAACGGTCAAGCTGCTAACCTAAACGTTACCTTGCCTAAAGTTGGTTTGACCAACGCAAAAATCACCATGAAGCAAGCGGTATCAGGTTCTGGCGCTCGTTATGTCAACGATGTGAACCCTAAAACCACTTATGATTGGCACACCAAAGCTGATTTTGGCATCATGACCATCAAATCAGACAACGGTCAAGAGTACCAAGTTAACTGCAAATTATAAATATAAATAATGCATGGTAGTTAAAGGCATAATAGTTATTTGAATAAAATCCGTATTCTTATTCAAATCTATTTAAAAAAATCTATTTAAAACAAAAGAGCCAGTAGTCAAACTACTGGCTCTTTTTTATGCGTACCATCTTTTATGTGAAATAAAAAAATTGCTTGAATACGCTATATACTCAAGCAATTGAAAGCCATGTCATTTTTATATTTATTTATAGTTATTAGAGCAATGATTAAATTAAAGCCATTAAACCACAGTCACATGCAAGCGTGCGTCTACATTGCCACGTGTGGCATTAGAGTATGGGCAACTTGATGAGCGGCTTCGATAAGCGTTTGCGCTTGTGCTTCATCGATACCAGATACTTCGATATACAGATCGATATCTAAGTTATAGCTGCCATCAGCTTTCATGCCAATACCAACTTGGGTAGAAGTTTTTGAGGCAGTGATTGGCAATTTCATTTGTTGAGCTGTCAGGTTTAACGCGCTATCGAAACAAGCGGCGTAACCCATGGCAAAAAGCTGCTCTGGATTGACGCCCTCTTTGTCCATTTCTTGAAACGAGACCAAATCAAAACCTAATGAGCCATCGTCAAGATCCGTATGTCCAGAACGACCACCGGTTGCAGTGGCGCGAGTTTTATAAAATATTTTCATGATTGATTCCTCAGCTATATTTTAGATAGTTTATTGTGCTTAACGCTACTATTAACGCTTGCATTAGTAATAGCGCTTGGTCATTTCCAATAAAGCTATTATAGGAGTATGCAGGACAATCCGTTAGAACATAGCTCCAAACGTCTTGCCTAATTCTACAAATATCTATAGTATCGAGCAATTAAATAAAATAAGAAAGCCTAATGAACCAATCAACTATTGAGCAACTACTCTCCCTCTTGCCTAGAAACCAAACCATTGAATCTGCTATTTCAGGCTTATTTTTTTACTGTGCAGATAAACCCAGTAAAGCCGTCAGTTATATCCAAGAACCCAGTATTTGTATCGTCTTGCAAGGCGCACGTGAGATTTATTTAGGTGCAGATTGCCAAAAGTTTGATAAGAGCAATCTGATGTTTTGTCCGGTCAATATTCCTTTAAGCATGCATATAAAGCACGCATCGGTAGAGCATCCGGTTATCGTGCTGTCTATGAAATTAAACCTTGCCATGATTGGTGAGGTTTTAGCAAAAATACCGCCCAAACAGCCCGAAGCACTTAAGCCTGCTAATCACTTAGGAATAAAATGGCAATTAGACAGCACCATACTGGGAGCATTTGAGCGCCTTATACACTTGCTTGATTATCCAGACGATATCGACTTTCTTGCTTCATTAATTCAGAAAGAGATTTACTATCGCCTGCTCATAGCAGAGCAAGGCAATACACTACGCCAACTGGTAGTCAATGGCAGCCATACGCACCGTATCACCCAAGCTACCGATTGGATAAAGACGCATCTAAATGAGGCAGTTGTTGTAGAGGAATTGGCCAGTCGCTGCGGCATGAGTGTTTCGGGGTTTCATCATCATTTCAAAGAAATTACTCAGTTAAGCCCGTTACAATATCAAAAGAGTCTGCGACTCATGGAAGCCCGGCGTCTGATTCAGGCAAATGACTCTCAGATATCGCAAATCGCCATGCAAGTCGGTTATGAAAGCCCGAGCCAGTTTAGCCGAGAATATAAACGGCTATTTGGCATCAGTCCGAGCGGTGAATTGTATGCCTAAAATTAAGTACTTATGATTAAATACTTGTAATTAAGCAATTAGAATTAAATACTTAGAATTAAACAATTGAAATGAATCGTCAGCCCGTCATTTATACCCATAAATATAGTCATTATCTGTATTATCACAACTGACAATAACGTTTATGAATTAGCGTTTAAATTTATGTTTATCTGTTTTTTTGGCAACAAACTGTACCACCGCACTCAAACCTTGATGGCGCGTACCTTCAGAAATCATGCGCTGCTTTTCGATACCCGTTATTTCTTCTAGCTCTGCCAGCTCGGCACGCAAGACTGCTAACGAACCAAAGCTCTCTTTTTGCGTTGCAGGAGGTCCGCCGACAGCATCCATGGTTAGCTGCTGTTCGGTATAAGCCTCAAGGAGAAATACCCCATTCGGCTTTAACGCTGTTACAATCTGAGCGTGAACTTGCTGGCGTATGGCTGTAGGCAAATGTGCCCAGATAGCAACGATACCATCCCACTGTGCTTCGCCAAACTCATAGTTGGCTAAATCGGCAACCTGCGTCTTAATCTCCACGCCTCTATCTTGCGCCAGCTTTAATGCCTTATTCAAACCTACTTCAGACATATCCATGGCGGTCACTTCGTAGCCTTGCTCTGCCAAAAATACCGCATTTCTACCTTCGCCTTCAGCCAAACATAAAACCTTGCCACCTGCTGCTATTTCCTTAAATGTATCTCTTAAAAAATCATTAGGTTCGGTACCAAAGATATACTCTGCTTCGTTATAGCGCTCGTTCCACATATCTCATTCCTTTAGTATATTTTTGCTTAGGCTATTTATAAAATATGTATATGAATAGCGAGCAAATAAACAGTGAGTGTAGAAAACCATTGACTTTACCCATGTATTCATAATATAACATATATAATATATTCATTATTCCGCATTTATTGACGTGCTTTTAATGGAGTAGAAAATCGCAAGTATATTAGGGAGGAAGTCACATGATTCGTTTAAGCTACACTCTCAAATGTTGGGCATTAGGTATTATGTATTACTTGGGATTTCACTTCATTGTCCTATCAAGCAATCCTGACTTTGCAAAATATATCTATATTTTGGCCATCAGCACCCTACTCTTCCCGATTGCTAAGCGTGCCGTCGATGTCGTTTCAGACTTTATCGCGCCTCATACGATTATCTTTAATGGCTTATTATCGTCATTATTAATCAATATTGTGATTTGGCTGTTGACGCCATTTATCGTCGCCTTGACGCTTATCGCCTTCTTGTTTTATGGTATGGGCGTACTTACGGAAAATATAAGAGCAAAACCCTAAACCTGAAACCTGAAACCTGAAACCTGAATATTTAGCGTAATCATTAGAGAAAAGACAGAACGCCTCATCTTTGCTTGATAATTTATAAGGCATAAGGTGCAACGCCTTATCGCTTTAATCGTCTAAACATAGTACAGTAGATACTTGCCTATATTTTTACTCGTGCTTATATCAGTAATTATCATCGCTAACCACTTACCCTACCATACTTACATAGCTTACTTGCCCTACTTGATTGAGTGTAATCTGAATTAAGGGTGAGGACTTGGGTTAGCATTGCACGGCAGTTAAGCATATGGCTCAGCCCATTTGCCTAATCACAAGCATTTATCATCAACCGTTTATGATATAAACTTTTTTGTTTTATTATGCATAATACAATAAATATTCATTATTAATCGCCTTGTAAAAGGCTTATGCTTGAATGTTGATTGAATTGATTTACCAATGTGATGCAACCACTGTCATTTTAATAAATGACGGTCTCACTGCGTCTTAATCAGGGCTTTTTATTGAAAGGAATTTTATTGAATGACTACTGCTACTCGCCAAGAACATGATCTACTCGGCTATCGTGACGTCCCTGCTGATGCTTACTATGGCATCCAAACTTTACGTGCTTTTGAAAACTTCACCGTCAGTGGTGTGCGCTTAATTCAGTTTTCTACCTTTATTCGTGCTTTTGCTACCGTTAAAAAAGCGGCGGCTATCGCCAATAACAAAGTAGGCGTACTAAATGACACGGTTAAAGACGCTATTGCAGCAGCGTGCGATGACTTAATCGATAATAAATATCACGACCAGTTTATCGTAGATATGTTCCAAGGCGGCGCAGGTACGTCAACCAATATGAACGCCAATGAGGTGATTGCTAATCGAGCACTAGAAATCCTCGGTTATGAAAAAGGCGATTATCAGCATGTGCATCCAAATAACGATGTCAACCTGTCACAATCGACCAACGACGCCTACCCTACGGCGATGAATGTCGCTTTGGACGATTATTGCGTGCGCCTGTTAGATAAGATGGCTATATTGCACACAAGCCTGAAGAAAAAAAGCGTTGAGCTTGCCGATCAATTAAAAATGGGTCGCACGCATTTACAAGATGCGGTACCTATGACGGCAGGTCAAGAGTTTAATGCCTTTGCAACCATGATAAAAAAAGAGATGGAGCGCATCGAAGCTACTCGCGCGCTATTTCATGAAATCAATATGGGTGGTACAGCGATTGGTACCGGTTTGAATGCCCCAGCGGGTTATTCTGAAGAAGTTGCCAAGAGCTTATCAGAGCTGACTGGCAGACCTTATTATATCGCTGAAGACTTGATTGAAGCGACGCAAGACACCAGTGCTTATGTTGCACTGTCTGGCAACTTGCGTCTTTTTGCCGCCCGTTTATCTAAGATTGCTCATGACTTACGTTTGCAGTCTTCAGGTCCGCGTGCTGGTTTGGCGCAATATCGCTTGCCTGAAATGCAGCCTGGTAGCTCGATTATGCCGGGTAAAGTAAACCCTGTTATCCCAGAAGTGGTCAATCAAGCTTGCTTCCATGTGATGGGTATCGATCATACTATCGCTATGGCGTCAGAAAATGGTCAGCTACAGCTCAACGTTTTTGAGCCAGTGATTGCCTTTAACTTGTTTACCGGTATGAGCATGCTGGCCAATATCTGTGAGATGTTTGCTACCCGCTGTATCGATGGCTTGATGATGAATAACGAGGCGTGTAGCGTCGAGGTATTCAATAATATCGGACTGGTCACTGCGCTGAATCCGCATCTTGGTTATGATGCGTCTTCTTTTGTCGCAAGAAGAGCACAAGAGACTGGTGGTAGTGTGTATGACATCGTATTAGAAGAAAAACTGATGGATAAAGAGACGCTAGATGATATCTTGTCTCCTGCCAATATGGTATATCCAAAGGTTAGAGCCTTGCTATAATCTGTCTTTAGTTAAATAAACAGGCTGGGTTAGCGATTGCTAATCTGGCCTTTTTTTATTGATAATGAGGGTTAGTTACTTAGAATTGGAAGGTGCATCCATTCAATAACTTGCACTATCAAAACTACACGCAAATTTCACGGACAGTTATTTGATTTTGATATTTGCCTAGAGGGCCATATTTACCAATAGAACTGATTTTGCCAACGACGCAAGTTTCGAAATATTTGTAATAGCCTTTTTGATTGAAACTCTTCGAATCTTTCATTAATAATTGCTTTGGATCTGACACGTAGTAAGTGATGTCATTAGAGGCCAACTCATAAACCTCAAAGCTTCTTTTGAAGTCGCCCCGTAACTGCACTTCTTTTTGCACGCTTGTTGGCGTCAATTCCTTCACGTTTTTATTATTACTGGCTTGTGTTTCATCACAGCCCGTAATAATAAATATAGTTGATGCAAATCCTAATATTATCAGTCTAAATTTAATCATTATTTTTTATCCTGCTAAAAAAATTACATCAATCTATTGTGTAAAGCCCAGAAAAATTTGGTGTAAAACAATAATAGCTCTTCATTTTAATCAAATATTATCGATTAGAATGAAGAGCTATACAAGATAATTGTCATAGGTTGTCAATTATCAACTTTTAAAGCTCAAATCGAGCCTTAACTCATTTTATCCCATATCTTGCTTAGACGCTTCGGTGATACCGCCATGCGGGTTTTCATCGGTTGCGCGAAGAGCTGAATGCGATATTCCTCAACCATCCAGCGATACTCGCTGATGGCTTTATCGTTGGCACGATTTGCTAGCCGCTCCATGTGCACATCAAGGGCATAGACACCTTCAAGGTCGGATTCAATATTATGCTCAAGGCGTTCGATACGAATCTCCAGCGCCTCCAGATAGCGTGGATACTGCTGCCAATGGCTATAATCCATGCGATAAACAAAGTCAGCCAATTGCAAGTCCTCTAGCTGATCTTCGATATCTTCGATAGACTCGCCAAATATTTCTCTATCAAGCATGAGTAAACTCTGACGGATACGCTGCCAACGGGTATAGACATTTTTAAGCGTTTTTATCACGTTTTGACCGGTTAATAGGAAGTTGCCTGCCACTACTTCCAAGGTTTTTTCATACTCTTCTGGCGTGAAAGGCAATTCTTCAGCAAGGGCTATGGCAGTATCATCAGCACTTTCAGGTAAATCAGCACTATGATCAAATAACACATAATGCTCTTCAAGCGCCGCATCCAATGCCGCATCGATAACGATGGTTTTTAGCTTCTCCATATCCCCAAGTGGCGCAAATGCCAATTTGAATATCTTATCAATTTGACTGGTCAGCTGTTTTTTCTTGGCGCCAAGCTTACCTTTTATCAAAGTTAAAACCCCGATACGGTGCGCCTGCAACGCCGCATTGACATCGGTATATTGATGAATCGATACCGCTTCACCTGACGCGTCTGCGACCAAGGCAGCAAACTGCTTCATCACCACGCCTGCGCTATGATGGTTTTTGCTAAAGGCAAAATGCTCAGGGAATTCGGTGTGCGTGCCTTGCTGCTCGTTCACCGCTTGGCGGGTTTCAGAAGCGTGGCGAATTTGCAGCGTTTGCAGGTCACGACCTTTTTCGATAATGCGATTTTTGTCATCAACAACGCAGATTTGCGGCTGCAAATAGCGATCAATACTAGCAGGATTAAAACTATCTGGTGTCACCGACATAATGCCGCGACGATTTAGGGCTTGGCAAAGCTGCTTAAGCAGTCCTTGACCACCAGCGGGCTGCAATTCATCGAACAAGCTATCGGCGGTGTCAGGAATCGGTACAATTTGACGGCGAATGTCTTTGGGCAATGACTTGAGCAATTGTAATACCAGCTCATAGCGCCAACCGGGCACGCCCCACAATAGCTCAATCGCATCGAGCTGCGGTAGCGCCACCAGTGGCACACGAATGGTCACGCCATCATCATCGCTTGACGGATCAAAGACATAGCGTAGCGGTAATTTTAAATCACCCAATTTCCACACTTCTGGGAAATCGCCTGTGGTTGGCGCTTGGCTATTAAGCACGTCATCATCGGTAAAGAATAGATGCTTAGCATCATTTTTCTCTATCTCGGCACGCCAATCCTCAAACGCTTTGCGGCTGGCAATATGTTCGGGGATTTTTTTATCATAAAACTGATACAGTGCTTCTTCATCAACCAATAAATCACGGCGACGCAATTTGTCTTCAATGCGTTCAATATCAGCAATTTTGTCCATATTATGCTGTAAAAACGGCGCTTGCCGACCTAAATTACCAGTCACCAAACCATCACGGATAAAGATTTCCCGCGACTCAGCTAAGTTGACTTGCTCATAGTTGGTCAGCTGCTTACTGATAATAATCAGACCAAATAAACTAATTTGCGCATAGGCTTTAACTCGCCCCGTCTTCTTCGACCAATGCGGCTCAAAGTAGTGATATTTTAATAAGTCACCTGCCGCTGAGATAATCCATTCCGGCTCAATTTTGGCAACGGTGCGCATAAACACTTGCGAGGTTTCAACCACTTCAAAAGCCATGACCCAAGGCGGTACTTGTTTAAACACCGTACTGGCTGGGAATATTTTGGCTTTTTGCTGGCGCGCAGCAAGATACTCACCGCGATTTTCAGTTTTATGCGCAATCGTAGACAATAATCCTGTTAGTAATGCGCGATGTAAATTGGCATATTTAACGGCTTTGAGTTCTTCATCTTCAATCGCAGTAGGGTCACTCGTAACATTCTCTAACGAAGCATTTTTATTACTACCTTTATCAGCAGTTTTTGCATCCTTAACATCAGTCAACTTAAGCTCAGTGACCATTTGTACCAGCTGGCGATGGGTTTGGCTCCATTCACGGACACGCGGGAAGCTCAGATAGTTTTTCTTGGTAAAATTCTTACGCTGATTACCAGACAGTTTGTTGCCGTCTTCGTCTTTTTCAAACAGTGCTTTCCAGAGGCTTAAATAAAATAGAAAGTCGGAGTCATCTTGGCGAAACTCAGCATGCTTTTGATCGGCTTGCTGGCGCTTATTTACCGGACGCTCACGCGGATCTTGTACGGCAAGCGCCGCAACGACAATGAGCATTTCACGGATACAATCAAAGTCAGAACCAGCAACCAACATACGTGCCAGCCTTGGGTCGATTGGCATACGTGCCATTTTTTGCCCAGTCGGTGTCAGAACCAGATGATCAAGACCTTTTTTGGGCTTGTTGGTTTGCTTAGCAGAAGAGGCTTCGTTTTTAGAAGTAATCGCGCCCAATTCATCGAGTAATTTATGCCCATCAGTCACCAAACGGCTATCAGGTGGCTCAATAAAGGCAAAATCATCAACACTACCTAAGCGCAGATTGGCCATCTGTAAAATAACGGATGCAAGATTGGTCCGTAAAATTTCAGGTTCCGTAAATTCTGGACGACCGGTAAAGTCCTCTTCACTATAAAGACGGATACAAACACCCGGCGCAACACGACCACAGCGACCTTTACGCTGATTGGCTGCTGCTTGTGAGATGGCTTCGATCGGTAAACGCTGTACGCGTGAGCGATACGAATAGCGTGATATCCGCGCAAATCCTAAGTCAATCACATAGCGAATGCCGGGTACGGTCAGCGCAGTCTCGGCAACGTTGGTCGCGATAACGATACGCCGACCACGACCTGACGGTTGAAAGATACGCTGTTGCTCTTCGTAAGTCTGCCGTGCAAATAGTGGCAGCACTTCGGTATGTTTTGGACCATGACGCTCAAGCACCTCTTGGAGCTCACGAATTTCAGCTTCTGTCGCCGCAAATATCAAGATATCTGCTTGATCAGCATGACCTTTATTTTGTGCATCACTAAAGCATTCTTCCACTGCGGCAACGACCGCACGTGGCAGATTCTCTTCAAAATCATCATAGCTGTCATCATCCGAGCTGTTTACTGGCTCATCTGTCAACGGACGATAACGAACTTCTACGGGAAAACTACGACCCTCAACATTAAAAATCGGCGCAGGCACATTACGCTTGAGCTTATTATCATAACGACTAAAGTATTCGCTAAAACGCTTAGTATCAAGGGTTGCAGAGGTAATAATGACTTTTAAATCAGGGCGCTTGGGTAATAGCTTTTTTAGGTAACCCATAATAAAGTCAATGTTTAAGCTACGCTCATGGGCTTCATCAATAATAATGGTGTCGTACTTACTTAAAAACCGATCATGGCCCAATTCCGCCAGCAAAATACCATCTGTCATGAGCTTCACGACAGATTGCGCTGTGCCTTGATCATTAAAGCGAATCTTAAAGCTGACCGTATTACCGAGCTGCTCGCCCAATTCTTCAGCGATACGGTTTGCCACACTTCTAGCAGCCAGTCGTCGAGGTTGGGTATGCCCTATTTGCCCCGTAATACCGCGACCTGCCAACATCGCCAATTTCGGCAATTGCGTCGTCTTACCAGAGCCCGTCTCGCCTGCGACAATAATCACTTGGTTATCAATAATAGCTTGGATTAAATCATCAGCACGTTGACTCACGGGCAAATCAAGATTCAGCTTTTCAGCCAATTTGTCTGGAATGCTATCCATACGTGCCTGCACCGCTTGCTGTGAGCGGGTTTTTATTTTGTCATATTGGGCACGTTTTTTAGCTAGCCCATCTTCTGCTTTACTAGCATCTTTTTTATCTATCTTATTGTTAGCCACAGCAGCCCGCGCCAGCTCACGCTCTAAGCGGCTAAGAAAATAGCTATCTTTAGCTAAAACAGGTAAATCATCAGCGGCAACTTTAGCTTGCAAAGATGCATTATCAGTGTTTGCCGTAAGATTTGAGTCATCATTATCTAAGTTTGCAATTTTACTTGATTCATTACTTGACTGATTGGGGCTAAGGGCACTGGCGTTTCGTTCATTGGCGGTGTTTTCAGTAGGCATTTCTGAGACATTTTTAGAAGTATTGGGCATATTTACTTAGGCTATTTATTATTTGGAAGTGGTTAGATTATGGGGGTAATTTGGGCATGATTCAAGATGGTTATAGCGCTTGGTTGACACATTGAAATCTTTTATCAGTTTTGAGAGCCCTAGCTTTGATGGTATTGATAATGTAATAGCTCTTTTGATGCCCATGGTTAAGCCATCAAGCACGCCCTAAAACTAATAAAGACAACCTAAAGAGTAAAATTAAGCGTTACTGGTATGAATGAGCTGTCGACTATTCACAGCTCCCGTAAAGAAGGTATGGAGCTTTTGCAGTGGCACCATAGGAAAAGGCAGGTGCAACGAAAGTATTAATCTCTCAAACGCGACCACCTCATCAGCTAATGACTTAGCGACATCAGGCTGAATCTGCGGATTTTCATAAAGATTATCAATTAACCACGTCAATTGCGGAAAATTGGCATTATTATGAACCTGATAAAGCGTGGTCAATAACTCATCAGGTATCTGGCAACGCGTTTTGCGAATGATGCCGTTTTTAAAATACATATTTAGAGCCATATTATACTAACTTCCTTAAATTCTTGATACTCAGATAACCAACGTACTCTTTATCATCAGCATTCACAAGCTCATGACTATCATTAGACATAGGCTCAATTAACAGCTGAACGTTTGAGATAAGGTCATTGACGTTGTATATATCATCGATATCTACTTCAAACTTATCATCGATATGCGAGGCTGCGTTGAAAGGTGAAGCTTTATCTTTAAAGGTAAACTGCTTATAAAACTTGCTCTGCTTTGCTTGCTTAATGGCATCCGCTTGAGTAGTAGCAACGATAAGTAGCTTGTGATGAAACTCCTCAAAACTGCCTTGCTGATAGCCACCTAAATTGATAAAAAACAATTTTAAACCGTTAGCACTCTCTGCTTGGCTACTTGATTCGACCAATTTAATCGCATAATTATCGACTTTGCTAATCGCTCTGTACGAATCAATATGCCATTTATTTCTGACTTCCGGCCAATGCTGATTGATATCGTCTATCAACTCGCTGACTTCATTAGCCACGCCAAAAAATATATCGTGCTGCTCAATCAAACGACCTTTAGGGCGACCACCAAGTTGCACCATAAACAGTGTTAGCATTTTAAGCAGTCCTTATTAGGTATATAAAACTTATGGTTAGAGCATGTCCTCACTTTAAAACGATAACACGCTCTAGTTATATAGTCATTGCAAATAAAAAGAAATAAAAAAACCCAATGTTTAAGCGCTTAAACATCGGGTTTTAGGAGTTATGATGAACTTGATTGCTAGGCTATATTAAGAAGAAATAAGCCCACAGTCCGACCACAAAGGTAGCAATGATATTAAGGATAACACCCGTACGAATCATCTCGTTCTGCTTAATCAGCCCTGTACCAAAGACAATCGCGTTTGGCGGAGTCGCAACCGGTAGCATAAAGGCACACGATGCCCCAATACCGATGACCAATACCAACACTTCGTGTGGCAGACCCATCTGCTCGGCAATAGCAGCAAATACTGGCACCAACAAGGCTGCAGAAGCCGTATTAGAAGCAAATTCTGTCAAGAAGATAATAAAGGCTGATACCGCAATCATCACCACGATAAGCGGTGCTGACGACAGCGCATTGGCGACCGTTTCACCCAATACTAAAGATGCACCTGACACCTTCAAAATCGTCGATAGCGCAATACCACCACCGAATAGCATGAGCACGCCCCAATCGGTATTATCGGACACTTGCTTCCAAGATACCAAGCCCAAGCTGACCACAGCGGCAGCAGCTGATAAGGCAATCACAGCATCGGTATCAGTAATATCCAATGCAGCACCGATTTTCTTAGAGAATATCCAGCTTAATGCAGTGACGATAAAGACGATAATCGTAACCACACGCGGTTTATTCCATGCGATAGGCTCGTCTTCAACCAGTACAATTTTACGATTGAGATTGGGTTTGAGAAACAGATACATCGCACCCAATAATAGTGGCAATAGCACCAGCATCATCGGTACACCAAACTTCATCCAGTCCACAAAGGCAATGTTGAGCGCCTTTGCCGCGATGGCGTTTGGCGGTGAACCAACGATGGTACCCAAACCACCAAGGCTCGCTGAGTAAGCAATACCTAGCAGTACAAATACAAAAGTACCACGGTCTTTTTCACGGTCAACTTGGGTCAAAATACCGAGTGCCAGTGGCAACATCATCGCAGCGGTCGCGGTATTTGATATCCACATTGACAAAAATGCGGTCACGCCAAATATCAAAAATACCGCCGTACTGAGTTTGCCGCCTGACATCGATAAAATCTTTAGCGCGATTTTTTTATCGAGTTGCTGCACGTGTAGTGCCGCAGCCAAAGCAAAACCACCAAAGAATAAATAAATGGTCGGATTGGCAAAGCTTTGTAAACCAATTTCCGCATCGAATTCTGGAATGCCAATCAGCGCACCGACGACGACCACTAAAAGCGCGGTAATCGTGACGTGTACCGCCTCTGTCAGCCACAGCACACCGATGAAAAACAACACCGCTAGGCCTTTATTGGCATTGATATCGAACGGCAATACATTATAAATAATCATACTGATAACCGCCGCAATAGCGACTACTATCAGTCCTTTACCGGTACCCTTTGGAAAGGTATCGGTAAATAAGTACTCGTTGCCATCATCCGGAAGATGGCTATCTAGTTTTTGCTCTGACATAAAATGTCCTTATTTTCCCAAAGACGGTGTAAAAAGACGCTAAAATAAAGACGTTTTTAGCGATTTGCCATTCATTCATCGGCAACCACTAAAAAGACGCCGACATCATAACAGATATATAACAAAAAACTGATGGAACAAAGCGGTTATTAAATTTGCAATAGATATGGTTATATCAAAGGTGAAAAATTGACTTTAATGCATTGTGACTTCTAATGAACTAAAATGAATGCACCTTAGTCAATACGTTGCCAAGATAAATTTCCTCGTTAGCTATATTCCTTTTAAACCCCTATAGCTAATCAGCCTTATCCAGCATTAACCCGTGTGAGGTGCCGTTACACATCGTCACTAAACAAGCGTACACTGTATATGTACAAGCACATGCTGCTATCCCATACTAAATGAGTCGCTATAAAACCAAACACCAATAAACGGTACTTATTAAATTCTTATAACGTTTTTTATTGGAAGTTGATAAAAATAATTAGGAGTACTTTATGACAGACTCAAATAAAACGGACTCGACCACTAAAATGGCACCAAAAGACATCAACCAAGATGGCTTGGCCAAAAAAGACCAACAGCGCACTGATGACTCTGCACTGGATATGATGCAAGGTTTGCATGAACATGAAAATCACGAAGAAGACGAGAAATAATTTATCTAAGAATTAAGCTTATGTAAGTAATAACATTAAAATAAAAGCGCCCATCAAGTAGATGGGTGCTTTTTGCGTCTTGGCTGTCTTTTTTCTGGCAGACGATCTGACACATAGTTATAAATAAATGCCGCGCACAAAACAATGGTGATAGGGACAAATAACGCCCCATAGCCGACTTTGGCATATAAAAATGCCCCGACCGCTCCGCCACCGCTAAAGCTGTACCAAATAATTGCCTGAAAGCCCAGTGTCGGCTTACTGATACGACGACCAGCCAACCAATTGCCGATTGCAGCGCCCATATCAGAGGTTAGACCGGTCAAATGCGTGGTGCGAATAACAGCGCCGCTATAAGTGGCGACCATCGCATTCTGCAACCCGCACGCCATTGCCGCCGCCAACTGCCCTAAATAATCATGCTGCTGATATAACCAGTAGCTCATTAATAACAGCGCCGCTTCAATATAAAGCGCCGTGCCGTAACGCCGACCTAATTTTAATGACCGTTGACCAATCACATAGCCGCTCAATACCGCCCCTGCCAAAAAAGACAGCAGTAGCGCACCGATATATAAAATACTGCGGCCGTCTAAATGGGCAATCGCGGCTGAAAATAAGCTAACGTTACCCGTCACATGCGAGACAGATAAATTAGTAAAGCCCATTAATGCTGCTGTATTGACGCAGCCTGCACTGAATGCCAGCACAGCGCCGCCCCACAATATCCATCCTGGTAATTTGGTTATCATATTCGTCGCTTTATGGCTTGTTACCAAAAAGCCCCTATTATAACCAAAAAAGACAGCCAATTGGCTGCCTTCCCTACTTCTTAAGTCATATTACCTTTGATTAAAACAATTACTTTGTCTCATCAAGCATCATTAATTGCTCACTGATGGCAACGGTATTAAAACCTGCATCCACAAACATAATCTCACCGGTGATACCAGATGCCCACGGTGATAACAAGAAAAGCGCCGCATTACCGACTTCAGTCTGAGTAATATTACGCTGTAGCGGAGCGATTTTTTCACTGATATCAAGCATTTTACGGAACGATTTGATGCCGCTTGCCGCAAGGGTACGAATAGGTCCAGCAGAAATGGCATTGACACGGATACCTTCACCGCCCATCGAAGTGGCAAGGTAGCGAACGCTGGCCTCTAAACTGGCCTTTGCCATGCCCATGACGTTGTAATTTGGCAATACTGAAATACTACCTTCATAAGTCAAGGTCAGCATAGAACCATGGCGCATAGCCAATAAAGCGCGCGCTTCTTTGGCCAATGCCACAAAGCTATAGCTTGAGATATCATGGGCAATTTGGCTGCCTTCACGAGTGGTGGCATTGACAAAATCACCATCCAATTGATCCATCGGTGCAAAGCCAATCGCGTGTACCACGCCATCAATACCATCGCCCCAATGCGCGGTCACTTGCTCAAAACATGCCGCAATCGACTCATCCGATGCCACATCACACTCAAGTACCAAATCAGCTTCAAAGGCTTCTGCGGCCATATCGACCCGTTTTTTAATTTTATCGTTTGGATAAGTGAGAATTAACGACGCGCCTTCACGATGTAGGGCTTCAGCGATTGCCCAAGCGATAGAAAGCTTGCTTGCGATGCCAGTAACGACAAAGCGTTGTCCTTGTAGTAGCATAATATTTCCCTGTAAATCGATTTAAATGATAGATTATTTTTAATAGCTCGCTCATAAATAGCGAGTAAAAGCACAAGTTAAAAGATGACTCATTATACACGAATTGATTTAAGTAAACACTCGTATACTGTATTTACTTACACTGTATGAACACCTAACCTCTTTTAATAGTACCATCTAATATGGATAAAACGATTATCTACTGACCACAGCAGTATGAAGTTGAGTGGATTTCAAGTATAATCACAGCCCTCCCAGCTTGCACAATTTTTATAAAAATCCGTTACAACCGTTGTTTGTAACCAAGGATTTAGCGTTAAGCTACACCCACATTTTGGATGGCTGCCAAACTTATGAGCAATACCCCAACACTAGCATCAGATTTTCAAGAAAGTGTCGAATCTTATCGTCAGCTAATCACCTCAACTGGCGAAGACTTAGAGCGTCCCGGCTTACAAGACACCCCAACGCGTGCAGCAAAAGCGTTTGCGCATTTGACTAAGGGTTATCATCAAAGCTTGGATGAAGTCGTCAATGGCGCGGTATTCCCATCGACCAATCGTGAATTGGTCTTGGTGCAAAACATTGAATTTTATTCATTATGTGAGCATCATATGTTGCCGTTTCATGGCGTCGCGCACATTGGCTACTTGCCGAATGGTCACGTATTAGGGCTGTCAAAATTCGCTCGTATCGTCGATATGTTTGCCCGTCGTTTGCAAATCCAAGAGAATTTAAGCGAACAAGTGGCACAAACGATTATGGATGTAACGGGTTGCCGCGGTGTGGCGGTGGTCATGGATGCAGCGCACATGTGCATGATGATGCGCGGCGTGAATAAACAGCATTCAACCACGCGCAGTACAGCGATGCTAGGCGAATACGTACACGACAATCAAGCACGTAACGAGTTCTTAGATGCGGTACCAAAGCGTAAACCTGCTTTTTAAATATCAATCAAGATAAAAACCAGCGACAGAAATAAAAGTTAAAAAAAGAGCATATTGCCATATTAGCAATATGCTCTTTTTTATTTATAAAGGTTGTTAATTAGAGATTGTTAATGAGAGCTATTAAGCTACTTTATCATTTTTTGAGTCACGACTTGCGTGCTCATCACTGGCTTGCTGAATCTTAGTTAAAATAGCCTTGATTTCAGCTGCAGACAGATAAGTCGGTACCGCATAAGTATCACTGACTTCTTTAGCCGCGGCTTTGGCAATATTATCAAAATCACTGCTTTGCATGCCTTTAACGGTTGGATCGATATGTAAAGTGGCAATCAATTCGCGTACTTGCGCGATGAGATGGTCGGCAATGTCGCTATCGCTCTTGTTAGCTTGACCCGATTTTACCATACCGGTTTTACGAGCCAACTCTGCCAGTCTTTTCTTGCTGCCTTTACGATTGACGTCAAGCACATACGGCAGCACGATGGCATTGGCGCGACCATGAGGAATACTATAATGCGCTCCTAACTGGTGAGCGATAGCATGGACATAACCAAGACCAGCTTTATTAAAGGCGATACCGCCGTAATGAGCGGCAATACCCATCTCTTCACGGGCTTTCAGATTGCCGCCATCTTTATAAACTAGGGGTAAGTTTTGCATCACAGATTTAACCGCAGAAGCTGCATAGTAGTCGGTCTCGACGCTGGCATTGGCACTCATCCAAGCTTCTAAGGCATGCGTTAAGACATCAATACCCGTATCGGCTGTGATATGCGCCGGCATACCTTTCATAATAACTGGGTCAATAGCCGCGGCTAATGGCACCATTCTTGGGTCGATAGACAGAGCTTTTTGATGGGTTTTATCATCTGATACTACCGCACCCAAAGTTGCTTCTGAACCCGTACCAGCTGTGGTCGGAATACAATAAAGCGGAACCGAAGGCTTTCTAGCTTTTAGGATACCGATAAGCTGTTTTGGCTTGCAGTTATTGCCTTGTGACATGGCAATCATTTTAGCAGCATCAATGACCGAGCCGCCACCGATGGCAATAATTGAGTCGCACTTAGCATCGACAGACTTACGTAGTCCTTCTTCGACAACCTTAAAAGTAGGATCTGGGGTAATGCCATCGTAGACTTTATAGCTGATATTTTTGCTATCTAGGTAGTCAGTGACTTTAGCGGGGATACCAAGCTTGTTTAATACCGCATCAGTAACGATAAAAACATTGGTATTGCCTTCATTGATGAGCATGTCGCACAAATCTTCACACGAGGTTTCACCGACAAACAACATCGGTCTTCTGATAGGGACAACGTACGCAAAAGCTTTTAGCACTTTGGCACGCGTCTTGGCAACCGCCAAATAACCGGCGTGTTGTAAGCCAGTACTGTTTACCAATTTAGAAATAGTATTTTGTTTTTTCATGGGTATAAAAATCCTTTTTAATGATGCTAATACTAGCAATAACGACAACTTGAATCACCGAATCATCACCGCTGTCAGAATAAAAAGATGCTGTCAAAATAAAAGCACTGTGAATAAAGATACTGCATCAGTGTCTACATAAAGCAAACTACTGTTTAAACTTATTGTACCACCGCCATTTTTAGGATGTTACGATTATTATGAACTGCGATGTTCTGATTAATTAGCGCTTCGTCCTTACTTATGTTGTTGCTTATGTTGTTGCTTATACTGTTACTTATTAAGCAGCCAATTGATAATCACTATAAGCTTAGCTATGTCCTATTAATCCGCTTCTTTGACCAGCCACTGCTTATTATCTTGATTAAAATACCAAATCATCACCACAGGTGCCAAGATGCTCAGCCAAATACCATAAGTAATTGGCAGTCCTTGTACGACCGCCATATAGCTCAGCCCAATGATTACTAAAGCAATAAGCATGGCAATGACGTTATGACTCGATTTACGGCACATTAATTCGCGCAGTATCGTGAGCGTTAATAAGAATACACTTAACATACCCATCAACATGCCCATTGCGTATGGCTGGGAGATAACTTGATAGCCAGCCGCGCTAGTATCCGCGGCGACAGACTCAGTGACCAAGTTCAGCATACTGCCTAACCCTGCGATTGAGGCAAAGATAAAAAAATGACCATAGCCAAATAAGAATAAATCATGGCGTCGGCGCTCTTTATTTAAAATGGTATCGAAAGGGACGATGAAATATAGCCACCATAAAGAGAACACTAAGGCGACTAAGCTTGAGCCTAAAAACATAATAGAGCTGGCAGCAGAGGATGAGTTGGTCAAAAAATATTGAATCGTATTGCTAACCCCTACCACGCCCTCGCCCAATACAATGATGGTCAATAGCCCGTAACGCTCGGCAATATGTGCCGGATGCCAATTGTCAAACTGCTCTGAGCGTGCCCATACTGGCATGAGTAGCTCTGCTGCGATAAACAGAAACAAAGCGGGCGTTTGTAATGATGCGGGTAAAAACAACCAACTTATCCAAAGGGCCTGCAGGGTCAACAGGCCGACCATACTGCGGCCAGCGACTTTTTGGTGACCCGGTACTTGTCGATAGACGCGCCACCACTGACTACAACTCGCCAGCCGCATAATCGCATAGCCAGTCACCCCAATCCATGTCAGCCCTTGCTCATAAAACTGATGGATATTGGCCGCTATCATCAGGGAACCAAACATCTGAAACATCACTGAGATACGATAGAACCAATCATCAGGGTCATATCCTGATGCAAACCAAGTAAAGCTGGTCCATGCATTCCACAGGATAAAAAACGCCACAATAAAAGTCAAAAACCCTGACAGGTCATGCTCACTTAAACGACTATAAAACCCATGTGCCGCGGCTGCGACAGCAATCACATAGACTAGATCAAACAACAGCTCAAGCGTGGTTGACGGCCTGTTTGGCTCGCTGGTATCTCGAGCATAGATGGGTTTTATTTTGAGCCTACTTATCATGTAGTGAGTTCCGATTTCTTTAAATTCGTATAGTTATTCAGTCTAACCTACTTAGTCTATATCACACTCGCCTGCAATAATTGCTGCGCATACGGGTGCTTTGGGTTATTAAACACATCTTCGCTACGACCCGACTCAATACACACGCCGTCTTTTATCACCATCATATGCTGACATAAGGCACGGACTACTTTTAAATCGTGGCTGATAAACACATAGCTGACTTGCAATTTTTCTTGAATCTCTCGTAGCAAGCTGACCACAGTGACTTGCGTGGTGCTATCAAGTGCAGACGTTGGCTCATCCAATATCAATAGACTTGGTCGCATAATGAGTGCACGGGCAAGCGCCACGCGCTGACGCTGTCCACCTGATAGCTCATGCGGATAACGCTGCGCAAAATCAGCTGGTAGATGCACAGTCACCAAACTATCCATCACCGCTTGTTGGCGTGCTGCTTTATCGACGCCTTGTACCAATAATCCTTCTTCGACTATCTGCATAACTGTCATGCGCGGATTGATACTGGCAAAGGGGTCTTGAAATACCATTTGAATTTGTGAACGGAAGGTGCGCAAATCACGTTTGGACAATGCCGTCATGTGCTGTCCATTGACCATTATCTGACCACTGACACGCGCTTGATTGCTGAGTAATTGGCTTAGCGCAAGGGCAATCGTGGTTTTCCCAGAACCTGACTCACCAACGATACCGAGTGCCTGCCCTTTCTGTAGGGTCATATCGACATCTTTTACCGCATCAAACCAGCGTTTGGTACCACCAAACAAACTTTTTTCAATAGGAAACTGTACTTGTAAGTTACTGACTTGCAATACGGTTGGTTGCTCGCTGCTATCAGCGAATAAGCTTAGCGCCTGACCAAAGTCTTGCTTGATAAGTGAGCGGGTATATTCCGCTTTAGGCTGGCTAAATACTGCTGCCGTTTGCCCTTGCTCAATCGTGTGTCCTTGGCGCATGACGATGACTTCATCGCTATAGCGCCTGACCAAATTGAGATCATGGCTGATTAATATCATTGCCATATTATGCTGACGCTTAAGGGTATCTAACAGCTCAAGAATCTCATGTTGCAAGGTCACATCAAGCGCGGTAGTCGGTTCATCAGCGATTAAGATATCAGGCTGCTGTGCCAATGCCATGGCAATCATCACCCGCTGACGTTGGCCACCTGATAGCTCATGCGGATAGCGATTCAGTTTATCAGCAGGGTCGTTGATATTGACATCGTCTAACAAGGCGATACTTTTTTCGCGCCATTGCTTTTTGGCTACGCCGCTGAGATGCAAAGATTCAGCAATTTGTTTGCCGACCGTATGTAGTGGATTAAGCGCCGTCATCGGCTCTTGAAACACCATACCGATACGCTGACCACGAATAGAGCGCAGCGCCGCATTACGTGCCTTATTATTAGCTACCGGTAATGTCACCATTCCTGTTACATCTGCTAATTGTACATCGCCAGTAACGGTCAAACTGTCCGGTAGCAAACCCAATAGTGCAAGACTGGCAATCGACTTACCAGAGCCCGACTCACCAACTATGGCAAGTGTTTGTCCTTGCCGCAGCTCATACGTTAGCTTATCGACTAAAGGCACGCCAAGAGTGTTGGCAATACTAAGCTTATCTACTGTCAGCATAAGCTTGTTTTGTGCATTGCTATGATTGTCATTTAAACAATTTTTTTGCTTAGTAGCAGTTATCATATTAGCGGTTATCATATTCTCAGTTGTCATATCAGGAGCGCCTCGGATCAAAGGCATCACGTAGCGCTTCGCCAACGAAGATTAGCAATGATAAGATAAAGGTTAAGCTAAAGAATCCAGATAGCGCAAGCCATGGGGCATCGAGGTTGTTTTTCCCTTGTACCATCAGCTCACCAAGCGACGGTGAACCAGGCGGCAAACCATAGCCTAAAAAGTCTAACGCTGTTAAAGCAATAATATTAGCCGTTAAAATAAACGGCAGTTGTGACAAGCTTGATGCTAAGGCATTAGGCAAGATATGTCTGAGCATGATTTGACTGTCTGACACCCCAAGGTTACGAGCAGCACGGACATAATCAAAGTTACGCGCCCGCAAAAACTCCGCCCGTACCAAACCGACTAACCCCATCCAGCCGAATAACAACATCATGGCAAATAGCATAAAGATACTAGGGCTAAATAAGCTCACCAAAATAATAATCATAAACAGCTGCGGCATACCGCCCCATACTTCCATAAAGCGCTGCCCGGCTAAATCTACCCAGCCACCGTAATAACCTTGTATCGCACCGACGATAATACCAATCAAAGCGCCCGCGAGCGTCAGTGCCAGTCCAAACAATAACGATACCCGCAACCCATAAAGTATCCGTGCCAGCACATCGCGACCTAAGTCATCGGTACCAAGCCAGTTCTGGCTATTTGGCGCGGCCGGATACGGAATACCTAGCTCAACGTTTGGGGTCTGATCGGCAAATGGAATGGGCGGCATAATATAAAAGCCCTGCTCATCAATCAGCGTTTGCACCGCAGGGTCTTTATAGTTGGTTTCGGTCTCAAACACCCCGCCAAAAGTCGTTTCAGGATAGGCTTTTAGTACGGGGAAATAATAATTGTCTTGATACTGCACCAGTAGCGGCTTGTCATTGGCAATGACATTGGCTGCCATACAAATGACGAATATCAGCGCAAAAATAAATAGCGATATGACGCCAAGGCGATTATGACGAAAACGGTTTAGACGCGCCTGCCAGATAGGATTTAGGCGGCGTTTTTTTTCTAGGGCAATAGAAGAGACAGTTGAGGGCGTTGAAGATAATGGATGACTTGACATTAGCGCCCCTCAAAATCAATACGAGGATCAATCAAGTGATAACTCAAATCACTGATTAATTGTAATAACAGTCCCACCAAGGTAAAAATAAACAGCGTACCAAATATCACCGGATAATCACGCTGCTGAATGGCTTCGAAACCTAACAGCCCCAAACCATCAAGTTTAAAAATAATCTCAATGAGAAAGTTTCCAGCAAAGAAGATCCCAACGATGGCCGCTGGAATACCAGCAATAATAATCAGCATGGCATTACGAAACACATGACCATATAACACTTGACGCTCACCCAAGCCTTTTGCTCGAGCGGTGAGGACATATTGCTTACCAAGCTCTTCTAAAAAGCTAAACTTGGTCAAATAAGTCAAGCCGGCAAAACCGCCAACGGTACTTGCTAGGAGCGGTAGCGCCAGATGCCAAAAGTAATCTTTCACTTTACCAAGCGTGCTTAATTGATCGAAATTCTCAGAGGTTAATCCTTGCAATGGGAAAATATTCCAGTAGCTGCCACCAGCGAAAAACACCAATAGTATGACGGCAAATACAAAAACGGGAATCGCATGGCCGATAGCAAGCAGCATCGCCGTGGCTTTATCAATCCCCGAGCCATGATGCATGGCTTTATAAACACCCAGTGGAATGGCTATCATATAAATCAGCAACGTGCTCCAAAGCCCAAGTGAGATGGATACAGGCAACTTTTCTATAATGAGGTCGGTTACTGACTGACCTTTAAAAAACGACTCACCAAAATCAAGCTTGGCGTAATTTTTTAGCATTAGCCAAAAGCGCTCAGGTGCTGATTTATCAAAGCCGTATTGCGCATTGATTGCCGCTACCATCTCCTCCGATAGACCGCGTGTACCTTGGTAAGTACTAGTATTACCGGCACTACCCGCACCAAGATTACCACCGAGCGCACTGTCTTTTGCGCTTTGCTCGATAAGCGCCAGTTGCTGCTCAACAGGACCGCCCGGCGCTGCTTGCACAATGACAAAGTTCGCCAGCAATATCAAAAATAGCGTCGGTAATATCAGTAATAACCTTTTTAAGATATAACGACCCATAATGGCGGCTTCCTAAAATAAAGAGATATGACAACTTAGCATTTAGAAGTTATTTTTAAGCTCACGTAACGCGGCGAACACCGTCAAAGACTTATCATCGTCTATAGTGACTTTAGGCTTCACCCCTGCTATCACACTCGGCTCTTGCGTACGCAAAAACACATTGATTGCGCGCTCATGTTCTAAAGTAACGGGCAGCGTCGGGACACCTTGGGCGGTTTTTTCTTCTGCTTGCGCAAGCGCTTGCTGCATCGCTTCATTAGCCGGTTCAATAGATAAGCCAAAGCGTAAGTTGCTGGCAGTATATTCATGTGCTGGATACAGCAATGTCTCGGCTGGCAAGCCATTTAAACGCTTAAAGCTCTCATGCAATTGCTCAATCGTGCCGGTAAAGACGCGACCACAACCGGCACTAAATAAAGTATCACCGCAGAAACAATGCTTCTGCCCATCGATATCCAAAATATACGCCACGTGGCTTGCTGTATGACCTGAGACATCCCATACTTGCGCAGCGCAGCCCCAAGCACTTACCGTACTGCCGTCTTTAATAGTCTGGTCTTCATCAACGTTGTGTTCTGTGTGCGCTACCAGATGGGTCATCGGATAAGACTCTTGTAGCTCGGCAACGCCGCCGATATGATCATGGTGATGATGCGTGGTCCAAATAGACGTCAGCTCCAGCTCATGCTCCTCTAAATAAGCAATCACTGGCTCAGCTTGACCCGGATCAATGACAATCGCCTGCTTATTATTCTCATTAATTAATGTCCAGATATAATTGTCATTAAATGCTTTAATCGGGTGAATACGAATACTCATATGAAGTCCTTAGCAGTGATTATCTTTATTACGAATGTCTTTTATTAAATTCTCAAGCCAAATAAAACGTTATGCAGCGTCATTGCATTTATTAACTTAAATTATTGCTTTAAACTATCTTTTAGAGCCATTGTTTTAAACTACTGCTTTAAATATTGATTAACACGTGCTTCAGCTTCTTTATCTGTCCACCAATAATCGATAGCGACGGCGTTGGTCGGCAGTTTTTCAGTATGACGATATTGATTCCAGTAGGCAACATTGGTGGCAGACTTGCCGTATAAAGGTACTAAATAATGTCCTGCCCGTAGCAGGCGATCGAGCACCTTGGTATATAAAACAATCTCATCACGGCTCTCAGCATTTGCAAGTGCGGTTGTGACCTCATCTATCACTATATTTTTAATACCGATGGTATTGGCGTTGCCCGCTTCATCAGCGGCTGCACTGCCCCAAAACGCCGCTTGCTCAGCACCAGGTGATAAGCTCTGTGCAAAGACGTCGACCACCATATCATAGTCAAAACGGCGCATACGCTCGTAATATTGTGGCCCATCGACTTGGCGTAAGGTCGCATCAAACCCCAAACGCTTTAAATTACGGATATAAGGCAACAGCACGCGCCCCATGGTCTCGCCTGTCATCAAAATTTCAATCTGAGCAAGCTTGCCATTTGGCTGATATAACTTCATATCATCATAATAAAAGCCAGCATCTAGCAACAGCTGGCGCGCCTCTAATAAGGCTTTACGATTAAAGCCGCTACCATCACTGGTTGGCAATCGCCATTCCGTCAATACCGCTTGTCGCTGAATCGGTTCAAGCTTGGCTAGCAATGGACTGAGCACCTGCATCTCAGCCGCAGATGGCGTACCAGTAGCAGCAAGCTCTGAGCCATGAAAGAAGCTTTGCAAGCGTTCATACTGCCCATGGAATAAAGTTTTATTCATCCACTCAAAATCATAAGCTGCCGTCAATGCTTGGCGAACGCGAATATCTTGAAAAATTGGCCTACGCATATTCATCACCAGACCCTGCATCGGTACTGGATTTTCGCTGCTGATGGTTTCTTTATTAATCAGACCAGCTTTGACAGCTGGGAAATTATAACCTGTTGCCCAATTAGAAGCTTTGTTTTCAGGACGAAAGCGATATTGCCCAGATTTAAAACCCTCAAAAGCAATCTCATCACTTTGATAATAGACAAACTTAATCTTATCAAAGTTATAGCGACCACGATTGACCATCAAATCACGGCCCCAATAATTGGGATCACGCACATAGCTGACCGCACGCCCCGCATCGACGCGGCCAAGTTTATAAGGACCACTACCCATCAATGGCGTGAGCGTGATTTTCTCAAAATCTGTATCAATCGATGACTTAGCAAAAATAGGGAATTGCCCAACCGTTAATAAAATCTCTTTATTTTCATCAGACTTAAAAACAAACTTTACCCGCTGCTTATCGATAATTTCAATGTCTTTAATATCGCCTAAATAACTGCGAATATACATTGGGCCTTTAGTCAGTATCGCATCATAAGTGGCTTTGACGTCACTACTGGTCACTGGCGACCCGTCCCAAAAGCGCGCAGCAGGATTAACATGGTAAATAATCCAACTGGTGTCATCAGGGTCATACGTGACTTTATTTGCCAGCTGCGGATACATTGTAAAGGCTTCATTGAGTGAGCCTGTCATCAAGGTATCATACAGGTAGTCAGTACCGACCATCGCCACGCCTGTGGTCATCCATTTATTGGCCGCATTAAAGGTGCCACGTGCCTCAAGCGATAATGTGCCACCCTTGGGCGCATTGGGATTGGCATAAGGCATAAACGGCACGTCAATATATTCAGTGGTACTATTATGCCCAAGCGCAGTCGTAGTGATTGGCGCCGCGATACTAGCAGGTATCCAGCTGATAGTAATGGCGAGCAAGACGGCTTTTAGCATGGTATTTTTTAGCATCATAAAGTTATAACAAACCCTTTTGCCAGACCGAATGAATATATTGAGCATTTAACCAGTGACTGAAAGCCACTGACCGCTTATGAAATAAAAGCTGAGAAAAATGTGATGTATCTGACGTATCGTAAGTGCTGCAAAATTTTATCATAACAAACTTAGGTTTTTTAACCTAATATTTTGCAGCGTTAAGGTTGCTACATGACGGATTATGCAGCTTAAAAAACACTAATACGCATAAAAAAAGACGCAGCTCATAAAAGTTGCGTCTTTTGTTTTAAAACCTGTACTAACTTAAGCGTGCTTTTTTTCAAAGGTGATCATAAAATCAACCAACTGCTGTACCCAGTCTAGCGACACTGCATTATAAATACTGGCACGCATTCCGCCAACATCGCGGTGACCTTTTAGATTCATCAAACCTGCTGCCGCTGACTCTTCTAAGAATACTTTGTCAAGGCTGCTGTCTGCTAACGTAAACGGCACGTTCATGATAGAGCGATATTTGGGGTCAACTGGATTGCTATAAAAGCTGCTGTCATCAATCGTTTTATAGAGCAAATCAGCTTTTTGCTGGTTGATTTTACCAATAGCAGCAACGCCGCCCTGCTCCTCTAACCAATCAAATACTAACCCTGCTAAATACCAAGAATACGTCGCTGGCGTGTTTGACATTGACTCTTTTTCAGCCTGATGTTCATAGTTCATCAGCAGCGGACACCATTCACTTGCTTGCCCCAATAAATCTTCACGAATAATCACGATAATCAGACCTGCTGGCCCAATATTTTTTTGTGCACCCGCGTAAATCATGCCAAATTTAGAGACGTCAATAGGCTGTGACAAAATGCAAGAAGACATATCGGCGATAATCGGCGCATCGACTTGTGGCGGCTCAAATATTTGTACACCATGAATGGTTTCATTGGCGCAGTAGTGGAAATACGCCGCATCTTCGCTTAAGTTCCAATCGCTTTGGGCTGGCACGTTGGTAAAATTACTGTCCTTACCCGTTGCCACCACATTAACCTCGCCCAAACCCAGTTTGGCATAGCGCTGTGCTTCTTTGACTGCTTTACCAGACCATGTACCTGTCGTTAGATAGTCTGCGCGGCCACCATTTAACAGGTTTAATGGAATCGCTGAAAACTGTAAGCTGGCACCGCCTTGTAAAAACAGCACTTTATAGTTATCTGGAATGTCCATTAGCGAGCGCAATTTGGCTTCAGCTTTTTCGGTAATCGCGATGTATTCTTTACTACGGTGACTCACTTCCATGACCGACATACCGCGTCCCTGCCAATCAAGCAACTCTTCTTGAGCGCGTGATAAGACGGCGGTCGGTATGGTGGCAGGTCCCGCTGAAAAATTGGGTACACGGTTAGGAGCGGCTTTAGTGGTCATAATCATTATCCTAAATATGATGAAATCATCGTGGTTATTAAAGGTTAAAGGTTAAAGGTTAAAGGTGAATGTTATCGTTATTTTTTAATCTCTGTCGTAGTAGTCGTAATAATAGTAAGTGGCAACCCTTTAATTCTGCTTTGATAACTGCTCCCACAGCTGACGTTTAAGGCTACTATCAGCAAGCATGTCATCAAGTGTGGGCACAGTAGTAAAGTTCGGATGCTCAAGACCGTCAGGTAATACGGTCAATGCCGCCACTTTTATCTCTTCGCGACGACCAATCTTAAAGACATATCCTGCAAGGCTGGCATTGGCAAGCTCAGCGGTATCCATACCTTCACAAATAGGAAATGAGGTTGTCTCACAACTGATGGATAGCGCTTGGGTGATATTTTGCCAAAGCTTTTGGCTGTCATTATTAAGGGCTTGGATATCAACCAAAATTACCCAATCGCCATAGCGACCACCTTGTAAATCAAATGGTACTACCTTTTTAAAGCTATCGTCTTTAAAGTTATTCTCTTTAAAACTGCTATCTTCAAAGCTTGGAGCATTATTTACATTATCAATCGCAGCTTGCTGAACGACAGTATTTACAAGTGAGGTAACGGCGGGCTTAGAGATGTCAGGGGCAGTCGAGTCAAAACTATAGGTAACGGGGCTTTGTTGGTCAGAATGACTTAAACCTGTCTCATTAGCGTCATCATAAGAATGATTAGACTCATCATCTACCATATCTGATATGGCATTAATATTTGGGGATTCAATATTAGAAGATTCAATGCTTGGCTGTTCAGTGCTCGTTGTAAAAGAAGCTGTAGCATTAGATAGAGTGCCGGCATTAGCTAAAGTTGAGTTAGCGGTAGTCTGCTCAGGCAAGGCAGGCGCAGAAATATCGGCGATATTCATGGTTTCAGAGCTTGGCTGCACCCACTGATTGATACCCATCATCGCTAAAATCTGGCGCTGCTGCATACGATGCTGCAATACAATTAGCGGGTCTTGAATATCACTCATGCTTATTTACTATCCTACTTATCTAAAATGGATTTACAGGCTTTTACTATCAAAAGAATACTCAAATGCAATTAATGACATTGCTTAAAAAAGCTGCCGAACGCCTAGCCAATGATTGGCAAACTCGGTCAAGCAATCATACTCATCTTGACTGACTATCGTATCGTGTAACATCACTGTATGCAACGTACTCAGCCATTGCCGGTACGTATGATAAGCATAAAAATGGCGCGTACTATCATTGCCCGCCTTATCTACACTATCTGCATTGCCGTCCTGTATATGAGCATTATAATCTATTTGAGCGCCGCCCTGTTGCCTCTGTCGATAATTATCATCACCTTTGGCTTGAGAACTAGACGATTGACTGGCAGATGCTATAAAAATAGGTACCGTTTCTATCAATGCCAGTAATTGAACACTATTTAAACTTTGCGCAGTCAATAACAACCATTGCAAATTTGCCTCACTAACGGCTGCTAAATCAATATCAATCAAACGTGCATGACGGCGTAAATCTACAAGATAATGAGCAACGCTAGCACTATTATAGCTGAGCACTGAAATAGGTGTTGAGATAGGTGCTGAGCTATCTAGTGCAGATATTATCTGCCCTTTAGCATCCTTTGATAAGCGATAAGCCAATAAAGTAAGCATTGTTTTCGCGGCAACATCAAGACCATCAAACACCTGTCCTGACGGGTCAAGCTGAGCATAAATATCATCCGTGCCAGCGTGCAATACTTGCTGCCATTGATAGTATGGATATTGAGGGTGAAGATGCGACTGAACCTGTGTATCATTTAATACGGCAGACAATACGGGTAATAATTGCTGCAGCTGTAGCGCCTGCCATAACGCTAAAATCGAAGGCGACCGAGACAACCGAGAGCGCGTATTCTCTAAAGGATTTAATAATGATTGAGACTTATCAATAGAAGCATCATTATCTATAGTATCAGCAAATTTTTGGCTTAAATCAGCCGTAAGGGAGTTTTTAAACAGCTGAATGATACCTTGCTGATAACGAATTAACATCGTCCGACACTTTTTTTGCTGCATATAATGTTGATGATCTTGATTGCTATGACTGTCTTCATATTTTAAGCGCAATTCATCGATAGCGTTTTCTGATAGATTATGTTGGCGTAGTTGCTTTAGCGCTAACGCAATCAAAGCGCTGTCTAGACGCCGATCAAGATTTGCCACTGCCGCTAATAATTTATGATCGAGTGTATGCGGTAAAATTTGTGTGTTGCCGCTTGTATCAGTTTTAGAGTTAGAATCAGTTTCAGCAGAAAACTTCTTATCCTCATCAAGCCCAAGCCAGATATCAGTTAAATCATAAGTTGCTGTTGTTGAAAGCACACAACCCTGATGACAAAATAGCATGGCTTCAATCAAAGCTTGCGCCCCTAGCGGGTGATAACTGTGATTGAGCACATACTGCGGTAGCGAGACTTTTTGTATGTCATCAATACCAACCAATGTATCAGACGGCAAATCACTATCAGGTTTGGCTTGCCATGGCTTAAGCAACTGATGAGTACCGACATCTTCTGCTTGCACCTGCAAACGCCCATCAATAACAACATCTTGCTCTATAACAAATTCAAGCCCGTTATCGTCCTGCAATTCATTATTTATCTCACTAGTAGAAAAGGCAGCGATTTCTTTTTCGATAGCATCTTTTTCAATAACATCATTGAAGTTACTATTAAGTCTTTTATCAGCCGAATATCGGTTTTTATCGGTCGCGCTTTTATGAATATCTGACGCTGATTGAACTGCAGATACTCGCGATTGATATGCATTTTTCTCTTGCTTATTATTGCTTAGGCTATTTGCTACTATCACGCCCCAATCACCTAAGCGGCGCTGCTCATATATCTCTTTAATCTTTTGTTGATTGATGCGTTTTTCTTTAGCAACCTGCATCGCAAAATCATGATAAGCATTGGCATTGATGGCACTCATGCGCTCAGCCAAACTTGGATGGGTGGCAAACCACGATACGTCACCCAAATCGGCACCACTACTGGCAAAAAAGAAATGACTTAATCCATTGATATCGGCGATGCCAGTTAAGCGCGAACCAAGCGCATCTTGATGAATGGCTTTTAGGGTTTCTATAATCGCCGGCGAACGTGTCAGCTGCACACTGGTCGCATCAGCAAGCAACTCGCGCTCACGGTTAAAGCTGTGCTTAATCAGCTGCGCACTAGCCATACTGGAAAAGCTCAATCCATGTATTAATAATGTCCAAATATTGCGCGGTACTTGACTATCAAACCTATTATTATTTTGTAGCCATCGTGACTGGCTCTTAGCTGATGATTGCTGGCCTTGTGATTGGCTTTGCCAGTAGGCGACCCATTCACTATGAGTGGTAAAGTTGGCTGTCTGCGCTTCAGTGCTACGCGCATGGCTATCAATCGCTCTTTGCGGTAAAGGGTTGCTTTGATTGACCGCACTATTAATAAAAGAGCCATCAAAATAGTTTTGCTGACTGTTTTTATGACTGACTTTATAACTAGAACCAAAATTATTAATAGAATCACTCCAGTCATAGAGTAATTGCAAGCCTGCTAACACCACCATTAGCTGTAAATTAAACGTCGCATCGCCATGTAAGATATGACCATACTCATGCCCTATCAGCCCGTATAGCGCCTCATCAGATAGCTTATCTAGCGCGCCTTGAGTGACGACGAGCACCATATCCTGACTATGGCGACCCGCGACAAAGCCATTGATACCTTGCTCATCAGGCAGCACATAGAGAATTGGCATACGCAAACCGGAAGCAATGGCTAGCTGCTGGGCAATCTCATAATAACGCCGATAGACAGGCGGGAAATCACGCTCATCACGCACCGCAATATGCCGGGCACTAAAGCGAACCTTTGCTGCAGGCTCATGCTGATGAGCAACCCCTTGGCTATGCTCCCAAGCATCTTGGCTGTGGTCGATAAACAATCGCACCGCTCCCACGCGCTGAGCAATCGCACGACCACCTGCTTTTAAGCGTCTATACTCTAAAAAACTGCCCGCAACAAAGCTACCGATTGTCCATACGACCACCAGTATTAATACCCAATGATAAATGCCACCGGTAAATAGCGTCAGCAGCAGCGCCATAACACCAAGTGCCACCGCAATATGGGCAAAGACAATCAGAAAAAATAGCCCATAGAGCAATAAGCTGCGCTGAGTACGGGTTCGCTGTGCACCAAAAAAATCCATCTATTACTCTTACCTAACCATAACTAAGTGCATTTGACATTATGTAAATATCAGCCCATATCGACAACAGGTGCTTGAGCAATTGCCTTTCTGTCTTCAAACACCAACGGGCTAAGTGGACGAAAGCCAAAGGTGCTACTGACAAGATTGTTTGGGAACATTTCACGGTCATTGTTATAAAACATTACGCTGTCATTATAATGCTGACGGGCAAAGCCAATCCGGTTTTCGGTATTGGTCAGCTCATCCATCAGCTCTTTAATCATGCTATCCGCTTTTAGCTCAGGGTAAGCCTCCACAACCGCTGAGAATTGCCCCAAGGCTTTCGACAACATACTCTCTGCTTTGGCAAACAACGCCATGTGTTCAAGGGAGTCTGGCTGATGCTTAGTAGAATCTTGCAGACTCTGAGCATGATTACGCGCGCCAATCACGCGAGTCAGCGTCTCTTCTTCATGGGTCAGATAACGTTTGGCGGTTTCGACCAAATTTGGAATCAAATCATGACGGCGCTTTAGCTGTACATCGATTTGCGCAAAGCCATTTTTTGCTTGGTTACGGGCACGTACCAGCTTATTAAATACTGACACCCCAAAAACCACAATCAATATGACCACTGCAATGAATAACCAAACAAACATTTTCATTATCAGACTCCAAAAGGTTTTGTATTTATACTATTGTTAATAAAGGTTACTACAATGTATTTTACCCCATATATATTGCTCAAAGTCCAAAATCGGACGAAATGCAGGCGAAAAAAAGCCCTTTACAATGAAGGACTTATTATTAGGTTTGACTCTTTAAAACGATATAGCAGGAGTATCAGCAAATTTTAGGCAAAAAAGCGACCCCATCAGCACATCCTCGGCACACATTATAACTATTACCGTTGCTACCTTCCGGTCCCGGCGGGATTCATAGAACAATGTTGCGAGGCTACCAATGGAGCCACCAGTTGCAGATTATACAAGAATTTTTTATTATTACAACCCCTATCGTCAAACTGTTTGCTTTAGAGACTCAATGAGCCTGTAACTTAAGTGACAAAATTCTCACAGCAACCCGTGTATTTTTTGCTATTTTACCTAAGGTCTGTTGAATAAAAAATGAATACAAACAACAGCGGATATAACAATGCGCATTATAACAACGTAAATCAATGTGACTCAGATAATTGAGATTACCATTACTAGCACTCATTAGGAGATAATTATGAAAAACACTTGGATGAACAAAGCCGCACTTGCTACGGGTACGGCCGCCTTACTGACCGCGATGATGGGTAGCGCCCATGCAGAACCCACAGGCTACGATCAGCTGACTTTTCAAACAGAAGTCAAAGAAGAAGTCCAAAACGATGAAGTTCGCGCCAGTATGTATAAAAAAGCACAGGCTACAGATGCTAAGACGCTAGCTACAACGCTTAATACTTCGATCAATAACGCGATGAAAATCGCCAAACGCTACCCTAGTGTGACGGTCAGTACCGGTCAGCAGCGCACTTATCCGCGCTATGATAAAAATGACAAAATCATTGGTTGGACAGGACAAGCCAGCATCGACTTAAAGAGCACTGACTTTGCCGCGACCAGTCAGCTGATTGCAGACTTGCAAGAGACCTTAGTGATGGAAAACCTAAACTTTGGGGTTTCAGACGCTAAAAAAGATGCGCTAGAGCAAAAGCTTATGACCGATGCTTCTCGTGCTTTTCAGCAGCAGGCTAAAAACCTGACTCGTGCATGGGATGCGCGTGGCTATCGCGTCGTCACTGTCAATCTAAATGCCGGCAGCAACTACCCTCGCCCTATGTATAGCGCGATGAATATGAAAGCTGAAGCGGCGGATGCCTCAGTACCAAGCCAAAGCTTTGAATCGGGCAACAGTACCATTTCAGTGACTGCGAATGGCACGATTGAGTTAACGAAATAAATGCAGAGGTAATGAGTTAAGCAATAGATATTATTACTAACTCCTACCAATAAGGGCAATCACTGCTTTCAGTGATTGCCCTTATTTTATGTCTATCAATTATTATTAATATATTACCGCTAACTTTTTATTATTAACATTTAACACAGTGATTCAGAGTTATTTTTTTACCGGTTCTTCAAGCGTCATGGGTGTATCAACTATGGGTTTATCAACTATTGGCTTAGTAAATGACAACATATTAGGCTGTTTGCCATCTTGACGCATTTTTAGTAACACTTTTTGATACCAAGGCAGACGCTGATACGCCAAAAACTGCTCTGCTAATTTCTTATTTTTTTGCAAGGTTTGCGTATTTTGGATGACATAGACGGTACGCTCGACCTGTTTTGCTATCTGCCCTTTCTTATTTTTTATCACGGCTTTAACGTTATGCGTACCCGGCAGAATATCGACAGTTGCAATCGAGGCGCTCAAACCCTGCGCCACTTCGTTACCATCTAAGTAAATGCTGACACTATCGCCTGCTTGTAGTGCCGGTTTTACTTGCACCTTTACCTCAATAGTTTGTACGGGACGACGATACGCCCGTTCTTCGCTAGGCTCTGTCATGGTCAGCTGATAGTTAATGGGCGCTTTATTAGCGGTTGAGTCACTGTTGGCAGTGGTGCCAGTGGTATTAGCAGCAGCAGGCGCTTGGGCGGTATTGACAGGCTGATTGTTGGCATTACTTGTTTGACTAGAACTATTTGCACCCACACCCACACTGCCGCTGCTAGTCATGACGCTGGTTTGGCTAATTTGCTTGCCTGCTTGCTGTTCATAGTTCTGCGGACGGTCGGTAAAGGTGACTTGACCGGTCTTCTCATCAACAACTTTATAAATAGCAGCGGCATTTGCCACAGGTGCGTAGAGACTGGCTGTGCTGATAATCAAACCTGTTAGTAGGCTTAGCGACAACCTTTTATTGAAAACAGTACTTTTTAATGATGAAATCATAGTCAGTTAGCCTAGTAGATATTTATTATTAATATATAGATGAAACCATTATGCGATATTTTTAACATTAAATCAGCAATGACTTCACACTAAATCGACCAATTAAACACGCACTTTGATTGAACAAAAAAACCAGCTAAGAATTACTTAACTGGTTTTTTTATCGAGAATTTGGCGTTTTAACTATAGATTAGCAGCTATAGTACAAGTCAAACTCAACTGGATGAACAGTAATGTTGACGCGCTGTACTTCTTCTTGTTTAAGCGCAATATAGGCTTCTAGCATCTCTTTAGTGAATACATCACCTTTTAATAAGAACTCGTGATCTTCTTTCAACGCTTGTAGCGCCACTTCTAAGTTTTCAGCAACCGTTGGAATGAGTGCTTCTTCTTCTGGTGGTAAGTCATACAAGTTTTTATCAGCGGCTTCGCCTGGATGCATCTTGTTTTGAATACCATCAAGACCTGCCATCAATAACGCCGCAAACGCTAGGTATGGGTTGGCTGCTGGGTCAGGGAATCGAGCTTCAACACGCACCGCTTTTGGGCTACTAACGTGTGGAATACGGATAGATGCTGAGCGGTTAGACGCTGAGTACGCAAGCTTGATAGGCGCTTCATAATGAGGCACAAGGCGCTTATAGCTGTTGGTCGATGGGTTGGTAATCGCATTCAAGGCACGCGCATGCTTGATAACACCGCCAATAAAGTATAGCGCGGTTTCTGAAAGACCAGCATATTCATCACCTGAGAAGGTATTGACACCGTCTTTTGAGATAGAAATATGCACGTGCATGCCTGAACCATTATCACCGACCACTGGTTTTGGCATAAAGGTTGCGGTTTTGCCAAACTGATGGGCAACGTTATGGACCGCATATTTTAGCTTTTGCACTTCATCCGCTTTACGAACGAGCGTATTAAAGGCAACGCCAATCTCTAACTGACAAGGGGCAACTTCATGATGATGGACTTCGATACAACCTTCACCAACCATATCTTCGATACGCTCGCACATCACTGCACGCATGTCTTGTGAGCTATCAACGGGTGGTACTGGTACATAGCCGCCTTTGACGCGTGGGCGATGCCCCATATTGCCCCACTCATAGTCTTTATTGGTTGACCAAGCCGCTTCTTCAGCAACGATTTCATGGCTGACGCCAGACATGTTAATCGACCATTTTACTTCGTCAAATACAAAAAACTCAGGCTCAGGACCAAAAAAAGCCGTATCACCAATACCGGTAGACTTTAAGTATTCTTCAGCGCGGCGGGCGATAGAGCGTGGGTCACGGTCATAGCCTTGTAGCGTTGATGGCTCGATGATATCACAAGTCACAACCACCGTAACCGCATCAAAGAACGGGTCGATAAAGGCGGTCTCTGGATCAGGACGTAAAATCATATCTGAGGCTTCAATACCCTTCCAACCAGCAATCGATGAGCCATCAAACATTTTGCCATCTTCCATCACTTCTTCGTCAACGCGGTGCGCTGGAAAGCTCATGTGATGCTCTTTGCCGCGCGTATCGGTGAAACGAAAATCGACCCATTTGGCATTGGATGATTTGATAAGATCAAGTAGTTTATTCGACATGGATAGTTTCCCTTATGGTTATCATGGTACTGAAATTAAAACTTAGGATTAAAAATATTAGATTCTAGAAAATCGGTATTATCAGCGTTATTTACTCAGTATGTCTCTTTACTCTTAACGGTAATTTTCTTAACCGACTACAAGCAGCAGCTATTTTAGCAACATCTGGCTCATAATGCTGAACTGTTCAAATGCATATTAATAAATAACGCTGCATTCCTTCGTAGCGCATTACTTCGTAGCGCATTGTTTCGTAGCACATTGTTTCGTAACGTTAGTTACTAATACTGATTATGGGTGCAACTGCTATGCCAATTCTGAGTACCACTATAAAAATTTTAATATAATACAAAGCCGTAAATCATAATTATTAATAGTAAATACAGATAGTTATGTCAGAAATATTGGCATACTAAAAAATGATTTGCATGACAACGGTAGTTTGTAATCCTTAACCATGAAAGTATAACATAACGATAAACGCACTATAGAAGCGCATAAATAGCACTTTATTAATAATTGTCGCACTTTTATAGTGCATCCGTTATCTATTAGAGGGCGGCTGGGCTACATTTGATAGATGGCAAAATAGTGTTAAGATAACGACGTTTAATATCGCAAGCTTAACAAGCCTTTCGCATTATAAAAATGGCTGCGCTTTATAAATGAGCATAAAAACTATCATGACCAAGCATAAAACCGTAAAGTACCTGCATAGCAATACGTCTAAGATTCTAAAGTTAGAAATACTAAGTTAAAGATTCTAAGTTGAAAACATAATGATTTTGATGATCGATAATTACGACAGCTTTACCTACAATATTGTACAGTACTTCGGTGAATTGCAGCAGGACATCAGGGTTTGGCATAACGATGACATCAGTATTGATGAGATTAAAGCGCTTGCGCCAGATGCCATTGTTATTGGTCCTGGCCCCTGTGACCCTGACCGCGCCGGTATCTCGTTAGAGGTCATTGAGACGTTTAAAGGCATTATCCCGATATTAGGTATTTGCTTGGGTCATCAGGCCATTGGCCAAGCGTTTGGCGGCAAAATCGTCAAAGCAAGCGAGGTCATGCATGGGCGTTTATCGGCTATTTATCATAATGGACAAGGGGCGTTTGTCAACTTGCCCAATCCAGCAAAGTTTACCCGTTATCACTCGCTAGTGATTGAGCAAGCAAGCTTACCAGAATGCTTTGAGGTTAGCGCTTGGACTCAAAATGCTAATGGCGATATTGAGGAAATCATGGGCATTCGCCACCGCGAGTTTGCAATTGAGGGCGTTCAGTTTCATCCTGAGTCGATTTTAAGCGAAGCCGGTTATCAGCTGCTGAATAACTTTTTACAAACGCACAATCTAGCCGTAATATCGTCAGATGAGCTACCGCAAGTAGGCTAGCTGTTTTAAAAGAAAAACTCTATTTAACCCAATGAATGTATTTATACGACAATTATAAAAGATAATAATAAGTGAGAATATTATGACCTCTGCCGCTATGCAGGATGAAAAATCAATGATGGAACAGATTAATAAGAGCAATCAAATTAACCAAACGCAGAAAGCGGTTGAAGACATCAATCAGCTCTCAGATGAGAATATTCATAAACTCCTAACCACCGCTTTAGGCAGGATTTTTCAGCATATTGATCTGACCTTTGATGAGATGTATCAAGTCATGCTCATTATCATGCAAGGCAGATGTAGCGATGCTATGATGGGCGCGATTTTGACTGGTTTACGTATGAAAGGTGAGTCAATTGACGAGATTACAGCGTCAGCAAGCGCCATGCGTGCTTTAGCCGCCAATATCAGCCCAAAAGACTGTCGTTATATGGTCGATATCGTCGGTACAGGTGGTGATGGGGCTAACTTATTTAACGTGTCAACAGCCGCAGCCTTGGTAGCAGCCGCAGCGGGGGCGCAAGTCGCTAAGCATGGCAACCGCGGCGTTTCGACCAAATCTGGTAGCTCAGACTTACTTGAACAAGCAGGTATTAGCCTTACGCTGACCCCCGAACAAGCGCAGCAATGTATTGAAAATCAAGGCATTGGTTTCTTATTTGCGCCCAATCATCATAGTGCGATGCGCTACGCCAATCCGGTACGCCGTGAGCTAAAAGCGCGGACGATTTTTAATATCTTAGGTCCACTGACCAACCCTGCTGGCACGCCAAATCTCGTTATCGGCGTCTTTACCGCGCAGCTATGTGAGCCTTTAGCAAAAGTGATGAAAAACTTGGGCGCGCGCCATGTGATGGTGGTCGGTGCAAAAGATGGTTTGGACGAAATCAGTCTCGCGACCTCGACCACGGTGGCTGAGTTAAAAGATGGTGAAATATCTGTTTATGAGATGATGCCAGAAGATGCCGGCGTCGAATCACAAACCTTAATTGGCCTTGATGTAGATTCTCCAGCACAAAGTCTTGAGCTGATTCGTGCCGCTTTATCAGGAGTAGATACTACCGACCGCGCTGTCCTAAAAGCTCGTGATATGATTGCCTTAAATGCCGGTGCCGCGATATATACCGCAGGACTTGCCAGTAACTATCCGAATGGCGTGAGCCGCGCACAAAAAGTCATTCAAAATGGTGATGCTTTAATTAAGCTTGATGACCTAGCCAAATATACGCAGCAATTAGCTGACCAAGCTTAATAAGCTAAATGCTTAGCATTAATAAAAAAGTACGTTACTCATAACCTTGTTAATCGCAACTATTTATGCAGCCTTAATTTATTTGCCTAATTGTTACCCTAATTTTTTTACCAAATAACGGAGTATAGCCATGACCGCCAATCTAAAATCAGACACCGCTATTCCTTCAGTGTTGCAGCGTATCGTCGCCACCAAACATGAGGAAGTTGCTGCTGCTCGTGCAGCAGTATCGCTTGAGGCATTAAAAGCACAAGTTGCTGCTGATACACAGCCCCGTCGCGGTTTTGCCAGTGCTTTACGCGGCGCTGATATTGGTATCATTGCTGAGATTAAAAAAGCCTCGCCATCTAAAGGTATTATCAATCATAACTTTGAGCCCGCGCTGTTTGCTAAGCAATATGAGCAAGCCGGTGCCAGTTGTTTATCAGTACTCACCGACCGTGATTATTTCCAAGGTGATGATAGCTACTTAATCCAAGCACGCGAATCTTGCAGCTTACCGATATTGCGCAAAGATTTTATGGTAGATGTATATCAGATTTATCAATCTTACTTGATGGGTGCAGATTGCATCTTGCTAATTATGGCCTGCCTTGACGATACCCAAGTACAAGAATTGCACGCGCTAAGCATCGAGCTTGGTATGGATGTATTGATTGAAGTACATACCAAGGCTGAGCTTGAGCGCGCCCTACAACTGCCACGCTCAGCGCACAATATCTATGGTATTAATAATCGTGACTTAAATACCTTTGATGTCGACTTACAAACCACGCTCGAGCTAAAAAATATATTAATCGAAGCCTTAGCAGCTGATGTTGATAGCAGCATGCTGTTACCAAAGACGTCGCCACTGATTGTCACCGAAAGCGGTATCCATAGCAGCGACGATATTCGTTTGATGCTCAATAACGATATTCAGCACTTTTTAATCGGTGAACAATTTATGAAAACCGATCATCCAGGGCAAGCGTTACAATCCTTACTTGCGAGCGTTGCAGCACAGGCGTAAAGTAAGCTAAATCGATTTTTTATGTACTATATAAACCATTAAGCCACTCATTCACTCACCAACGATACGTTAACTATTATGTCAAACTCTCTGTTTTCAAAAGAAATGCAAGACCAATTAAAAGAGCTCAAAGGGCAACTGAGTAAAGGTCGTGATACCAACTCAGCGGATGGCGACAATGAAAAGCCAACCGAACCTGTGTCACTGTTGACGCAAAAACAAGTTAAAAAAACGGTCAAGCAATTAGATAGCGAACATATCGACGACGATAAAGTGCTATTTATGCAAGCGATGCATGGCGTCAATCAATTAGAAGATAAAAATGTACGCTCGCCTGCCAATGCCTCAAAAGCCGGCAAGCTTGACGCCGCAACGTTATCCAAACGTGCCGCAGCTCAAGGTAGTGAAGCAAGTGATTTGGGCGCAGGCTTGTCAGATATGCAAGCATTACTCAATCCGGTCGCTGCTGAAGCGTACTTGTCTTATAAGCAGCCTACCTTGCAAAACAAAATCTTTGATCAACTCAAAAAAGGCAAGCTACGTTGGTATGATGCGGTAGATATTCATGGCTGCACCATCGAAGAAGCACGCGTGGCAATGACCCAACTACTAAGCCAAGCAAAGCAAAACAATGAAACCATGGTAAAAATTGTCCATGGTAAAGGTTCTGAAGCGATTTTAAAAACATGCGTTAATGGTTGGTTGCGTCAACTACCAGAAGTATTGGCATTTTGCTCTGCCCCGCCTAAAGATGGTGGTAATGGCGCAGTATTAGTCTTACTTAAAAAGCCTAAAAATGATGGCGAGTAGTTTTTAGTTTTAGCTTAGTATCGCAATAAAAAGGACTGCAATTGGCAGTCCTTTTTTATAAAGAAAATCATAAAATTTTTTAATCATAAGCTTTAACTATATACGCCATTATTTTTATATCTCTATTTTTCCGTTTAAAAAACAGTGAAATCAGAATTATTATGACCATACAAACTATCCAAGATATTAAAGAATTAAAAGCGCATATCAGCGCTTTGATTGCTATCGAACCAAGATTTGCGCCTGTTTATAAGCAAGTTAGCGTGCCTGATTTACGCCATAATGCTGGCGGCTTTACACAAATAATGAGAGCAATGGTTGGGCAACAGCTGTCTGTAGCAGCGGCAGCAAGCATTTGGCAACGCTTAGTAGATACAGGATTGACGACACCGTCAGCGATTCATGCAGCGACAGATGAGGACTTACGAGCACAGGGGCTATCCAAGCAAAAAATTCGTTATACGCGCTCTTTAGTCGAGCACAATATAGATTTTGCCGCCTTAGAAGCCCTGCCCGATGACGAAGTTATCAAAACCTTGACCGCCGTTATCGGTATTGGGCGCGGGACGGCTGAGATGTATCTGCTGTTTTCATTACAACGAGCCGATGTGCTGGCAGTCGATGATTTGGCGATTAAAGTGGCGGCAATGGACTTGTTAGGGCTAGCAGAACGCCCAACGCCAAAACAATTAAAAAATCTGACTCAAGATTGGTCGCCGCATCGTAGCGCTGCCAGCTTATTGCTATGGCAATACTATGGTTTCTTACGTCAAAAAAATGCCGTACCTTTATAAGCGGCACTTTTATAAGACGTACATTTATAGCCATCTAACTAAATAGCTCTCTGACGAACAAAACGTGGCGTAAGTTATTAAGCAAAACTATCACATGACACCCTAAGGCTGATTCCAAATAGAAAAACCAAATTTTCTTTTGGCACGCTTAAATTTATTTTTTACCAATGCCTTTCTTTTTTGTTGACGCTCTTTATCTAAGTTAATTTTTTTATGCTTGGCTTCTTTGTTTGCTTGGATTTCAGCTGCTTTATTATCCTTGGTTTTGTCCACCTCTTTGCTTAAATCAACCCCATTCTGCTCACCGTCTATATCATCACTGTTGCTGATGTCATTAACGTCATGATTGACGTCATGATTAACCTCAGTCTTATTCTCATCAGTGCTTAAATTGTCTTCTACCGCTTCACTACCATTATCCTCGATATCATTTAACATTTGATGCTCAAGCTCAGCTTGATTGACAATCAGCTGCTGGGTTGGCAAGGCATGCTCGATCTTGTATTTCGCTACTTGGTTTAAGATGTCGACAAATAACACGTTTTGTTTGTCATAAAACTCGGTAATTCCATTGGCATTGACGTAAGCCTGTAATTGGATAACGTAGCAATCTTGGCGTAGCTCTAAAATATTGACCTGATTCCATTCTTGGTTGGTTAGATAGTGCTCATCTAAAAACGCATCCAAGTCTTTGACCATTTTAAATACCACCTCAATATCAGCGGTACGCTTGAGATATAACTGGTGCAAAAAACGGAACATATCACGCGAGGTAAAATTTTCAATTTGCATCGATGAAAAATCACCGTTTGGCACAGTGACGATGGTGCGCGACAAGGTACGTACCCGTGATGAACGAATGCCAATATCGACAACCGTGCCTTCATAGGTACCAAATTTACAATAATCACCGATACGCACGGGCGAATCCGCTACCACCACCACACTACCAACCAAGTTCTCAATCGTCTTTTGCGCACCAAGGGCTAAGGCCAAACCACCGACCCCCAATGCCGCAATACCTGTGGTCAAGTCAAAGCCCAAATTACCAAAGATGACGATAACGGCAAATATCAATAATAGGGCTTTGACCACTTTACGCAGCAGCCCCAAGATAGAAACACGTTCGGTATAGTTTTTCTTATAGCTTAAATTGACCGCGCGGGTAAATATCGAATCGATAACGCGTAATAACAACCAAGTGGTCGCCACCCAAGAGGCAATATCAGTAAAGCGATTGACCGGCTCACGCAATGTCACTGAGACACCCGCATAAACCATCACCTCGGACAATATCAGCGCCATAACCACTACTGCCAGTGGCAATATCACATTATCAGGTAAGGGTAATGCCTCGCCACGAATACGCGGATAAGCCAGTTTTAATAAGTGATAGAGCAGCCAAACCAAAATATAAGTCAGTATAAAGCTACTGACAATCATGGTGAGGGCAGCAAATAAATCCGCCATCTGGTAACCAAACAGCTTTTTGCCTTCTAATGAATCAATGGTATAGCGAGAAACCAACGTCGGCTCATAGTTCTCTATCACCTCTGGTACAGCATCAAGCGTGTCACTCGAAAACTGCCAATACTGCTCCCCTTCCTTAGACACAACCCTTTCGAGCAGCAGCGGCACGCTTTTATCGCCAACATTAATCACGCCCACGCTTTCTTGGCTAGGTGGTAGCTGATCGGTTAAATTGCCCTCAGGGGTATTGTTAATCTGTAAGTCAGGCTGAAAACGTCCACCGGCATCGAGCGCTTGCTTAAACTGGCGCACAATGGTGGTTGGATTATCAGATTTGGACAAATTTAAATAATTGCTTGCCAGCAGATAGTCGTTTTCCCCTAACGCTCCGATAAACCCTTGTACTGTATGGCGCGGCGTATCGCGACCAAACGAATCTGGTATCGAGGTTTTGGTCGTCTCCTCACTCTGACCACCCACACCGAGTATGCTGGCTTCGGCGGCAGTCGCACTATGCGAAAAGACGATGCTTAATAGGCTTAATACGCTCAATATCATCGCAAACAGAAACGCCGTCATCATAAGCGGCGTTTTCGGAGATGAGATTGATAGAGATGGCGCGGTACGAGCACTCAGATAACGCTGAATAGACAAAACAAACCTCTTAGCTTGATGAATGGCACAACAGAAAAATAGATAAAACCTGCCCTATGATAGCAATTATTTATGACGGCAATGCTTTTGATTGCGTGTTTTTATCGCAGTCTTTATTAGGCAATTATATTTTAACTTCTTATATTTAGGCATTCACTTCTTATCGCCGCTCTACCTATGTAATTTAGGAATATACCCACTGTAGTGTATTTTATTTAATTAAGTCATTTAAGTGCATAAACAACCATCTATCATGAAAGCTGCTCAGCTTATAATGAATAAACATTAGGTTAAAGTGGTTTATAAGTAAGAGAACTTTATAGATAATAAGCGCGTGTAATATAGGTAATACTTTTTGTAAATATTAGCGTCTCAGCTTTCGCATCTGTAACTTTCTGACATGATCAATTTGGAATTAAATATGGCTTTATCCCGTTCGTCTTCGACCACCTATCTTCGGTTGTGTATTTTAAGTGCTTTAGGCGTATTTGCCATGAGTGCTACAGCCGCGACTGCTGACAGTAGCGCTATTGATGATAGCGAGCTGCCACAAGTTGAGCTTGATAAAATCGTCGTCACGGCCACACGTACACCGACTAAGACCAGCAATGTCATTGCTCAGACTCGGGTGATTGATAAAGAAGAGCTACAACGTTATCAGGGTCAGACAGTTACTGATATATTGAAGAATCAGCCTGGTATAAACATTATTCAAAGTGGCGGCATGGGTACAGCCAGTAATTTTTATATGCGCGGCTTTGATAGTAAGCAAGTATTAGTGATTATCGATGGTATACGATATGGTTCTATCTCTTTGGGCAGCCCATCTCTGAACTTATTATCCGCCGACCAAATTGATCGCATCGAAATTTTATATGGTGCCTCAGGTTCTAGTATTTACGGTTCTGATGCTATGGGCGGTGTTATTCAAATTTTCACCAAGGGCAATAATGTAGAACAATCCAATGTTTTTACGACTGTTGGTTATGGCAGTAATGATCACTACCAAGTTGGCGTAACAGGTCAGCTTAAAAATGAAACCTCATCATTGAGCTTAGGTGTCAGTCGCAATGAAACAGACGGTTTTAACGCGATTGCTAATGCCAATTCTTACGATTACAATGCGGACGATGATGGTTTCAAATCGACCAATGCCAGTTTGGCATTGCAGCACAAGCTATCAGACTCGCTAAGCGCGGGAATAAGTGCCTTGTATACCGACTCCACTACTGACATTGACTCAGCAGGAAACGCGTTTCCAAATGCCTATTCAGATCAAAAAAATGGCAGTGCAAATGCTTATCTTCAATACAAAACGCCTTTAACGGTCAGCAAACTTAGCTATGGACAAAGTGTTGATAAAGCCACTTCTCATGATGCCAACTCTATTAACTATCAACAAGGTAGTCAGTTCGATAACACGCAAGAGCAAGCACGCTTAGAGACCAGTATTAACGCGCAGCCTGGTACTATTATCGTTGGCGCAGAATGGTTATCACAAAAATTAGACGCCTCAGATGTTTTAGTCTATCCACCTTACCCTGACACCACTCCTCCTGTTCAAACCGCTTATGACCCTGACGACAGAACCGTTAAAAGTGCTTTTGTTGGCTATCAATTGTCAGAGTCTTATTACGACCTACAAGCCAATTATCGTGTAGATGACAACTCTCAATACGGTAATGAGAGCACTTACAATCTAGGGGCTGCCATACATCCAATGGCAGGTATGCGCATTGGCGCAAATTATGCCACAGGTTTTCGTGCCCCTACGTTTAACGACTTATACTGGCCTGGTTTCAGCAACCCCAACCTAAAACCTGAAAGAACAGAGAACACAGAAGTATTCGTTGAATATGCTAATGACATGCAGACGTCTCGATTGACAGGCTATCATACAGATGCAGAGGACCTCATTGCTAATGCTACAAACATCAGTGAAGCGAAAATCAAAGGCTTAAGCTTAACCTCAGACTGGAATATGGATGCCTTTATATTTGGTCTTGGTTACGACTACTTAGATGCAAAGGACAAAACTGCCAATAGCACCAGCTATGACCAACAGCTTGCCTACCGTCCTAAAAATAGCGGTATGATTTATGTTGGTTATCAACAACCTACTTTCGATGTTCGTCTTGAAGCCAAACATACGGATGATAGAAGTACTGCCGAAAATAATAAACTGGATAGCTACACCTTGCTTAATTTAAGTGGCAGCGCCTATATTACGCCTAAACTTCGCGCTAACTTGCGTATAGATAATATTACTGATGAGGAATATACCCTTGCCAGTCAATTCGGCAATGAGTACGCCACAGAAGGCACCAGCTATTTCGGCTCTTTAACTTATAACTGGTTCTAAGCTGATTTTAATAGCGTAAAATTTAGTGTTTGTCTAATTATAAAAGGTCATCCAACGATGGCCTTTTTTTGTGCCTGCCAAAAAGGCAAAATCACTTATGCCGATGCTGCCTAATATTTATGTTATCCAATAGGTGACAATCGCAGATTCATCTATTACAATAACGACCTCCGAGAGGTGTTGCGCCATAATGAATGCTTATTGCATTGAAGCTTTATCGCTTTGCAAATTATTTGTTATGTTAGGCTCGGTTAACTGTCGATTGCCAATTTTTGGTTATTGACAGCGCAAATAACGGCACCTGCGTTTTTATTCTTTTTATCTATTAACTGATAGGAGCATATTATGGACGCAGTGTCTAACACCCCATCTGCCCATACGATCGATCCCTCTTTCACCGACTATAAAGTCGCCGACATCAGCCTTGCTGACTATGGTCGCCGTGAAATCTCACTTGCTGAAGCCGAAATGCCTGCCCTAATGGGGTTGCGTCGTCGCTACGAAGCCGATCAACCGCTTAAAGGCGCGAAAATCGCTGGCTGTATCCACATGACCATTCAGACTGCTGTCCTTATCGAGACATTAGTCGCGTTAGGTGCTGAAGTACGCTGGACTTCATGTAACATTTTCTCAACCCAAGACCATGCTGCTGCGGCGATTGCTGCTGCTGGTATCTCTGTTTATGCTTGGAAAGGCGAAACTGAAGAAGAGTACGAATGGTGCTTGCGTCAACAAATCCACGTTGGCGGTGAAGAATCAGGTCAGCTTTGGGATGCAAACTTAATTTTAGATGACGGCGGTGATTTGACCGCGTTGATTCATAATGATTATGCAGAGCTGCTTGATAACATCCATGGTATCTCAGAAGAGACTACTACAGGCGTACATCGCTTGGTTGAGATGCTCAATAAAGGCACGCTAAAAGTACCAGCGATCAACGTCAATGACGCGGTTACTAAGTCTAAAAATGACAACAAATACGGTTGCCGTCATAGCTTAAACGACGCTATCAAGCGTGCAACTGACATGTTCCTTGCTGGTCGCCGCGCCTTAGTTATCGGTTATGGCGATGTTGGTAAAGGTTCTACGCAAAGCTTACGTCAAGAAGGCATGATCGTCCGTGTCTCAGAAGTCGATCCTATCTGTGCTATGCAGGCTTGTATGGATGGCTTTGAAGTATTATCTCCTTACATCAACGGCGATAACACTGGCGGCGCAGAAAACATCAACACCCGTCTGCTTGAAGATACCGACATGATTGTCACCACTACCGGTAACTACCATGTTTGTGACAGACATATGCTAGCGGCTCTTAAACCAGGTGCTGTCGTTTGTAATATCGGTCACTTTGACACCGAAATCGACACGCAGTTTGTGCGTGATAACTGGCGCTGGGTTGAGATTAAGCCACAAGTGCATCAAATCTTCCGCTCAGACGATGAAAACGATTATTTGATTCTGCTTGCTGAAGGTCGTCTAGTGAACTTGGGTAATGCAACCGGTCACCCATCGCGTGTAATGGACGGCTCATTTGCCAACCAAGTATTGGCGCAAATGTATCTGTTTGAAGAAAAATTCGCCGACTTGCCAGCTGACACACGTACTGATAACTTATACGTCAAAGTCTTACCGAAAAAGCTAGACGAAGAAGTGGCTGCGGCGATGGTTGCTGGTTTTAACGGTACGCTAACTAAGCTGACTGAAAAACAAGCGGAGTATTTAGGCGTACCTGTCGAAGGTCCATTTAAGCCTGACGCTTATAAATACTAATAGGAGCCAGACTGTGACTAAGCCTGCTTTCTCCTTTGAGTTTTTTCCAGCTAAAACCGAGCAAGGACACGAAAAGCTCCTCAGCACTTATGATGAGTTAAATAAGCTATCACCTGCTTACTTTTCAGTGACTTACGGTGCGGGCGGTTCAACCCGTAGCCGTACTTTAGATATCGTTCAAGCTTTGTGCGCGCGCGGTGAGACTGATATTGCGCCGCATATGTCTTGTATTGGTGATGACAAAGCGGAAATCGCTGAGTTGCTCGATCTTTATAAGAGTTTGGGCATCACACGCTTGGTCGCCCTGCGTGGTGATTTGCCATCCGGTCAGGTTGGTATGGGCGAGCTGCCATTTGCGTTAGACTTGGTTAAGTTTATCCGCGAATACTCAGGCGATCACTTCCGTATCGAAGTCGCAGCCTATCCTGAGATGCATCCACAAGCGCGTAGCTTTGAGTTTGATGTTGACAACTTGGTGAATAAATACCAAGCGGGTGCCAATGCGTCAATTACCCAGTTTTTCTATAATGCTGATAGCTACTTGTATCTGCGTGATACCTTAGAAAAACGCGGTATTGATACGGTTGCACAGCCATTGGTAGCTGGTATTATGCCGATTACTAACTCTAGTAATCTAGTGCGCTTTGCCGATAGCTGTGGCGCTGATATTCCACGTTATGTACGTAAGCGCTTGGCTGACTTCGGTGATGACCGTACTGCTATTCGTGAGTTCGGCTTTGATGTCGTCTACCGTTTATGCGAGCGATTAATTAGCGAGGGCGTACCTGCCATGCATTTTTATAGCATGAATAAGGTTGAGCCAAACAAGCGCTTAGTCGAAGCCTTAGGCCTGATTGCTTAAATATTTATCGAATGTATTGCTTAATGACTGGCGTTCCTAGGAGCGCCAGTCTTTTTTGGTATGGGAATTGCAGTTATGCGAGTTCCATTAGTGACAATCCCTTTACCCACTCAAATGATATTCTGCTAAGATATTGAAAAATATCATAACACCTATTATAGGAATAAGTATTTTGCGACGTTTCTTTTATGCCACCGATAGCAACATTAGTAATGACGTTACCAATGAAAATGAAAAGGCTGCAACCTACCCTCAGCTTAGCACCTTGCCTATCGGTGCCAGCGTCGAATTAACCGAAAGCATCGTCCATCATTGGTGCCGTGTATTACGCGCTAATATTGGCGATAAAGGGATTTTGTTTGACGGTTTCGGCGGTGAATATCAGGTACAGCTACAAACCATCAGCAAAAAGCACGCCACTGCAACGTTATTGGCTCATGTAAATACTGACCGCAATGCCGCTGTATTGACGAAAATCGGTCTGGTCATAAGTCGCGGTGAGCGAATGGATTACGCCATTCAAAAATCCACTGAGCTTGGTGTGACTGCCATTCAATTGCTGAGCAGCCATCATGGCGAGGTCAATCTAAAACCTGCCCAAGTAGAGAAAAAACTGGCACAGTGGCAGCAAGTCGCCATCGCCGCCTGTGAGCAATGCGGTCTTAACCGTCCACCGCTTATTATCGCGCCATTATCGATTGATGACTGGCTATTAAATGTAGCAGCTAGCGAAAAAGAAATGGTCGTCAGCCCTATGGTGGCTGAGCTGAGTAAAGATACTTATTATAAAGTATTACAGCAGCCAGCAGATTTGCGCCTGCAACTGAGTGTGCCAGCAGCAGGACAACCCCTGATGCCTGAAGCCCTGCCTGTCGTTTTAAAAAAACATGCGCCTTATATCGAATTATTAATCGGACCTGAAGGCGGGCTTAGCGCTGATGAATGCGCCAAAGCTGCGGATGTGGGTTTTGCACCTTGGCAAATTGGCCCACGGGTTCTGCGCACTGAAACCGCGCCCGTGGTTGCACTGGCGACATTGTCGGCATTGGCAACTATGCATGCTTTAAATCAATAGTGGACAAACTGTTCACCATTACCAAGCCCATTTATTATTTAATTTCGATGTTATGAGTCCATTATGAGCGCATTCACCCCTATGCCAATATCAGATAAACAGCAACTATTGGTCAAATTGTGCGAGCAATTTGAAGACGCCATATTCATATTGGACGAAAAATTACGCTATTTATCCGTCAATGCTAACTATGAGCTGATGCTTGGCTATACAGAAAATTTTTTGCTTGGGCGTCCACTTGGGATATATGCTGCTGAGTTTTTGTCAGAAGATGAACAGGCAGTGCTCAAAAATCTGATTAACAGCTTGGACAGTACAGGATTTTGTGAAATTGACTTTTCAATGGCAAACCGCTACGGGCAAGTCATCGACTGCCATATCACCTATCGCAAAATTTATCTAGAAGATACCCCTTATTACGTCGGTACCATTCGTGATATGGCGACGCTTGCTAAAAACAGAAAAAAGGTGGTGCACCTGCTGAATTATGACCAGCTGACCGGACTACCGAACCGTAAAGTGTTTTTAAGTCAAACCAGTGAATTGTTGTTAGACAGCTATCAAGAAGTGGTGGTCGTGCGTTTTAACATTGACCGTTATCGCGACCTTGCCAGTCTATTAGGACCAGATGCAATCAATACCCTAGTAGAAAATTTCGTCCTACGTATTACTGAGCTGGAGCTTGATAATTTACGCTGTTTTTCTCATTTCGGCGGTGATGACTTTGCCTTATTGTTTGAATGTAATGATGCCAATATGGTGCGCCATCAGTTAGACAGCTTAATGCAAATGTGCGAGCACCCTTTCTTCTTAAATGGCAACACGGCAAAAGGCACCGAGGTCTATTGCCATATCTCTGTCGGGGTAAGCTATTTTCCTGAAAATGGTAATGAATTTATCGGCCTATTGACCAAAGCCGAAAAAGCTTTGAATTATGTCAAACGGCAGGGTGGCGATGATGTCTGTTGGTATCATAAAGCCATAAATGAGGTCAATGCGCATAATATACAGCTAGAATCTGAGCTGAGAGCTGCCACCAATGCAGGGCAATTTGTACCCTACTATCAACCTAAATTTGCCTTAGACACAGGCATGATTACCGGTTTTGAGGCGTTAGTACGCTGGCAACACCCTAGCCGCGGTTTATTAAAACCCATTGATTTTATCGATGCCATCATTTCTCATAAACTATCGCTTGAGTTATTTTCGCAAATGGCGGTTCAAATCGCCGAGCAGCTAACAATTTGGCAAGGTTTGGGCTTTGATCAACACATCTGTATCAATGCTGATGCCGCTGAATTTAGCCATCCTGATTTTTTTGACATGGTCAGTAACTTACTAGTAGAGCATGATATTGCCGCCCACCAACTGCATATTGAAGTGACAGAATCTTCTTTAATACAGCGCCATGCCAATGTCAAAAAGCAGCTTAACTTACTCAAGGAGCTCGGCATCTGTCTGGCGCTTGATGACTTTGGCACCGGTTATGCCTCATTGAGTTACTTGCAAGAGTACCCTTTTGACTTTATTAAAATTGATAAAAGCTTTATCTCCAAAATCACAGATGACCGTACACAGCGCGCGATTGTCAAAGCGATTTTGGATTTAGCGGAGGCGCTTGATATGCAGGTTATCGCCGAAGGCATCGAAACCGAGCAGCAGCGTGATTTACTCTTAGACATGGGTTGCCAGTACGGGCAAGGCTATTGGTTTGGTAAACCTATGACGGCTGAGCAAGCAACCGTGCTATTAACGCAGCAACATTTGTCCAAAAACAATCCTTCTTAATACTGTCCCATAAAAGTAGATTGATAACATTTTCATAGAGTTATTGCGAGTCGTTTTATTCTGTAAGGTCGATGATATATAGGATGCAAGACAGGTTGATGACTTATCAGTATTGTCACCAAACTTGTATATTTGCCACTGAACGCCTATCTTTTACCAAGAATTTACGAATACAGTCATAATTCTTTTTACTCTTCTCAATCTATTTCATATGATCGGTGTCATTGTTTGTTATTTATACAGACAGATTTCATACCAGTAATTGGCTGGCGACTCAGACTTAACTAATCACAGTCAATGATAGTCGCCGCCTTACTGCCGGTCGCACCTTAAAAAAGGACAGGAAGTTATGCAATATAAAGCGCCCCTACGTGATATCCAATTCGTGATGCATGAGTTACTTGACAGCGAAAGTCACTATAAAACCTTGCCGGCGTTCCAAGAAGCGGATCGTGAGTTGATGGACAGTCTGTTTGAGATGGCGGCAAGCTTTGCTGAAAATGAGCTGTCACCATTGAACCAAAGCGGTGATGCTGAAGGCTGTAAATTTGACAACGGCACTGTTACCACGCCAAAAGGTTTTAAAGAAGCGTATAAAGCCTATTGTGAGCTTGGCTTCCCAGCCTTGTCTGCCGAAGAAGAATTCGGTGGTCAAAACATGCCGTTCTCATTATCAACGGTCATCAATGAGATGGTTGGTACCGCGAACTGGTCATTCTCTATGTACCCCGGCCTATCGCATGGCGCTATCCAAACTATCGAACACCATGGTACGGATGAGCAAAAACAAACCTACCTAGAAAAAATGGTCACCGGTGAATGGTCAGGTACCATGTGCTTGACTGAAGCACATGCAGGTTCTGATTTGGGTATTATCCGCACCAAAGCCGTACCTAACGATGATGGCAGTTATAGCATTACCGGTCAGAAAATCTTTATCTCAGCCGGTGAGCATGATTTAACTGACAACATTATTCATATCTGTTTGGCTCGCTTACCAGGCGCACCAGCTGGCACCAAAGGCATCTCGTTGTTTATCGTTCCTAAGATATTGGTCAACGAAGACAACAGCCTAGGCGAAAAGAATAGCGTGGTTTGTGGTTCTATCGAGCACAAAATGGGTATCAAGGCCTCAGCGACTTGTGTAATGAACTTCGACGGCGCCAAAGGTTACCTCATTGGCCCAGAAAACCGTGGTCTACAGTGCATGTTTACCTTTATGAACGTGGCCCGTATTGGTACAGCAGTTCAAGGCTTAACGGCTGCAGAGTATGCGTTCCAAGGCTCGCTAACTTATGCCAAAGACCGTCTAGCGATGCGCTCACTATCAGGTGCTAAAGCGCCAGAAAAAGTCGCTGACCCTATCATTGTGCATCCAGCCGTTCGTAACATGCTATTGACCGAAAAAGCCTTTGCAGAAGGCGGTCGCGCCTTGGTTTATTATCTCTCACATTTTGCGGATACCGTGGCAAAGGGCGAAGGCGATAACCTGAAGTTTGCTGACCAAATGCTGTCACTATTGACGCCGATTGCTAAAGCATTCTTGACTGAGACTGGTCTAGAAGCCGCCAACCATGGCGTGCAAGTTTATGGTGGTCATGGCTTTATCAGCGAATGGGGCATGGAACAAAACGTCCGTGATACGCGTATCGCTTGCTTATACGAAGGTACCACTGAAATCCAAGCGCTCGACCTACTAGGTCGTAAAGTATTGGGTTCACAAGGTAAACTGCTTGCCAACTTTATCAAAATTATCCAAACATTCTGCGAAGAAAATAAAGAAAATGACGCGATGGGTCAGTTTATCCGCCCACTTGCCAAGCATCTTAAAGAGTGGAGCGATTTGACTGCCCGTATCGGCATGCAAGCGACTGAAAACCCTGATGCAGTTGGCGGCGCGGCTGTTGATTACTTATACTTCAGCGGTTATGTGACCCTAGCTTACTTATGGGCTCGTATGGCATTAGTTGCACAAACTGAAATCGCTAATGGTAGCAGCGAGCAAGCATTCTACGATGCCAAAGTAAAAACCGCACAATTCTACTTTGCGAAGTTGTTGCCACGTACCACCACACACGTACAGCGCATCAGCACTGGTGTTGAGCCGTACATGACGATGGATGTTGATCAATTTGCTTTTTAATGAAAACGGCTAGTAATCAATACGGCTAGTTTTTGCGGAAATTGACGACGCTGTAATTAATAATGCTTGTATGAGTAATAAATAGATTAAAGCTATTTTTATTGCTTAGGTGTTATACAATAAAGCGTCGTTGATGTAGATGTTAATATGTAGGTCCTATCGGCAACATACTTAGGTGTTTTGCCGATTTTCTTAGCTAATCTACCAAACTGATTTTTTGACTAAAAATTGACGCAGACAAAACAGCGACTCTGCCCATTAAACTATTTTTGGTGTACGCACAATTCACGAAGAAAACCCCCTCTCGATACGCTAATTTGCTAAACTTTAGCTATCTATGCTTATGTGCCACCCAAAAGAACAACGCGATATTTTCGACCCACTTACTTTTATTCATTTGAACCAAAGGAATGTTTATGGCTGTTTATAATGCCCCTCTTAACGACATGCGCTTTATTTTAACTGACGTTTTTAGAGCCCATGAATTTTGGCAAAATAACGAAAACCTTGCTCATGTTGACATGGAAACCGTCGATATGATTTTGGAAGAAATGGCAAAGCTGTCAAAAAACGTGTTATTGCCTATCAACCGTAGCGGTGATGAAGAAGGCGCAACCTTTGAAGGTAATGGTGTTGTGACCACCCCGACTGGTTTCAAAGAGGCGTATAAGCAGTATGCAGAATCAGGTTGGGTTGGCTTAAGCGGTAACTCTGAATACGGCGGCCAAGGTTTCCCAAAAATGGTCACCATGCTGACTGAAGAGATGGTCTTCACGGCCAACCAGTCATTTGCCCTCTATCCAAACCTTACCGTTGGCGCAACACTTTGCCTAAATGCGGCAGCGTCTGAAGAGCAAAAGCAAACTTACTTAGAGAAAATGTACAACGGTGAATGGGCAGGTACCATGTGCTTGACCGAGCCGCATGCTGGTACTGACTTGGGTATCATCAAAACCAAAGCGGTGCCTAACGATGACGGTAGCTATGATATCTCTGGTACCAAAATCTTTATCACTGGCGGTGAGCATGACCTAACCGAAAACATCATTCATTTGGTATTGGCAAAAACCCCAAATGCGCCAGAAGGCTCAAAAGGCATCTCGTTATTTGTTGTGCCAAAATTCTTGGTTAATGAAGATGGTAGCTTAGGTGAGCGCAACACTTTAGCAGTTGGCTCTATTGAGCACAAAATGGGCATCAAAGCCTCAGCCACTTGTGTGATGAACTTTGACAACGCCAAAGGCTGGATGGTTGGTGCAGAAAATACCGGTCTGTCTTCAATGTTCATTATGATGAATTATGAGCGTGTGACTATGGGTCTACAGGGCCTAGGTGGTTCTGAGCTTGCTTATCAAAACGCTGCTTTATATGCTAATGACCGAGGTCAAGGCCGTAGCGACACGCAAATTCAAAGCCCAGAAAAACCAGCCGATGCCATCATTCATCATGCCGATGTACGTCGCATGCTGTTAAATGCTAAAGCCAATACTGAAGCGTCACGTTGTTTTGCGATGTATGTTGCCAAAAACCTTGATCAAGAGAAATTTAGTACCGATCCTGAAGCCGCTCAAGCAGCAGCAGCGCGCGTTGCCCTACTGACGCCAGTTGCTAAAGCGTTCTTGACCGACAAAGCACTAGAAGCGACTATTGATTGCCAGCAAGTATTTGGCGGTCACGGCTATATCCGCGAATGGGGTATGGAGCAAATCGTTCGTGATACGCGTATCGCGCAGATTTATGAAGGCACCAATGGTATTCAAGCGCTTGACCTATTAGGTCGTAAAGTGGCGAAAAATAATGGCAAATACGTCACTCATTTCTTAGGTGAGATTCGTGATTTTGTCAATAATATGCAAGCGGATCATGGTATTAAGCAAGCGACGCTAAATGCTGCTGATACCATCGAAGAGCTGACCACCACTGTGTTAAACAACATCGGTGAGCGCAAGAGCGAAATCAACGGCTGTGCGGTTGACTATATGCATGCCTTTGGTTATCTTGCCTACTCGTATATGTTTGCCTTGATGGTCGAAGCCGCTAACGGTAAAGAAGGTGATTTCTACACCAATAAAGCCAAGCTTGCCGATTATTTCGTTGGTCGTATCTTGCCACGTATCGATGCTCATGCACAGATGGTTAAAGCCGGTAGTGATCCAATGATGAACTTTGATCTAAATTACTTTGATGTACCTGCTAGCTAATTTTTTACTTTTATAATAAAGTAAGCCTACCGCACTATGATAAAAGGGACAGTCACGCTACTGTCCCTTTTTTTGCCAAAAATATCGTCCCAGTAAGCAAAAGCATCGAAGCAATAATCAAAGTAATAATCGAAGCTGCCACTTACACAACAATCGACAGCATGAGCGGCACAATCTGCAGCACAATAACTGCTAACAAAATAATTAACCGCCCACGTGTCGTTACGATTAAAATAACGCAACGCCAAACGTATTGCGCTTAATAAGAATATTCCTGATACCTATAAAGCAATGCCTATAAAGCAACATCTGAAAATCGATACACTCTAATTTTATACCCTGCAAATTAACAAGCGGTCAATTCATAGAGGCCTATATCGCAACAGTGATAATTCCGACAAGCATGAGAAGAAAAGGTTTCAAATAAAATATATCGTTGCACAGACTGAATAATAACAATGATTGAAATAACCACCATAAGGGATGCGATGTGTCAGAGATAAAACACATTTTACAACAGATTACTGCCTTAAGTGATGTGCCAGATCCTGCGGTACTCAAGCGCTTAATCGATGAGCTACGAGTGAGTGATAAAGAGCCAGCTTTGGCCAATCAGAATATTCAAGAGTTGATTGAGGTCATACGTCAACATCCAGAATATGGCGACGGGCTATCAAGTTTTGTCTTAAAGCTTATTATTGAATATCGTCAAATTGCTTTATATACCGATACTGGCATCATGTCAGATCAGGGATTTTTTAATAGTCTGCGCCGCCTTGTCGGTCATCGTTTCTTACCACTGTTGCCACAAGAAGACTCCGTCGTAGAATTGGTTGGTTATTTATTCGATAGACGCTCTGATGAGCGCTGGCTTGCCCATATCGACAAGGACAAATGGGATGAGCTGGTCGGGCTACTCAAAGTCAATGAGCAGCATTTAAACTTAGTCGCGACGGCAAAAAACAGCATCTTAAACGCGATTATCATTTTATCGTATCGTATCAGCGGCATTGGCTTGCATCCAGATTTGATGGAGTTTTATCCGCAAATGCTGAATTATTCAGCGTCATTTGTGGCACAAAATCAAGAAGCGGTCTTGTATGTCAATCAGTACCGCGAAGCGCATGAGCTTGACACCCTAACCGATATCATTCCTGAAAAAGCCGTGGATCCAGCGCCGCTATTGGTCATGATTGAGCAATGCGAAGATATCGTTGCCACCATACGTAAGCGCATTTATAAAACCGGTATCTCTATCCGCCTAACCAATATGATGCTCCGTTTGGATCAAAGTTTGCAGCGCATGCGCATCTTAACTGAGCTGGTAGCAGACAATTATGATAAGCGCGATCAGGCCATCATTGAGCTGATTCAAGCGCTGATTACCACCGCCAGCCGCCGCTATAGTATTGGCTATCTGATTGATAATAATACCAAGCTGCTGTCGCGTAAAGTCACCGAAAACGCGAGCCGCGTTGGTGAGCATTATATTAGTACCGATAAATCCGGTTATCAGAAGATGTTTAAAAAGGCCTCTATCGGTGGCTTTATCATTGCTTTTATGGCGACCACTAAGATATTGGCGTACCATCTGGCGCTTGCACCGATGGGACGCGCCTTTATCAATAGCATGATTTATGGTTTGGGTTTTGTTTTTATTCATATCGTCCATGGTACGGTCGCGACCAAGCAGCCCGCTATGACGGCAGCAGCAATCGCCTCTACCATATCGGATGGTTCTGGCAAAAAATCGCACCAGTTAAATAAGTTATCAGAATTGGTGGTCGATATTTTACGTACCCAGTTTGTCGCGATTATGGGTAACGTCATGGTAGCAATACCCGTTGCCCTGATTATCTCTTTTGCTTGGTTACATTATACCGGCGCACCGATGATCAATACCGATAAGGCTGCGCACTTATTGCATGATCTTGACCCGTTTCATTCACTGGCACTACCCCATGCAGCTATCGCTGGCGTGTATTTATTTTTATCCGGTCTAATCGCTGGATACTATGATAATCTGGCGGTCTACAATCAAATTGGCGCCCGTATTCAACGCCATCGGCTACTGCAATACTTATTACCGAAAGCTTGGTTACAGCGTTTAGGCGGCTTTATAGAAGCCAACCTCGGCGCTATTATGGGTAACTTCTTATTTGGGGTATTCTTAGGCAGTACGGCAACCATCGGCTTCTTATTTGGCTTACCGATTGATATTCGCCATATTGCCTTTGCCTCGGCAAATCTAGCACATGGATTGTTTAATATATCCGCCAACCAATGGGATTGGCAGATTGTATTTATTTCCATCTTGGGCGTTGCCCTTATCGGTATGGTCAACTTAATGGTAAGCTTTTCACTGGCTTTATTTTTGTGGCACTACGCTCTAAAGAAGTCAAATTTATGGAGTGGAGCCGTTTAACCAAGCAACTCTTTAGTCACCTGCTTACCCATCCTTCTGACTTTATCTGGCCGCGCGATAAGCCTATGAAATACGCTCGAATTGACAGTCAAGGACATATGATTTTTGATGATACCAGTGCCCATAAAGGCGGACAGCCCATCCATAACAATTATGTTGTGCGCCGTTTGTCTGATGTCAAAATCTTGCCTAAATCTAAGCAAAAAAGCATGCAAAATGAACAGGCTGTCACCGATATAGATTACGATAATAATATATCAAATGGTGACCTTGACGCAGCGATCACAAGTCGTGAAGCTCACAGCACCACCAATCATATCAGCACTAAAAAAACCATTGACCTCGATGATGGACTGCTAGATGCGGAGCTTAATAGCGTTCCTTATAGCAATGATATTCAATACGATAAAGCGCACAATGCCTTGAATGAAGAGCATCAGGCAAGCACTCAGCATACCAACGATGATAGCAATCCTGAAAGTAAAGCTGCGGGCGATGCCAAAACGCCACTGCCTAAACCAAAAAAACCACCAAACCTACCCAGTTAATGGGACGGTTTTGGTGGTTTAGACAATCTTTTAAATGAAAACTTGAATTGTTAACTGAGTATTTTTTTGAGATAACTATCTAAAAAGAACACCCTATATATAAGCTATATAACTAAGATTATGATTCTGGCAGTAAGCAATGCGCGCTTGAGGTGATGGTTTTGCCATCGCCCAAGCGATAAGCCAATAGATGATTGCCCCAAACACAGCCACCATCAAGTGCACGCGCATACGGCAAATCAACCTCAGCTTTAAGCGCAGCCCAATGACCAAACAAAATCTTGCGCGTGCGCGGTACTTGCCATTCAAACCAAGGTAAAAACCCTTTTGGCATCGGCTCTTCCAACCCTGCTGCAAAACTAAATTCAAGCGTGCCATCTTGTTTGCATAAGCGCATACGCGTGAAATAATTGGTAATTGCGCGCATTTTGGTAAAACCATTAATACCCGCATGCCACTCATCGGCTGTTTTGCTATATAGATTTGGCAATAAACGATCCAGCTGTTTTAAACTGCCTTGTAGCTGCGCCTCTAACTGCTGCGCATAGTTTTCTGCCGCTTCAATCGTCCAATGCGGTGGAATGCCAGCATGTACCAATACCGTCTGTTCATCAGGAAAAGCCAATATTGGCTGATGACGTAGCCATTCAAGCAATTCATCACAATCATCGGCAGCAAAAATAGCTGCCGTCTTGTCTTTTTTCTTAATCGACGTCGTACCGCGCCAAACCGCAATTAAATTGATATCGTGATTGCCCAATACCGTTGCCGCAGCCCCTTGTTCACATAGCGCTTTCACATGACGTAAGGTACTTAACGAGTCTTCACCGCGTGCCACCAAGTCACCTGCAAACCATAGCTTGTCTTGCGCAGGATCAAAATCCAAGGTTTCCAGTAAATGCAGGTATGCCGCATAGCAACCTTGCAAGTCACCGATAACATACTGATGGCGAAAAATCATAAACCCTCTATACTTTTATGTGATGTTTATCATGCGAAAACTTTTGATGATAAAGCGGCAGTAGATTCATTTAGACCTCTATTTTGCGTGCCTGATTGCTCAGATTGACAAAATCTTTCACACTTAAGACTTCAGGGCGCGCTTGCGGGTCGATGGCGCAAGCCGCAAAGTCGTCTTCGCTTAGCGTTGGGAGTAATGTAGATTTCTTAAAAATAGCGCGTAGCGTCTTACGGCGATGGTTAAAGGTTTCGCGCACCACAATCGCAAAGTACGCTTCGTCTTCTGCCACGATTGGTTTGTTGATATGTGGCGTCAGGCGAAAAACGGCACTGGTGACTTTTGGCGGCGGATTAAATGCACCGCGCGGTACGGTCAGTAGATAATCGGTATCACAGTGATATTGCATGATGACCGATAGACGACCATAGGTTTTACTGCCGACATCGGCAGTGATACGCTCGACCACTTCTTTTTGCAGCATAAAATGCATGTCTTGAATCACATCGGCATAACTGAGCAAATGAAAGAGTATCGGCGTAGAAATATTATAAGGTAGATTGCCGACTACGCGGAGCTTACCGCGCTCAGGGCTATACAGTTCACGATAATCGACATGCATGGCATTGTCTTTGATAATCGTAAAATTCGGATGGCTATTGGCACCGATACGAATACGTAAACTATCTGCCAAATCGCGATCCAGCTCTACCACGGTCATCGCATCGACTTCTGCCAATAGCGGCTCAGTCAGAGCGCCCATGCCCGGCCCAATTTCGATTAAATTGTCATCACGCTCTAGGCGAATGCTGTCAACAATTTGGCGGATGACACTGCCATCGTGCAAGAAGTTTTGACCAAAACGCTTACGCGGTTGGTGTTTGGCAGCGCGTAGGCTGTTAGAAATAGATTGAGCATCAAACGTAGTTTTGGACATAAAAAGGTCTTAATCGATAAAAGATAAAAGATAAATGGGCTATAGCGCTATGGCAGCAATATGCTGATTATATATCAATGAATTATAACACAGCTCATAAATGCACTGTCTTTTTGAGATATTTTATTAGCAAACTACCCATACCTTAGTACAACCGACACAGTGCCTTATTTTTGTTCTAAAATCATTTATTATAACAACGATTATGAGAATGAACATGGTACCCTAGTGAGGACTTGAACCTTTGGCTCTAGGCTCATGATACCAACGGGTTTTCTCCCTGAGATAGTTCCAGTGTACTTCGTTGTGTACATGCAGTGAGTTTTTCGAAGATGAATTTAAGCTGTGTGACTATTGTCTTGTTATAGAGACTACTTCAAACTATATGTGGTTTACATAAAAAGTTACTTATTTGAGGTTTTGCTATGAATGTTTTTTACAAAATGAGCGCATCAGTTTTAATGAGCACGATGCTATTAACTGGCTGTTCAAGTCTTAGTACTCATAATACGGTAGATAAAACTGAGGTCGTAAAATCATCTCAAGTTGCGCCTATTCCACAAGTAGGGTTTCGCTATAGTGATGCTGAAAACTTTGATCTCGCTAATGAAGACAAGCTTTCTTGGCGTATATTTTATGACAAACCCTCTACAGGAACAGATGCTAAGTGGTTTGATGCGGTAAAACGTGGTGACCTAGCAACGGTTAAATATATGGTAAATAATGGTCAAGACTTAGAAGCTAAAGATACAGGTAGCCTTAATCAAACCGCTCTCGGCTGGGCAGCATTTATTGGCTATGAAGATATTGTAGATTACTTAGTTGATAAAGGCGCTGATATATATGCTAAAGATGATGGTGACGTTTATAACGTCATGAAATCTGCTGTACTAGGGGGAAATACCGTTATTGTTAAAAAAGTACATAAGTTATTAAATGACAAAGCGCCTGTCGATTTAAACGACCAAGAAATAGAAGATGATGGTGAAACATTTATTATGGTTGCCGCTAGTAATAATCGTATTGAGACGGTCAAATATTTACTGGCTCAAGGTGCTAATCCCAACCTTGTGGCGACTACTCAAGATGAAACTCAGGCATCGTATAATCAAAGTGCTTACTCCTATGCTTGTACTCGCGGTCATGCAGAGATGACAAAATTACTTGCGTCAAAAGGTGTGGTTAATCATCGTACGGGCAAAGCAAGTTGTCAATAACGTTTTCAATCATTAGAGCTATCTAATTGCTTTTGATTACAGACCTTCATAGTAGTCTAGATACTTAAAAAAAGGACGCTTCACAGTTTTTGAAGCGTCCTTTTTTAGGTTATACCTATGGCGAACCACTCAGGTACCTTCACTGGTTTGGTTCCCTATACAGGCATCGATGTGGTAGATATATGAGACACCTAGGAATTTTCATACTCTCTAAGATTGTTGAATATCAATCAATCCCAGCGTGGTTCAACATATGTATCAAAAAAAACATTTTTTATTAGGAAAAGCCATGCTTCTTAGTTTTATTGCGCGCCATAGCACATTAATTATGCCAGTTTGCGCAATTGTGGGCTTTGTTTTTCCAAACTTATCCAATGCAGTATTGGTATATTTGCCCCAAATACTGTTCTTCTTGATGTTCTTTACTTTACTGGGCATCGACCAATACGCGCTGTTAAAGCGTATAGCGACAAGCTATGTGTGGGTTTTTGCCTTGTTACAAAGCGGGGGCATGTGTCTAGTTTTAGTATTAATTGCTTATGCGTTCGGTGTACGTGGCGATTGGCTATTGGCGATTGCAGGTCTTGGCGCCACTGCCCCATTGTTTGGTAGTGGTGCGTTGGTCAATGCGGTGGGGTTTGATGCACAACTGGCGACGGCAAAAACTATCGCTGCTACGCTCATTATGCCATTCACATTATTAGGCGTATTATGGCTATTAGGCGATGAAAGTTCAAATTTAGACGTTGGTCTTTATGTCAAACGCTTGTTAGTTTATATTTTTATGCCAATGGTGCTAGCTGTGGGAGTGCGTCGGTTTGTTCCACCTGCTATTTTGTCACGTTATTATCCCAAAATTGGGCAGTTTAATATTTTACTGCTGATGTTGTTTCCACTGGGACTGATGGCAGGATTTCGTACCACCTTTGACCATAATCCCTGGCAAGCGTTGTTATTACTAGTGCTAAGTTCGGTATTGGCATTGGTATTTTATTTTACCGCTTATATAATATATCGGCGTTTTGGCTATGAGAATGCTATTGTCGCGGCGCTGGTGTGTGGCGGACGCAATGTATTACTTTCTTACACCATAACTGTACCCTTTATGGGTGCGGTGTTTCTACCGTTACTGGGTGCTTTTCAATTACCAATGTTTTGCTTACCCTTACTGGGCAAATATATGGCAAAACGCCATACGACTCGACCTATGGATTTAAAGTCAGGTTTCTGAATCGCCCTGACTACTTACAGATAAGTTATTGTTTAGAGGGTTTATTTTTTGGGTATACCCTAGCGGAACCAGCTATTTCACCCTTCAAACCTATTAATAGACCACTTAAAACAGACTGCTATAGTGGAACCACTTATATTAGACCGTGTTTGATGATTCATAAATAGCCATCATTCACAACAAAGTTACCCAATACTGCGTAACACACTTCGAGTGTAGCAGTTTTATATAAGAGGTCTATTAATAAGCGATTTATCCGCCATCTCATTGGCCATCAATAGTGCTTGGTATAAGCTGGTCGCACTTGCGCCGTCGCGCCCTGCTAAATCAAGCGCCGTCCCATGGTCGACGGAGGTACGGATATACGGCAACCCCAAAGTAAGATTGACCGTATCGCCAAAACCGTGTGATTTGAGCACTGGTAAACCTTGGTCATGATACATAGCAATCACAGCGTCACAATTCGCTAAATGTCTTGGGGTAAATAGCGTATCTGCAGGCATCGCCTCTGATATATCGACGCCTGCATCGATAAATTCTTGTAGCACGGGGTTAATAATCTCAATTTCCTCGACACCTAGATGCCCGCCCTCGCCTGCATGCGGATTAAGACCGCATACCAAGATACGCGGCTGCGTTAAGCCAAACTTCTCGCGCATATCGTCAATGACAATTTGCACCGTTTGGCGTACATTATCAGCGGTGATAGCAGCAGGTATGTCTTTTAATGCTAAATGTGTGGTAACAAGCGCCACTTTCATGGCTTGATTGGCGAGCATCATCACGACTTTCTCACAGCCACTTTGCTGCATAAAAAACTCAGTATGACCACTAAACATGGTGCCATCGAGCAGTTTAATATCAGCATCTATCAGTGCAGATTTTTGCAATGGCCCTGTGACGATAGCAGCAACTGTTTTGTTGGTTGCTAACTGATGGGCGATGTCCAATTGCTTGGCAACCATGGCCGAATTACGAGTATTAATTTTTCCGCAGACAACTGGTTCAGCACAAGGGGTATTCAGCAGGATAAAAGCATGATTGTCATTATTATTGTCATCAATAGTTTGCTGTGACATCTGCTCTAAAAAGTCATCGGCTGCGATGTCTAAATCGACAGTTTGCCAAAATGGACAGCTCTCGAGCACGCCTGCTGTTACCAGCATATCAGCGCGCTTTTGCATCGCAGTGCTATCGGCAGTAACCCAGATTGGGCGTTTAAAATCTTGCAATTTACCCTCAGCTGCTAATAGCAGCACAACATCCATCCCAATACCAGCAGGCTCACCGGTTGTGATTAATAATGGTAGTCTTTTTTGCATAGTAAAATATCCTAGTTTGATATTAAGAATATGATTTTATTGTATTTATTATTATGAAAACGAGCGTTTAAGATGGTCTAAGACATCGCAAATTTTATGTCATAGCAGATGGCATTTTTATAGATAGTTACTTATAGCAGCCGAAAAAACGGTAGAATGTGTTAAACTTTCGCCTTTCATTGTAGCATTTACCAGCAAGCGCTGAGACCACCTTTTGGTACTTCTCTCGTAGAGGTATGTCGCGCTTGCTTGGCTGTATCACTATTAAAATAAATACTGATAGCACACCGCTATTTATAATCTCTTATATACTTAATTTTATACCGACTTTTGACACATTAGGCATCCATGGCAGACAACGAAAAAACCGACGACTTACTCAATCAAACACCGCCACACAATATCGATATTGAAAAGGCCTTGCTAGCGTCTTTGATGAGTATCGAAGAGGCATACGATAAGATTGCAGATATCGTCACCAAAGACGACTTTTATGCAGGGCGACATCAGTATATTTTTGATGCTATTGCGCATTTGGCGGCGGTCAACGAGCCTTATGATACGGTCATGGTACATGACTGGTTAGAAGCACAAAAACTACTCAAAGGTGCCGGTGGTGACAGCTACTTAGCCGATATTTTAAGTCAAAGTCCCGCCACCTTGTTTAACCTCACCGCTTATGCGCAGCGCGTGCGCGAGCTATCGACCTTACGCCAGCTGATTACTACTGGCAATGACATGCTGACCCTTGCCTATAATCCCAAAGACCAAACGGTAAGTGATATCTTAGACAATGTCGAAGCAAAAATATTCAGTATTAATGAGCAACATAACAAACGCGCAGAACAGCGTGGCCCCGTTGGTATTACCTCGGTATTGACCAATGTTATTGATAAAATCCAAGAATTAAAATCCAATCCTGACGGCATGATTGGCTTACAAACCCCATTCGTCGAGCTAAACAATAAGACTCAAGGCTTGCAGGCAGGCGATTTAATTATCGTCGCCGCACGTCCTTCTATGGGTAAAACTACTTTTGCGATGAACTTGGCAGAAGGTATTTTATTTAACGAAGATTTACCCGTGGTAGTGTTTTCGATGGAGATGCCAGCCGAATCTATCGTCATGCGTTTGCTATCATCATGGGGCGCGATTAATCAGACGCACCTGCGTTCTGGGCAAATGAACGAAGATGAATGGGCAAAAATGATGAACGCCATTCAGCATTTGCAATCTAAGCATTTATACATTGATGACAGTACTGCCCTGCCGCCCTCTGAGCTACGTTCGCGCTGCCGCCGTATCGCCAAAAATCATGATGGCAAACTTGGCGCTATCATTGTCGATTATCTACAGCTGATGAAAGTTCCTAATCTTGATGGCAACCGTGTTGGAGAAATCTCCGAGATTTCTCGTAGCTTAAAAGCTTTGGCTCGTGAGCTTGAATGTCCAGTTATTGCGTTATCGCAGCTTAACCGCAGTCTAGAGAACCGTCCTAATAAGCGCCCTATCATGTCGGATTTACGTGAATCGGGTGCGATTGAGCAGGATGCCGATTTGATTATGTTTATTTATCGCGATGAGGTTTATAATGATAACTCAGACCACAATGGCGTGGCTGAAATCATCATTGGTAAACAGCGTAATGGCCCTATCGGCACCATACGCTTGGGCTTTGAAGGGCAATTTACCCGCTTTATCAACCTGACGCCAGAATATTATCAAAACGTCAGCTTTGAAAATGATGAGTAATGAGCTTGATGAGTAATAAACAAAACGAACGATACGCTTAATAAGCGATTATCCATAAAAAATAGCCAGTGCGTCATCAGCTCAGTTGATGACGTACTGGCTTTATTGCTTTACCACATTACTAATAACACCATTTGTTTAATGAAACCGTTTTACTAATAAAAATAACTTTGCTAATAAAGAAGGCAATTATGCGCACCATCACAATCAAACCAGCTGCCATTACCCATAATTTGGCTCAAGTTAAAAAACTGGCACCGACGGCTAAAGTCCTTGCTATGGTTAAAGCCAATGCCTATGGTCATGGCGTAGCCGCTATCCTGCCAGCATTAAAACAAGCTAAACCACAGGCCGATGGTATCGGCGTCGCCACCTTGATAGAAGCCTTGGAAGCTCGTCAATTGGGTTGGGATAAAACCATTGGTCTAATCGAAGGCGCATTTACTAAAGATGAATGGCAGCTGGCGATAGAGCATGATATTAGCTGCGTGATTCATCATGAGCCGCAATTAATATGGGCATTAGAAAACACCCCACCGGCTACCAGCGCCACCCGTGTGGTTTGGCTTAAATACAATACTGGCATGAACCGCTTAGGGTTTAATGACCAAACCCTTATTCCAGCAGCCAAACGTCTGCATGAAGCCGGTTATCAGTTGGTTTTGACCACTCACTTTGCCAATGCCGATGACCGCGCTCATCCTCTAAACGCCATTCAAATCCAGCGCTTTAACGACATGCTGCAGACCCTAAAAGAAACGGTGAGTAGCGATGTAAAAGGCTCATTGTGCAACTCAGCGGGTATCGTCAATTTCCCCGAGCATCATCACGATTGGGTACGTCCGGGCATCATGCTCTACGGCAGTACGCCAGTCATTGATAAAAGTGCGCGTGATTTGGACTTGCAGCCAGCGATGGAATTTAGCGCGCAGATTATCGCTCTACAAACGGTCAACGCCGGTGATGGTATTGGTTATGGCAGCCGCTGGACTGCGATGCAAGATACCAAAACGGCTTTGGTTAGTATCGGTTATGGTGATGGCTATCCACGGGTGGTAAGTGACAACGCTTATGTTTCTGTTATTGATGCTATCAACTATCAAAGCTATCCATGCGCGGTAGTCGGACGAGTGGCGATGGATATGATCGTCATTGATGTCAGCACTGTTCCAGAAAGCGTGGCTTTAGATAGTAAAGTGATACTTTGGGGTGATGCGCCGCACGTCGATGAAGTCGCCGCCCATGCTGAGACCATTAGCTATGAGTTGCTATGCCGCCTAAGCGCTCGCCCAAATCGGACCATAGCAAAATCATAATTGATAGAGTTTAATGTAGTGATGGTTTGAGAGACGAATGAAGCAATGCATCACTGCAGCACTGCTGAATCACGGCAAATTGGACATTTACATTAAGCCCAATTGCGCTATACTAAAAGTTTGTTGTCACACCAGTATACGCACTGACGCGATGCTATTAAAAAATGACAACGTATCATTTTTCATCGACTGCGATCGACTGCTAGGATTACTATGAGTTTGCGCCATTTTTTGACCCTATCTGATTTAACCAAACAAGAACTAGAAAACTTAATCAAACGCGCGAGCGAACTGCGTAAGATGCAACATGCTGGCGAGATATATCAGCCCTTTGTTGGTCGGACGCTTGGCATGATATTTGAGAAATCATCCACCCGTACGCGTATCTCGTTCGAGACTGGCATGGGTCAGTTTGGCGGTAATGCTATCTTTTTATCGCCAAATGATACCCAACTTGGCCGTGGTGAGCCGCTAGAAGATTCCGCTCGCGTCATCTCGAGCATGGTCGATATCATCATGATTCGCACCTTTGGGCACGAAAAAGTTGAGACCTTTGCGGAATATTCCAGTGTGCCGATTATCAACGCACTCACTGACGAATTCCATCCCTGCCAGCTGCTTGCTGATATGCAGACGTATTATGAGCATCGCGGTAGTATCGAAAATAAAATCGTCACGTGGGTTGGTGATGGCAACAATATGTGCGCCTCCTACATGCAAGCGGCCAATCAGTTTGGCTTTGAGCTACGTGTAGCAGCCCCGTATGGTTTTGAGCCTGACCCTGAGCTGATGAAACGCTTTTCACATTGCGTCAGTATCGTTGAAAACGTCCAAGAAGCGGCGAAAGATTCAAACTTAATTGTCACCGATGTCTGGGCAAGTATGGGGCAAGAGTCTGAACAAAATACCCGTGCGCGCCGCTTTGCTTCTTATCAAGTGACGCCATCACTACTCGATAAAGCCGACCCTGAAGTGGTATTTATGCACTGCTTGCCAGCCCATCGCGGCGAAGAAATCTCTCATGATATGCTCGATGATCCGCGCTCTGTGGTGTGGCATGAAGCCGAAAACCGCTTACATGCGCAAAAATCTTTGATGGAATTTTTATTAAAAGACAAAATTAAGCTGCCTGCCTAAAAACAGGCTGGTAAAGAGCATAACGTGAAATATTGATAAACCAGCACGTACAAAAAAAGGCAGAGCATATTTATAGTGCTCTGCCTTTTTATTGTTTACAGCTTTATTTAGCGATAAGTTATAGCATTAAATTCTGTCAATAATACATTAGCGCGTTAAAGTCGTCACTCCATTACTGCCCGCTCTTAATAAGACATCGGCTTGATTGGCAGCAAAGATACCATTACAGACCACCCCAACGATATTGTTTAATTGCTGCTCAAGCGCTAGTGGATTACTGACATCTAAGTCATAAGTATCTAAAATCACATTGCCATAATCGGTAACGAAATCTTCACGATATACTGGCTCAGCGCCCAAACGGGCTAATTGTCTGGCCACATACGAGCGCGCTTGTGGTAACACCTCTATCGGTACAGGAAATTCGCGTCCCAACCATTCAACGCTTTTGCTTTCATCAACCATGCAGATAAACTTATTAGATGCTGCAGCGACAATTTTTTCACGTGTGAGCGCGCCGCCGCCACCTTTAATCAATTGCAAATGCTCATTTACCTCATCAGCACCATCGATATAGACATCAAGCTGACCGGCAAAGTTTAAATCGACAATTTCGATACCAAGAGCACGAAGCTTATCTTCGGTGACCTGTGAGCTTGCAACCGCGCCAGCAAGCCTTAATGTCGGCAACAACTCAATCAAACAGTTAACCGTACTGCCCGTCCCCACTCCAAGTATCATGTCATCTTCAATATAGCTTAGGGCAGCTTTGGCTGCAGCTTGCTTTTGTGCTTGCTGATCACTCATCATAAATCCTTGGAAAAATAAACGTCTCACTCTAAAAGAGCTAAAATGATAAAAACGTCTCACTCTAAAAGAGCTAAAATGATAAAAGAGGTAAAATGCGCGCTTATTATAACCGATGGCTTTAGGCGATGTTAGCGTAAAACCCATTCTAAATACTCATTGCCCCTTCTCAGAGCCCATACTTACTTTAATGTATTGATGGCTTGACCTTTAACCTTCAAAAAAACTCCCTATAAAATTTGCAATTGTGTCTTGCAAGATAGTGAAAATCAGCATAGGCTAATCTATTTCGTTTTTGTGCTGATCTATACTGGTTTATAGTTATTTATAGCGGCTAATTTATAAACACTGACTTTATAGCCATTTGCACTTCTTTTATTCATCTTCACTCTGTTTAGGAATTATTATGCTGTCACATTGGGTACGAGCCATCTTGCAAGCCACCGTCTATGACGTTGCCATTCAAACACCACTTGAAGCTGCACCCAAGCTGACCCAACGTTTTGCTAATGATATTCGATTTAAGCGCGAAGACCTGCAACCAGTAAAATCTTTTAAACTGCGCGGTGCTTATAACCGTATTAGCCAATTGAGCGATGAGCAAAAAGCGCGCGGCGTCATTTGTGCCTCAGCGGGCAACCATGCCCAAGGCGTTGCTTATTCAGCGCGTAAGCTTGCCCTAAATAACATCATCGTGATGCCAACCACCACCCCTGACATCAAAGTAGATGCCGTTAGAGCACTCGGCGGTAATGTCGATTTGTATGGCGATAGCTTTGATGAAGCCAATCGTTATGCAATCAATCGCGCTGAGACTGAGGGTTTAACCTTTATTCCCCCTTATGATGATGAATTGGTGATTGCAGGACAAGGCACCATTGGTCTGGAATTAACCCAGCAATGGCGTAACATGGATTATGTATTCGTTGCTGTGGGTGGTGGCGGTTTGATTTCTGGCGTTGCAGCATTCTTGGGTGAAGTTGCGCCGCACGTCAAAGTCATCGCTGTAGAAGCAGACCAATCAGCTTCACTAAAAGCGGCTCTTGAAGCAAATGAGCGGGTCACGCTTAAGCAAGTCGGTCTGTTTGTCGATGGTGTTGCAGTCGCTCAAATTGGCGAGCTACCTTTTGATATCGTGCGTATGCAAAAAAGTGATAAATCAGGTCCTGTCGTCGAGCCTGAAGTGGTCACTTGTACCAACGATGAAGTCTGCGCGGCGGTGAAAGATATCTTTGAAGAGAATCGTAGCATTGTTGAACCTGCGGGCGCTCTACCCGTTGCAGGCATGAAAAAATATATCGAAGCCCATAACCTACAAGGTAAAAACTGCGTCGGTATCATTTGCGGTGCCAATATGAACTTTGACCGCTTGCGTTACATCGCTGAGCGTACTGAAATTGGTGAGAAAAAAGAAGCCATCTTTGGCGTGACCATTCCTGAGCAAACCGGCGCTTTCTTAAACTTCTGCCGTAGCCTACATGGCCGTAATATCACCGAGTTTAACTACCGTGCCGATAGCAAAAAATCACCAGATTCGATGGAACCTGCAGCAATCTTTGTCGGTATTGCCCTAAAAGAGGGCGACAAAGAGCGTCAAACGATTAGCAATCAATTGGCGGCTGATGGCTATGAAGCACACGACTTAACCGATGATGATATCGCCAAATCCCATATCCGTCATCTGATTGGTGGTCATGCGCATGTCGAAAACGAGCAGTTATTAAAGGTAGTGTTCCCTGAACGTCCGGGCGCATTGCTGACTTTCTTAGAAAAACTGGGTGACGATTTTAATATTACCTTGTTCCACTATCGCAACCACGGTGCCGCTGAAGGTCGTGTGTTGGTCGGCTTGCAAGCCTCTGAGGGCAACTCTCGCCAACTACAAGATGCGCTTCTTGATATCGGCTATGACTGCACTATGCTCAATGACAACATTGGTTATCAGTTGTTTTTAAAATAGGTTTTTATAAGCAACGATGATGACGTATTGTGAGCGGCTTATTCTACTAGGATTGGCCGCTTACTCATATAGAGAGTACTATGCATATCCCTGCTGTTTTTGCCGAAGACAATTTTGATAATGTCATTGAATTTATCGCCGTCAATCCGTTAGCGACTTTGATTGCTCAAACTAAAGATGGCATCGAAGCCTGCCATATACCGCTGTTTTGGCATAACGACCATCCTAAATTCAATGCAGATGTTGGTTATGACTCTGCTTCCAATAAGTCACACGGCTATCTTTATGGTCATTTTGGTCGTAAAAACCCTATTTACCAAGATGCCTTAACAGACAGTTCATGGTTAATTATTTTTCAAGATTCGGGGCATTACATTAGCCCCAACTGGTATCCGAGCAAAGCAAAAACCCATAAAGAAGTACCGACATGGAACTATCAAAGCGTCCACATTCAATCTAAAATCGAGATGCTCGAAGATACCGATACGCTGAAATGGATATTAGCAACCATGACCGCGCAGCAAGAGGTGATATCCGATAACCCTTGGTCATTAGATGACGCGCCAGCTGCTTATATCGAGGCCATGTGTCGCGGTATTATTGGCTTTAGATTGCCTATCTATTCGATACAAGCTCAGTTTAAATTGAGCCAGAATAAAACCGTCGAAAACATTAATGGTGTGATAAACGGTTTAGAGCAGTTAAATACTAACAGTGCTGTAGCAATGGCTGCTAAAGTTACCAATCAGAACAATGGCTAATTTCAGTTGTCCTTATTCACCATAAAAAACTATTTTGAAATACTTTAATCGCTCACCGCTCTTTTAATCAGAAAAAACAACACCATTATTATCTTACGTTATTGATATCCATGAGGTTTTGATGAGTAAACACAATAAAAACCATAATCAGCCCGCACATAGCCAACCAGATGCCGTGCGTATGCGTCTTGATAAATGGTTATGGGCCGCCCGATTTTATCGCACCCGCACCCTTGCCAAAGAAGCCATCGAAAGCGGACGCGTCCATTATGCAGGGAGCCGCGTCAAAACCAGCAAAGAGATTGCCGTCGGGGATGAGCTCAGTATTCGCCAAGGCTCAGCAACCGCCATGACTGAGAAAACTGTGTTGGTTGAAGCACTAAGCGCACAACGTGGTAATGCGATTGCTGCCCAAGCGTTATATTCTGAAACTGAGGAAAGCGAGGAGCGCCGCGCTTTTTATGCCGAGCAGCGCAAACTTGCCAATCTTGCCCGTCCAGATAATAAACCCAATAAAAAAGAGCGGCGTGATTTACAACGCTTCAAACACAACCAAGACTAAGGTTGTTATCCATATTGCTAACTCAATATTTATCGCTTTAACTTATTTTAATAATAAAGATGATAAATAAAGAGGGTTCATACAGACTATTTATGTAAGCTATTAAAGTCGGCAGCTTGCTATTATTGATAGCCTAATGTGACCCTATTGTTTTACCTCTACCCTTGCCATTCAACGTATTAACCGTTACGCTGATAGCCAATTAATTTACTCGATAACATGCTAATAAACCGCATTAATCATGCTGGTCTTGATAGCATGTTTTTTTGTTGTGATAAAAGGTCATTATATGCTAATTAAAGCGTCTACTCCCTCCTCTGTACTATTGGTTTGTTTGGGAAACATTTGCCGTTCACCGACCGCCGAAGAAATTTTTCGTCAGCAAGCAGCCATTGCAGGGCTAGCGATGAAAGTGGATTCGGCAGGGACTGGAGATTGGCATATTGGTCATGCGCCTGATGTACGGGCACAGCGCCATGCTAAAGCTCATGGTTATAACATTAATAAGCTGGTCGCGCGTCAAGTAAGCGCTGACGACTTTCGCAAATTTGATTTGATTTTGGCGATGGATGCGCAAAACTTAGCTGACCTGCAAGCCATTAAAGATAGCATCAGCGACACAGATGGCAAACTTGCCAAACTGGCGCTATTTAGTGAAGAAGATCCAACCTACGGCGGCGACGATGTACCAGACCCTTATCAAGGTGATGGCGACGCTTTTGAAGAAGTCATCGAACGTATCGAATCAAGTGCCCAAGCTTGGATTGAAAGTTGGAAAACTGCTTAGCAATGATAAATAGTGCTTAGCAATAAAGCGCCATATTTCTACTACTTTTATGCCGTGCATCCTTTATAATAAACTCCGCATGATTTCTTGTTTATTTGCCAGATAGGCTATGTTATGACCTCAGCTTTACGCCATGATTCCAGCGCTCAACCTACGACATCGACTAACCTTAAGGTGAATGTACCACTCACTAAATCGGTCGATTTGTCCCATAGCAATACCATGGCATTGGCATGTGTGGCGGATATGGTCGTGACGCTCACCGATGAGGCGCAACTTGATGCCTTTATGGCAAATCACGGGAAAGATGCAGAGCTTACCAAGCCGTTATTCGTGCTTTCTGGTGGTAGCAATGT
>NZ_CAJHBF010000013.1:0-93388 GCF_904846565.1 Psychrobacter sp. CMS30 | reverse complement strand
TGGTGCGGGTGTTTTTGTAAGTGCGGGTGGCTATTTTAATCTAAAGTACTTATCGAGTGAATGGGAAACTATCACCAATTTGGAAAGCGCTTACTATAGCGAATCTGATAACGACCTGTTCATCAATGACTTTGAAATTAGTATGGTAAGTGATAATGCTCGTTTCTATGGCAAGAGACTTGCGGACTGCATAAATGCCTATCTAGAGCAAAATAATAAACAAGAAGACGAACAGAAAGCTGTCTCTAATTCGGAGCTAGTTGAAAATGCGTTAAGTGATATTGATGCTAGATTAGCTGATATTCGGGAAAAGCTAGCATATCTACAAGACACTACTGAAGCATAGGGGAGATTTGTGATGAGTTTTCCATGTAACCAATGTGGCTGGTGCTGCCAAAATCTTGATAAAAGTGAATTGTATAAATCATTAGATGAAGGCAATGGTGTATGCAAGTTTTTTGACTTAAAGCAAAATAGTTGCATTATTTATGACGATAGACCCAAAATCTGTAATATTGAAGCGATGTATCATTCTGCTTTTACCAGTATGGAATATGATGATTATATCAATCTAAATATCAAGGCATGTAAAACAGTACAGCGAGCCAATCAGTTACCAATAATACAAATATAATTAATTGAGGATTAGAATATGCCAATTCCATTTATATTAGCTGCGGGTGCTTTAGCGGCAACTGGTGTCGGGCTTGCGAAGGGTGCTAAAGGTGTTTCTGACATAGTTGACGCTAGTGATATTGTCAGTCGCTCAGAAAGGATGCTAGACAAACAACGTGATAGTATTAACGGTTTACGCATCGATGCCAACGACGAGCTTAGAAATTTAGGTCAGTTAAAAATTGATATCTTTAACAATCAAATCCATCATCTGATTGAGACCATCAAAAAAGTGAAAGACGCTGGGTCAAGGCTTACGGACTTCAATCAAATCATTACTGATAAAGAATATATTGAAATAAAAAAAGGAGTCTCCGCATCGCTTGAGCTCGAAAGTGGACTTTTAAGCGGTGCAGCTGCTGGAACTTTAACAGGAATGGGAGCATATGGATCTGTTGGCTTATTAGCTTCAGCGTCAACAGGGACAGCTATCTCTACCTTATCGGGAGCCGCTGCAAAAAGTGCTACTCTGGCATGGCTTGGTGGTGGCTCTCTTGCTTCAGGTGGTCTAGGTATGGCTGGTGGAACTCTAGTACTAGGTGGCATAGTTACGGGCCCTGCATTAGCAATTACTGGATTTCATCTTGCAGGTAAGGGAGAACAAGCTTTAACTAAGGCAAGGCAGCACGAGGCCAGAAGTGAAGTAAATGTAGCTGCGATTAAGGTAATGGAAGTAGGCGTAAAAGCAACTATTATAGAAACGCTAGAAAGACAAATGGTACTACTTGAAGCAGTAAAGCGCTTTGAAAGAATAAAAGTTAATGACAATCTAAACCTACAAGCTTTTCAAAATATGCTGACTCTAGGCATGTCAATTAAAAAGATTTTAGATTTACCTATCTTGAATGACGAGGGAGAAGTTGTTAAGGGTATGTTTTATAAATCTGAAGGCTACCTCGAAATATAACTAGGATAATTTATAATATGAAAGACGTGACTATAGCGACCTCTAAGAAAGCGATGAAGACAGTTTCCTCTAAAAATCCTGTGTCCAGCGCCGCTCAGGGTTTTGAGATGTTAGTTAATGCTTACGCAGATTATAAAACCATTTGCCAGACTGAACACACTAAACGTGATGCTATTTTTGCTTGGAAAGAGGTACAGCTTACCAAGACAAACAACCAAAGAGAGTTTTTAGAATCTTATCTTAAAGAGCGTTTTGCAGAACGTCGCCATGTAATAGATGAGATGTTCAAAAGGCTCGATCAAGGTATTGAAAGTAATAACTCTGAATTAATAGCTATGGCGATGACTTCTATTGAAAACACAGTCAAGTCTTCACCTCTTCAAGAGGCTGCTCAAGTGCTAATGGCCATGAATGATCCAACAGTTGATAGGATTGAGTTTTGATAATTGCTATAAATTACATAGAGAGTATCTTTACTTCTAAAAACTGAAACCTTCTATATCTTGCAATGCTTTATTTCAATCAAGCTTTATGCAGTCTTAGCTTGTTCCACATCCTTATCAATGGAATTCAGAATAGAATGATACAGACATAAAAAAGCCTCCAAAAATAAGGAGGCTTTTTACTCTAAGTAGTTAAAACGTTTTATTTATTGACAATTAAATTTATTGGTTAACTATTATATCCAACCAAATTGCACGGTGTACACTAAAACGTACACTTTAATTATTATCGAACAGTAAAACCTTTCAAAAACAGCTACTTAGGTCTAAATAATGGTACCGGTGGTCGGACTTGAACCGACACGCTTTTAAAGGCAACGGATTTTGAATCCGTCATGTCTACCAATTCCATCACACCGGCGTGTTAGGTGACAAAGTTTATATTGCAAAACATTATCGAATTGGGCTACAGGGTTAACTCTGTATAGGCTGCGTATTATAGCAGGCTATTTTTAGCCGTCAAGAATTATTTGTCATATTTACGATAAAAATTCATTTTTAACCAACGAAGGCACGTTCAACCACATAATCTGCCTGTACACCCATGCGTGGAGAGACGGTCAGGCCAAAGTCGTCTAAAATCGATGATACTTCAGCGTTAAACGGCATACTACCGCAAATCATAACGCGGTCATCCTCTTTATTCATCGGAGGCAGACCGATATCTTCAAAGAATTTGCCCGATTTCATCAGGTCAGTGATACGGCCAGTATTTCTAAACTCTTCGCGGGTGACGGTAGGGTAATAAATGAACTTTTTACGGAAATCTTCACCAAAGATTTCATCATTTGGCAGCTCTTCTTCGAACATCTCGCGATAAGCCAAGTCTTTAACCTGACGCACACCGTGTACCAAAATGATTTTTTCAAAACGCTCATAAACTTCAGGATCACGTGCTAAGGCTAAAAATGGCGCCAGTCCTGTCCCTGTTGACAGCATATATAAATGCTTACCCGGTAATAAATCGTCCAGTACCAAAGTGCCTGTCGGCTTTTTACTGACCAATAGCTCATCGCCAACTTTGATATGCTGCAGACGTGAGGTTAATGGACCGTCTTGTACTTTAATAGAGAAAAATTCCAAATGTTCTTCGTAGTTAGGGCTGGCAATCGAGTAAGCGCGCAGTAGCGGTCTACCATCGACAACGATACCAATCATCGCAAACTCGCCATTACGAAAACGTAAACCGTCGTCGCGAGTGGTTTTGATGCTAAATAGTGCATCGTTCCAGTGATGAACCTCTGTGACCGTTTCGGTGCGGAGTTTTGACATAAAGCCCTCGTTAGTAAGTGGTAATGTGTAGTCGCCAATTAAAATATTTTTGGGATAAAAATATTAATGGATTTAACGTTATGCAAAGTATTAATAAAATAAAGCGTTTATTCAGTCAGACTAGCAAATGCAAGCTGCAAAAAACCGTTATTTTAACATTATTATCAGGTTTGAGAAGACGGCAGGTTTTACTAACTGACAGCCCTGCCTATAACCGTAAATGCTGACGCCGTACTTTATGAATGCAGGTCTATGAATGCAGGTTTGTGAATCCTGCTATATGAATGCAAGCCATTCTCAATAAATTTCTCGCTCATCATAACAAACTTTAAAGTAAAAATCCGTCTGGCTGCCTGTCTGTAGCATGATAAAATGGAATATCGTTAGCGAATAATTTTCTATGATTGGCGCGTGCCATTTATTATCAGCCATTTATTTTTTGGGATTGGATTTATGACTTGTCAGACTACGGCACCTTTAAGCCATCATATCTCACCTATTATTGGCTACCACCGTGCGCCGCTGTCGCAAAAGTTCGGTGCACCAAGGCAGCCGAATTTGGTGGCATTGCTCAGTGTGATTGAAATGCCCGTGCCTTATGATACGCCAGCAGCATTTATCGGGCTGGAGGATTTCAGCCATATATGGGTAAGTTGGCAGTTTCATCATAACTATTTATATAAAGACAAGTTGCATAAAGACAAGCAGGCAAGCTCAAACGATGATAATCAGAAAGAGAAAGTGGAGAGCGCTTTTCGCCCGCAAGTTCGCCCGCCGCGCTTGGGTGGCAATCAAAAAATAGGCGTATTTGCCAGTCGCAGTATGTATCGACCTTCCGCGCTCGGGTTATCTGTGGTCAAGCTTGAACGCATTGAGATTGTAGAAGGTCGGGTGTTACTTATTATTAGCGGTGCTGATATGATAGATGGCACGCCCATCATCGATATCAAGCCTTATGTGGCTTATAGTGATGCATTGCCTGATGCCCAAAGCGGTTTTGCGCCCTCTGCGCCCCACTTATTGGATGTGACGATTACCGAATGGGCTTATGAGCAATTTGGGCAAATTATCGCCAATCAAAGTGCGGATAATATAGTAGAAGCAAACGCTCAAAATAAGCAATCATCAGTCAAAGCAGTCATTGATAAAATCCAACAGCAGTTATTAAGGTCTGATCTTGATACTATCAAAGCGTTGATAGCACAAGACCCACGCCCTGCTTATCGGCGTACAGAGATAAATACGTCATTTGTCATGCGTTATAAATCTGTCGATATCAGCTTTCAATTGCTGGAATCGGGTGAATTACAGATAACGAATATTGTCGCAGTATAATTAAAGTAAATATCAGAGTTATAGTAAACATCACCGCCGACCAAATGCCCTAAACCATAGAAAAATGCAACTATAGAAGAATAAAACTATGCCTGCTCAAAAATATTCGATAGTGATTGATTTACGTTGGTGCCTAGATGAATTGTTGGCAGATAGGGTGATTGATCAGCGCGGCTATAATCTCGTCATTACCAGTCGCCGTAATAAGGCGCAGCATCCGCTCTTAACGATTAGTGAGTTTGGGCTGCCAAATGGTCACGCGCTTGATAGTAATTCTGAGAATAAATTAACGCTGGCATGGCTCAATCAATGGTTGGCTGCCAAAGCAGATATGCCGCTGGTGCGTATTGACCCGTTAAAGGTCGATGTACCGGCGGTGACGCAACTGATGTCGTTTGAGTATGCGCGCTCGCAGCATATTTTACCGATTGAAGTGACGCTTGATGAGGTGGTTATCGGTACCGACCAGCCATTTTATACTGATTGGCATGGCAATATTGAAAAGCTCATTAAATCAAAAAGTTATCGTACAGTCTTTATTAATCCTGAACAAATCAATCGCTATCGGCAAGAGTTTTATCAAGTCACGCAAGCGATTGCAGGCGCGAACTCCCTACATAAGCGTGCAGCGGCGGACGTCACCAATGTCGAAGCTTTATTGCAGCTGGGCGATAACACCAATCCAGATGCCAATGACCAACATATTGTCAAAGTGGTCGATTGGCTATTGCAATATGCTTTTGAGCAGCGTGCAAGCGACATTCATCTAGAGCCACGCCGCGAAACAGGCAAGGTGCGCTTTCGTATCGATGGGGTGCTACATAGCGTGTATGAGATGCCACTCGCCATTATAGTGGCAGTGACCGCCCGTATTAAAATTTTGGGACGGCTCAATGTCGCAGAAAAACGTAAGCCGCAAGATGGACGCCTAAAAACCCGTACGCCAAAAGGCTTAGAGACTGAGCTGCGTCTCTCTACCATGCCGACTGCTTTTGGTGAAAAGTTGGTTATGCGGGTATTTGATCCAGAAGTGCTGGTGCGCTCATTTGCCCAGCTTGGTCTGTCGGGTAAGCAGCTTGAGACGTGGCATGAGCTGACCGCGCATCCAAATGGCATTATATTGGTTACCGGTCCGACCGGTTCAGGTAAAACGACCACTTTATATAGTACGTTGAAGCAGCTCGCCACTGAGCAAGTTAATGTCTGTACTATCGAAGATCCAATTGAGATGATTGAGCCCGCCTTTAATCAAATGCAGGTCAATCCCGGGGTTGATTTACATTTTGCTGATGGTATTCGCTCTTTGATGCGTCAAGACCCAGACATTATTATGGTTGGTGAGATTCGTGATGCTGAGACCGCCAATATGGCAGTACAAGCGTCTTTAACGGGGCACTTGGTACTCTCAACGTTGCATACCAACGATGCCCCAAGCTCTATTACCCGTCTGCACGATTTGGGTATTCAGCCATTTTTAACCTCAGCGACTATATTGGGCGTGATGGCACAGCGTCTATTACGGACATTATGCCCGCATTGTAAGCAAGCCGTTGATGTTGCGGCAGATAGTGAGATTGCTATTCAATGGCAAGAACTGGTACAGCCTTGGCGCGCCCCAGTGCCAGCACAAGTTTATAAAGCGCAGGGCTGTGAACACTGTCGCCATACCGGCTATCAAGGTCGCGTTGGTCTGTATGAGATCATGCCGTTATCAAATGAGCTAAAAAAACTGGTCGCCGCTGATGCCAATTTGGACGTACTTAAACAACAAGCTTACCGTGAAGGCGTACAGCCGCTGCGCTTATCTGGGGCAAAGCGTATCAGTGAAGGGGTGACGACCATAGAAGAGGTGATGCGCGTGGTGCCATTAAATTGATAATTGCATTGATAACTGCCCTTTAAATGTAAGCGCTTTAAAAAATGTATTCTTTGAAAAATATACGCTGATGAGAAAAGGGTTTAGAAGCACGTATATAGGCGTTTGTTAAACACCCCTTGAAAACAGTGCTATTTAGAGCAATTAATAATATTAGGATTACCAAATCCATATTATAAGATAATTCTACTTATTGATTTTTATTAACGAGATTGTTTATGTTTACTGATAGCCACTGCCATCTAAACCGTTTAGATTTAACCAAGTATGATGGTCAATTGTCCGGCGCAATTGCCGCGATGAAAGAAGCCAATGTCACCCGTGCGATGGCCATTATGTGTGATTTCGCTGAATATGATGAGATTGCCAATATCGTCAGCACCTATGGCGATGAGACGCTAAATCTTGGTATGAGCGTCGGCATTCATCCTTGTGAAGATATCAGCGTCTTACAATCAGCGACGGTTGAGCGCTTAATAGAAACCGCTGATGCGGACCATGTATGGGCGATAGGGGAAACGGGGCTGGATTATTACTGGTCTACAGAAAACAAAAAAGAGCAAAAAGCCAGCCTTGCACGTCATATTCATGCCAGCCAAAGCTTGAAGAAACCTCTAGTCGTGCATATGCGTGACGCCAAAGAAGATACGCTTGATATCTTAAAAGCGGAAGGCGCTGAACACGGTATCATTCATTGCTTTACTGAAGACTGGGAAACCGCAAAACGAGCATTAGACTTAGGGTTTTATATCTCATTCTCAGGCATTGTTAGCTTTAAAAGTGCACAAATGATTCAAGATGCTGCAAAAAATATGCCCAAAGATAGAATACTTATCGAAACCGATAGCCCGTATTTAGCACCGGTTCCTAAACGTGGTAGACCCAATGAGCCAGCATACGTGCCATATGTGGCAAGCTATCTTGCCGAGATGTACGGCTGTAGTAGCGAGGAGGTGGGTGCTCTGACTGCAAAAAACTTTGAGAATTTACTGGCACAGTACCACTAAAATGGTTATGCTATGACCACTCAGTCATTTATTAGCTAGTCTTCTGGTTCTGTTCTATAAGTATCCATAATATTAAACTTAACCTTATGATTATCAATGACTATTTAGCAAACATAAGCATATTTCCTTGGGTGATATTGGCGTAGTCGTTGTATGACTTATACACGCGCTGCCAATATACCGATGTAAATGATGGTCATATGCATGATATTGTCAGATTTTAGGAGAGATTATGAGTCGTCAGCACCAGTTCAAGGCACGAGAAGAGAATATCTTAGCGATGGCAGAGCAATTGCTACTTGAGTCAGGCGATGGTGATATCACTTTGGACAGTTTGGCCGACCAGCTTGATTTGGCTAAAGGCACCTTGTATAAACATTTCTCCAGTAAAGATGAGCTCTACCTACGTATTATTATCCGTTATGAAGAGCAGTTGTTTGAGATTAACCGTATTGATGACTGCCCGTCGGCAGGTGTCGCACGTATGATTTTTCAGCAATTGTTTAATCCACAAAAAGCCATGCTCCTTAACCAAATCGAAGAACGTTTGGCGGCATCGGTGACGGGTTTGAATCGCTTATTCGGCGAGCTTTACGATATTCGTCGTCAGCGTATGAAGCGTTTGATTGATATTATCAGTGCGTATTTACAAGAGCAGCATAGTAGCTTAAGTACGCGCGATTATTTGTCCTCGATTTGGGCGATGGGTCAGGGCGGCGCAGGATTATTAAACTCAAGTTTTTATCAGCGCTACTTAGGTCGCCGTGATACTTTGCGTTATGCCTTTGTGCAGCAAATGCTTGAATTGCCAAGCCATTATCCAGCCGCCGATGACGAGGTGATGGATGAGGATATGCAAGAATTGGTGGAGCAAATCGATACTGAGTCAGAAGAGCACCGTAATACCAATTACTAGATTCCTATTATATTTTTAATGTATTGAGTTATTTTTTTATAAAACCCGTGTTGTTATATTCTGTATGGCAGCACTTTAAATTTATCTTCTAACATATGTACAGATTTATTTTTTTAATCAGGTATATCTATCGTTTTATCTCCATCATACTCATACCACCCAATTCAGTGTCATTCCTAATAAAATGACGCCATTCTAGATGACTTCTGTATGTCAAAACCGACTTCCTCAATTTCTTCAATAGCCGCTCCTCACGCACACAGCCACATCGGGCAAGCGGGATTTACCCTTGTCGAAATAGTAGTGGTGGTCGTCATTCTATCCATATTTGCTGGCATGATGAGCTTATCGGTCGGTAGTAGTGAATCGCGCAAAAACCGTGCTTTTTATGAGCATTTAACGGATTCATTGAGCTATGTAAGGCTTTTATCGGCTGAGCGCATGCAGCCCATGGGTTTGAGCTTACAAGCTGATAAACAAGGTCAAGTCACGCCTGTCATTGTCACTCTATCTAATCCTTATGTTGCTTATCAAACTCAGGTTTCCATAGCTTCTAGTGGAGACAGTACGCCTAAGAACGCCATGGAGCTGTCAGCGGATTTGACGAGTATGTCAGCTGCTGCTGCAGATAAAGCACCCACACCAAGCTGGGAGCTTGAGCCAGAAGTTAGTTTGCCTGTATTGCCTACGGGTGTGAGCTTAAGCGTACAAAGCTTGGATGCAGGTAATCAGGCAAACGCAGGCCAAACGCAAGCGCTGCAGCCGTGGTTTAGCGACCAAAACGTACCGCAAGTACTATGGTTTGGGACAGGGCAGGCCACGCCGGTAACGATTGAGGTCCGCCATAATTCGCGTTTGGTGGGTGAGGTGATTACGATTATGCCTGATGGCAGTATGTCGATAGGGCAAGGGCGCTAACTTATGATAGATAATGATAAGGCCGAACATACCTATACAAACCCAAAGCCCGCTCTATCAAAGCATGAGCGCGGATTTACCCTGATTGAGGTCATGGTTGCCTTAGCGATTTTGGCGGTCGTTGCCGTTGCCGCGAGCCGGGCTAGTAGTGCGTATTTAAGCTCAGTCGATGTCTTGCGCACTCGTACGCTAGCGCAGTTTGTCGCACAAAACGCGGCAGCGGACTTGCGTATTCAAGATACGTGGCTGACGGCTAATAAAACCCAAACTATCAATGCGCAAGGTCGCGATTGGCAAGTGACAATGACTGCCACAGATGCCATCACACCCGCATTAAAGCAGGTGAATATTACTGTTGCACCCATTATAGACGGACAGACACGCAGCGCAGTAACGGATATCAACGTGATGCTAAGTAACGCTAAGCAAGAGGTCGGCAGTTTGGATTTGAGCCGATTAAACCCTAATGGAGGCAATCCATGAAATCAAATCATGGATTCACTTTGCTAGAGCTGATGGTTGCGATGGCGATATTTGCCATGTTAGCGGTGGCAGGCTGGCAAGTATTTGATGGTGTTAACCGTGCGCGTGAACGGGCGCAATTTCATGCGGATAATTTAGCGGTTTTGCAATATGCCTATTTGCAATTACAGCAAGATATGAACCAAATGATTCCTTATCAGGCAGTGGATACGCAAGGTGCTAATTCCTTAATTAATAACGCATCAACCAACAATGCTGCAACTAACAGCACTGCAAGTAATACTAATAATAGCAATCAAGAAAATGCACCAGCGCCCGAACCCTTTATGAGCCTAGACGGCGCACGTATCAGCTTTGTGCGTTTTGCCGACCCCGACCCACGTTATCAAAGCAGCGCGAGTGTGCAGCATATCGAATACATTTTTGCTGATGAGCGCTTAATTCGCCGTCAATATGCCAGTCTTGCCGGTGGCAGTGACAGCATTAGTCTAGATAGTGTGTTGCTTGAAGGTGTTACGGCTGGGCGTTGGCAAGCTTATTTACCTGAATTAAGTGCCAAATTTCCCAATAAAGACAGCAGCAACATCAATAACAATACTTTAGCAGCGCCGACGGCAAATTCAGCCAATGCACCCTCTGAGATTATGCTATTACCAAAAGGTCTTGCGCTCAACTTTACTTATCAGGATATGCCCATTACTTGGCAATGGGCACTTACTCCGCAACCAATCCCAAATATAAGTACAAATACCAGCAATAAAAATATTCCTAACAATCCTAATGCTAATAATCCTAATGGCAATGGTAACGATAGTAATAACAACAATAACGGCAACAGTAATGACAGCACCAATAACGATAATGCAGCCAATGGTAATGTAGCAGATAATAACTCAGGCAACGCTACTGAAAATGCCCCATTTGGTCAATGATAGAGACTGTTTATGCCAACTAAGCCACAAATGAGGCCAATGATGCCTATAACCTCTATGAAAGCCAACGCTCAACGTGGGGTTGCGCTGCTGACTATTTTGCTATTGGTGGTCAGTATTACTGTGGTTGCAGGGGCGATGCTGGCCAGCCAAAAGATTGCCATTAGGCGCAGCGGCTTATTGTTTGACCAAAACCAGCTCTTACAAGATATCAATGCAGGTCAGCAATTGGCGGTTACCTTAATTCGTGCTGATGCTAAATTAAATGATACCGATAGCGCGCAGGATATTTGGGCGCAGCCAATACCGCCTTATACGCTAGGCGGACATAGCATCGGCATCGAATTACGCGATGAGGGCAGTCGTTTTAATATTAATAATTTATATCACAATGGCGCCGTTGATACTGCCGCATTGGCCGTCTTTCAAAGGTTACTCACGCAGCTAAATTTAGAGCCTGATATCGCCATTGCCGTCCTTGATTATCAAGATGCCGACAGCGAGGTCTATCAAGATGGCGGTGATGAAAGTGTGGTTTATGCTCAGCAGACTAATAGCGGCGTGGACAACATTTTACCCAATCAAGCGTTGGTCAGTATCGATCAATTAGCAGAAGTGAAGGGTCTTAATGCGCAAGTATTAGCGGCACTGCGTCCCTATATCACCGCGGTGCCGTATTATTTACCCATTAATATCAATACCGCCAGCCCCGTTTTGCTGGCCGCTTTGTTAGAGGGTGCGAGCAGTCAGCAAATGCAGAGCATCGTTGAGCTGCGAGCAAAGCAAGCATTTGGCTCTATTGATGATATCTGGCAGTTGCCGATATTAAGTAGTGTAAAAGCAGAGCAGCGTAAGGCATTAACACCATTATTAGCGGTTGATAGCCAAGCTTTTATGGCACTTATTACCGCTAGTGATAATGCAGATGGTGGTCAGGCAAGACAACGCTTTGCGACCATTGTTATTAGTAAAACGGCGGCTGAGGGTGAAATAGCAAATAGCAGTAATAACAGTAATAACAGTAATAACAGTAATAACAGTAATGAAAATAGCAATGATGCTAATAACGCTGATAGTAATGCGAAAAACCCTCAAAATACTGACAATAAAAAGCCCAAAGAGGTACGCGTGGTGACGCAGCGACTTTGGGCTTTTAGGCCAGTTTTCTAATGGTTATAGATAACCAGTGCTAAATAACGTGCAAAAATTAAGCCCAATTAATCACTTAAACGGGTTTCTTCAGTAGATTTCCAGTTGTAAGCACCATAAAACAGCATCTGTGCTTGCCGTGTACAATTATGCAGCATCAGCTGTTTTTTATCTTCAATATCAGCCAAATCGACTTCATCATCATGGTCTTCGGTATAGGTCAGCTCTAGCCAATCAATAATCCAAGAAAAGAACATATTGACCCCAGCTTCAGCCAATAGCCTGCGGTCATAAGTATTGATATGGGCAAAAGCAGGTTGTAGGGCTAAATCGTCTGCTAGACTCTGCCCGTGGTTTTTAATCAGCTCATTGATGGCTTTGCGTACCGCTTCTGAACCGCCATAGCGTTCACTGACTAAAAATTGCCAATAGCAAGGCTGCTCGCTGACCATATATAAAAACATCTGGATACTTTTAGCGATTTGACGCTCAAAGCTACGTTTGCGCCCAATTTGCAGGTTGTCACTTAAAGTTGCTAGCGTACCGCCCAACTCTTCGATAACCAAGGCACGACCGAGCGATTCCATGTCATCAAAATGGCGATAAAAGGCGGTCGGCACCACGCCAACCTCACGCGTGACTTGCCTCAGACTGATTGAGCTAAAAGATTGCCCCGTCATACATAAATCGAGCACCGCATTAAAAAAAGCGTGCCGAGTTTGAAGTTTCTTTTGTTCGCGACTACTCATAATATTTCAAAATTACCTGATAGATGTCTATCATACTCATTTCATTGCGAAAATACGAATGAAATAGACGGTTATCGTTGATTGTCCAGTTTTTGGAATTGGTTTTAGACTGAATTTTAAGCTTGGTTTTAAATTAATTCTAGACTTCTTTTTAAACTTGCTGCTTAAACATGTTGTTTAAACAATGGTGCCCCAATGTCCTTGTAGCTCTTGCGCCAATCGATACGCTTCATGGTCATTCATACCGGTTATAAAGTCTAAAACATTGAGCATATTATCATAGGTGTCATCGGATAAAACGCGACGATGCTCATCGAGATGCGGCTGCAATAATTTTAGCAGACGCTGCTGCTCAAATGACATTTGGGTTATAGAAGCGCTGCTCCCATTTGTCCAAGCCAATGGCATAAAAGCATCGAGCAGGCGCTGCAGGCATTGATTGGCCATCAGCTCCATGCGTACCTTACTTGGGTGATTAAATATCTTTTCACGTGCCAGTTGCTTAGCTTGGGTGATGCCGCTTTGTACGGTTGCATCACAATGGGCAAACAGGCTGCCCTGTAGCGTCCCTGCCAGCATAGCGTTACTATTGGCTACAAAGGCATCGGTGACGGCATTGACCAAACGCATCATTGCCCGTGCCCGCAGCGATGCCAAATGCTGCCTGACTGACACATGAGTGGGTAAATTAAGAGTGTCAGGGCGCTCGCCAATCAGCTCATAAAAAATAGCTGCAACCTCCGCATAGCTTAGCATATTCAAATTGATGCCATCTTCCAAATCTATCAGCGCATAGCAGATATCGTCTGCCGCTTCCAATAAATAAGCCAGCGGATGACGAGCAAAGCCATCGTGTTGCTCGGAGCGCGGCAGATGTAAACGTGCTGCTAACTCTTCTAATTGAGCTGCCTCACTATAAAAGCAGCCAAATTTTTGCATGTTAGTGGTGGGACTGCCTTGATAAATGGGAGTGTCTTGATAAATAGATCTGTCTTGATAAATAGAGTTGCTATGGGTTGCAAGCCAAGGGTATTTCATAAATGCACCCAAAGTAGCGCAAGTCAATCGCATACCGCCTAAGTCAGGATGATGCTCATTGCGGGCAAGGATGCGAAATCCCTGCGCATTACCTTCATAAGCCAGCAAATCCAACTGCTCATTGCTACTTAGGTTGTGCAAGACCTTTTGACGCTCAGGATGCATAAACCAGTCACGAATGGCGTACTCTCCGGCATGACCAAACGGTGGATTGCCGATATCATGGGCAAGGCATGCCGCTTGTACAATAACACCGACATCAGCGGGCGCGACGCCATTTGGTAAGCCACCATCTAATTTATCATGCAGCTTCTCTGCCGCCATAATGCCTAAGGAGCGCCCAATACAAGAAACTTCGAGCGAGTGTGTTAAGCGCGTATGAATACCGAGCTGATTGGTCAGGGGATGGACTTGGGTTTTTTGGTTAAGCTGGCGAAAGGAGTGTGAAAACACCAGCCTGTCATAATCTTTATGAAAGGAGGAGCGCGCGCTGTCCTCGGCAGGGGCTTTTTTATGACTCCCTAAACGCTGCGCATTAAATAATTTTGCCCAATGGTCACTGGAATTAAGCACTTGATTAACAGAAGCAGTCATAGGTTATAGTCCGTTATTTTTATCATTTTATTTTATCGTTGTTGTTTGAGAGGTTAATTATTTTAACGTTCTTCCATTTATTATAATAAAAAAAGCTAGCTTTGTAGCTGGCTTTTGGTTGTTCTCTAATAAGACTGTGTAACAGGCAATCCGCTTTATTAAACGTTAAAGCGGAAATGCATCACGTCGCCATCTTGTACGATATAGGTTTTGCCTTCTAAGCGTGATTTACCGGCAGCAGCTGCGCCTTTTTCACCGTTGTATTCGATAAAGTCATCATAAGCAATCACTTCAGCGCGGATAAAGCCACGTTCAAAATCAGTATGAATCACACCAGCGGCTTCAGGAGCCGTTGCACCAACAGCGACTGTCCAAGCGCGGACTTCTTTGACGCCCGCAGTGAAATAAGTCTGCATATCAAGCAACTCATACCCGCCGCGAATGACTTGGTCAAGGCCAGCCTCTTCCATGTCCATTTCAGCTAGGAAGTCTTTTTTGTCATCTTCATCAAGCTGAGCAATTTCAGATTCGATTTGGTTACATAGCGCAATGACAATAGAATCTTCGCCAGTCGCATAGTTACGCACTGCATCAAGATATGGATTATTCTCAAAACCATCCTCAGCAACGTTAGCGATATACATGGTTGGCTTTAGGGTAATCAGACCATAACTTCTGATCAGTTTTTGTTCGTCTTTGTCTAAATTGGCAGCGCGAGCCGCTTTACCTTCTGCTAATAAAGGCTCGATTTTTTTGAAAATATCGAGCATAGCAGAGGCGTCTTTGTCACCGCCTTTGGCTTTTTTGCTTAAGTTGTGGATAGCGCGCTCAACGGCTTCTAAATCTGCCAATGCCAATTCGGTATTGATGGTTTCGATGTCATCGATAGGGCTGACGCGGCCGTCAACGTGGACGACGTTGTCATCATCAAAGCAGCGTACTACGTGAGCAATCGCATCGGTCTCGCGGATATTGGCTAAAAACTGGTTGCCCATCCCTTCGCCTTTTGACGCGCCCGCGACCAAACCTGCGATATCAACAAATTCCATAGTCGTAGGTAATACGCGCTCAGGCTTGACGATATCAGCCAGTTTTTTCAGGCGTGGATCTGGCACAGGTACAATACCCGTGTTGGGATCTTTGGTACAAAATGGAAAGTTTTCAGCGGCGATACCCGCTTTGGTCAAGGCGTTAAACAGGGTGGATTTACCCACGTTTGGTAGACCGACAATGCCGCAATTAAAACCCATAACATGCTCTCAATATATTAATAAAATCATTCAGTATAAGACTTCGTAAAATAGTAACTCAAAATTGGGCATATTGTAGCAAATTTCAGCCAAAATAGGTAAGGTTGTTGAGCTTACTGTTCCAATTCTTATGGTCAATAACAATACTTAATACCGCCATTTAATATCAATGTTCGTTATCAACGACCCTCAGAGATTTGCCTATTATGATAAGCTACTACCTATAAATGATGATGCATGCTGCTGCGCTGTCATCAATAGCTAGCACGATAAACCATACCAAAGGCAATTGTTAATAATGACCACCATTTTTGCTACCCACCATTATAATTATCCGCAAAATTTCGTTGACATGAAACCCAAGCTTACGCGGCTTGAGCAGGCGATTAAAAAGCTCGAAGCCAATTTGATAAATGCGGATACTGAAATATTAGAGCAACGGCTTGCCAGTTATTTAGGGTTGCAAGTGGATTATGCCCGTGAGTTAAATCCTAATCAGTTATTGGCGGCTACCACAACTGAGGGCAAGGTATTGGTTATCGCCGGTGCAGGTTCTGGGAAAACCAAAACCCTGACCTACAGAACCAGCTATCTGATAGAAAATGGTGTAGCGCCAAAAGAGATTCTGCTATTAACCTTTACCCGTAAAGCGGCCAATGAGATTAAAAGTCGCGCTAGAACTTTGCTGGCAAGCCGTCTAGATGATAATAGTCACATAAACGGTAAGGCGTTAAATGATATCACTAGCGGCACTTTTCACTCATTTTGCAATATGTTATTGCGCCAATATTCTGGGCTACTTGGTATCAATCCGCGCTTTACTATTTTAGATACCGGTGACAGCGAAGATGCTATTGATTTGATTAATAAAGAAAAAAAGTATCCGACCAAAATAACCAATCAGGCATTTCCGCGCAAAAAAACCTTGCAAAATATCTTCTCAACCTCTAGAAATCGGCGCATTCATATTCGTGACTTAATCGAAAGCAGTTATCCTGATATCGCCGTGCATATTCCAGTTATTGAGCAATTGGCCGTCGACTTTCATGAGTATAAGCGCGCCAACCATTTATACGATTTTGATGACATCATCAGTCAAGTGGTGCGCCATCTAAAGCACAATGACACCTTTCGAAAGCTACTACAAAAGCAATATCGTTATGTCATGGTCGATGAATATCAAGACACCAATATTCCACAAAAAGAACTCATTGACCTCATCTGTGCGCCTACATCGGTGTCGCTGATGGTCGTTGGTGATGATAACCAAAGTATTTATGCCTTTCGCGGTGCCAATTATGAAAATATCTTATTATTTGGCGAAAGCTATCCCGAAGCAAAACTGATTAAGCTAGAACAAAATTATCGCAGTACGCCAGCGGTGCTTGATTATATCAATGCTTTATCGGCTCAAATTACGTTAGGCTATCAAAAGCAATTGTACTCGGACGCATCTATAGAAGGCATAAAGCCAGTTTTTCGCCGTTTAAGCGATGAAACCAAAGAAGCAAAGTATATCGCTGATAAAATTATCGAATTAAAACCGGATTACGATTATCAAGATTTTGCCGTCTTGTGCCGCACGTCCTTTCAATCCAACTACGTTCAGCTTGAATTTATGGAGCGCAATATTCCCTTTATTGTCGTAGGCGGCATCCGCTTTATTGAAAGACGCCATATCAAGGACGTCTTAGCCTTTGTTAAAATACTTTATAACCCAAATGATACGATTGCATGGCACCGTATTTTAACCTTGTTTAAAGGGGTAGGAGCAGTAACGGCAACGCGTTTGACCCAAGCCATTAATGCCGATAGCAATGTGAATAATAATGTTAATAGTAACGTTAACAACAATACTTTCGAGCCGCTATTATTACCGTCATTTGCGAAAAAAAGCCCACAGCTTAAATCATTGCATACGACTTTGACCAAAGCCAGTCAGGCAGAGTCAGTCGAAATGGTGATTGAGCGGATTTTAGAGTTTTATATTCCTGTCCTAAAAACGATTGAAGAGAATTGGCGTGAACGTAGCGAAGACTTTCGTGTACTCAAAAATTTAGCAACAGAACATGACAGTCTCGATAAATTCTTAGAAAATCTTGCCCTTGATCCGCCCAATGATTCAGTTGCTACCGCAGGCGAGACTGAAAAAGGGGAAGATAGTAATGACAAAGTTACCATTTCTACCATTCATAGTGCCAAAGGGCTTGAATGGCCTGTTGTGTTTGTCAATTCTCTCGTTGATGGTATGACGCCGCACTATCGCTCGCTCAGTGATTTTGAAGAGTTAGAGGAGGAGCGTAAGCTGTTTTATGTTGCCTGCAGTCGCGCTAAGAGCAGATTGTTTTTAACCGCGCCAGAGTACTTCTCAAGCTATTCAGGATACTTTGATAAGCCCTCAAGATTTATCGCTGAGCTACCTGCTGATAAGTTAACGGTCGAGACCAGTAAAAGGCTTTTAGAGACGCTAGCGAATGAAGATCCGATTTGGTGGTGATAGCTTGTGATAAATGTAGGATATGCATCGCTCTTAACTTTTAAATCATCATTAATTCTAGAAGGCAGCTAACATTGCAACGTTTAGCTGTCTAATTTTTGAAGTCGTTTGTTGTTTTTTTAATCTACTTTAATCATCACTATTTTTTCAATCATACTTCCATTATTCCTATCAAAAATACCTTCCATTGAAATCCATAACCAAAAGTATTTAATAGCAAAAATATTTATATCAGAAGGGTTTAATCTGGCGCGCAATGCGTTACTATTACTCCCTTATCTGTTATTTCTCATATTTGACATTCTGTATTAAGACCTTAAAAAAGGACAAGTTATGCGCTATGAAGTGATCGTTATCGGTGCAGGGATGGTCGGCACCTCAGTTGCTTGGCATCTACAAAAAAATAACGCTCAAGTATTGCTGTTAGACAAAAAATTACCGGGCTCTGAGACTTCATACGGCAATGCGGGTTTGATTCAGCGTGAGGCGATTCATACCCATCCGTTTCCGCGCCATCTGACTGAAATGATACGCGTATTGCCGAACCAAGGGACCGATATTCGCTATCGAATTCCGGCGATTTTGCGTTATCATCAGGCGCTATTGCAGTACTGGAAATATTCTACACCTGCTTCAGTCAAAAAAATAGAAGCGGAATGGCAGACGCTGATTGAGCATTGTACCAGCGAGCACCAAACCATGATTGAAGCCTCTGGTGCTGATGAATTGATTACCCGTGATGGCTGGTTGCAGCTGCATCGCTCTGAAGAGACGTTTAAAGAAGCCATTGCTGCCGCTATTGATGCACGCAATCAGGGTGTTGAGCATAACGTCTTGACGGTTGAAGCGTTAAAAGCCATGGAGCCTAGTGCCAATTTTGACGCGTTCGTTGGTGCGATTCATTGGCTCAACTCTTGGCAAGTGTCAAACCCAAGCTCACTTGTAAAAGCTTATGCCAAAAACTTCCAAGAAATGCAAGGCACCATCAAAGAAAGCAGCGTTAAAGAAATTGTACAAGAAGAAAACGGCTGGAAAGTCGTTACCGACAATGACACTTATTACAGTGATAAATTGGTCATTGCCGCTGGACCTTGGTCGAATGATTTAATCAAACCGCTTGGTTATGACTTGCCGTTGTTCCCGATGCGTGGCTATCATCAGCACTTTAAAGTGAATGAAAAAAATACCATTCATCATAGTATGTTTGATATGGATAAAGGCTTTGTGATGGGGCCAATGCAACAAGGTATCCGCATTACCACTGGTGCTGAGATGACAACGATGAATGCACCAAAGAACTTTGGCCAATTAAATACCGTGTTAAAACTTGCGCGCAAAATTCTACCGCTAGAAGATGCCGTTGAGAGTGAAGCATGGGCAGGCTCACGTCCTTGTATGCCTGATATGAAGCCAGTTATCGGTCCTGCGCCTAAGCATGACAAATTATGGTTTGCCTTTGGTCATAGCCATCAAGGCTTTACTTTAGGGCCAATGACCGGTCGTATCGTCGAAGAGATGATTCATGAAAAGCCGCTATTGGTCGATATTAAACCCTTTAGCGCCGATCGTTTTTCTCGCTAATTTCTTGCCAAGCACTGTTTAATAAAACGTGAGCCATCTATATATTTAAACGCTTATGTATTTAAGACCATTAAAAAATTAAGGATAATAATCCATGCAAAAGCTGCATAGTAATCAACGTATGAGTAAAATCGTAGTGCATAACCAGACCGTTTATTTATGTGGTCAAGTGGGCAATAGCGATGATGATATCAAAGCGCAAACATTGACGTGTTTAGAGAAGATACAAGCACTGTTAGAGGAAGTGGGCAGCGATAAATCAAAGCTATTGTCAGTGACAGTCTGGATAAAAGATATGGCAGACTTTGCTGCAATGAATGAAGTGTGGGATAAATGGTTTGAAGGCGTGCAGCCACCCGCTCGTGCTTGCGGCGAGTCGGCGTTGGCACGTCCTGAACTATTGGTTGAGATGATTGCCATCGCTGCTGAGTAAACGTTGCCATTTCATTGGCTATATTAACCGCTTATTTTATTAGCTAAATACAGTATAAGGGTGTGATATCGATATCACGCCCTTTTCTATGAGCTATTCAGGCAAACTAGTCTATAATCAACACCATTAACGTATTTGACGAACTATCAAACAGGGTTATCCATCATGATTAATACCAAAATATATAAATCCATTTATGTGCTAGCAGAAAAACTGCTAGAAGCGGACAGTAAAAACGATCAAAAAACCTTTGATATGCTATATGCGCAGTTAAAGGATCTTTGTAACGAAAATGAAAAGAGCGATAAAGACCATCCTGAACAGTGGGAAACGTTGGCTGACTTTACCGAAGATTTGGATGAAGCATTGGTTATCTATCAAAAAGCGTTAGATAAAGCCGCGGCGATTAATTCAAAAGACCATCTGGCATCAATTGCATTTTCTATGGCTGAGCTGCAAATCGAATTGGGTCAAACAGAGGCGGCTATCGAAAACCTACAAAATGCTAAAATTAGCGCCAATAAAATCGAAGACAGAGAATTTAAAGTTGAGATAAATGAGTTGTTGGCGAAATTATTAGCAGAGTAGTTTTCGTTATTGTCCTTCTTTATTGAGCAAAGCGTATTGTATTATCTAAAAAGTCGCGTGTGCCGATATCAGTATTTTATGTTATAAAATGCTGATATTACTCTTAGTGCCCTGTCCATACGGCAGGACGCTTGTCGATAAAGGCATCAATCCCTTCACTCACATCATGTGCCATCATATTGCAGCTCATCACCTCGCTAGCATACTCATAAGCCTCTGCCAATGCCATATCCAACTGGTTATAGAACATGGTTTTTCCGGTGGTCAAAGCGACTGAGGATTTGGCGATAATGCTATCTATTAAAGACTGCAAAGTCGTATCTAATTGCTCTGCGCTTGCCACACGGTTGATCAGTCCTTGGTGCAGTGCAGTATGAGCATCGATAAATTCACCGGTGATGAGCATCTCAAATGCTTGCTTACGAGAGAGGTTGCGACTGACTGCTACTGCAGGGGTGGAACAAAACAGCCCTACGCTGATACCAGAAGTGGCAAATTTGGCATTGTCCGAGGCGACAGCTAAATCACAGGCTGCCACCAGCTGACAGCCAGCAGCAGTAGCGATGCCCTCTACTTTAGCTATTACCACTTGTGGCATGCGATTGATGGTCAGCATCATCTGGCTGCACTGTTCAAATAAGGCGCGCTGAAATGCCTTTTCTGGATTGGCGCGCATCTCTTTTAGATTATGACCGGCACAAAAGGCCTTACCGTTTGCGGCAATGACGACCACGCGAATATTGCTATCTTGGGCGATGCTGTCTAGCTCTGTTTGCATAGCAGATAACATATCTACTGATAGCGCGTTAAATTGTTTGGGACAATTGAGTGTCAACGTCACAACACTGCCTAAGTTTTCTCTAATAACCAAAGGCTCGCTGGGATTCATTGAGGAGCAGGGTTCTGATGGCTTGAGATTATGGTTATTCATTTATCGTCCTTGATAACTGCTAATTAATAAACACTAGCTAAATTTAGAATAAAATACAAACGAGACTTAAATCATAACCCAAATAATAGCATGCCTAACTCCTTAAGTGACTTCCTTATGCAACAGCACAGTATTGATGATCGCTCACATAAAAATAGCACTCTTAGATGATAAGAGCGCTATTTAACGCTAATACGGTCAAAAATGGCTATGAGAAAATATAAAGTAGCTCTATAAATACTATTTTATGCGTTGACCCAATTTTATCGCCGCCGCAATATTGGCAGCGGTGATTTCAATATTATGATAAGCGTTTTTAAAGATGTTATCGATGGACTCTAGCTTTTGGATACTGGGCATAATAACCTCAAACTGACTGGTTTGAGCAGGTTCTAGCCCATCAACGCTGCCGCAAATAGCAATCACTGGCGTATGGCTGGCTTTGGCGATTTGGCTAATGCCGCCAGCTACTTTGCCCATAGCAGACTGCGCATCAAGCTTGCCTTCACCAGTGATGACTAAATCTGCATCGGCAATATGCTGTGATAAGTTGGTAACTTTTGCCACTGTATCAAAGCCTGATGTTAACTCAGCTTGGCAAAAGCTGATTAACGCATAGCCAAGCCCACCTGCTGCGCCAGAACCTGCTATGTCTTGGTAATTCTGATAGCCATGTTGCTCACATACACTCGCAAAATGCGTTAGCGCTTTATCCAAATCATTGATTTGCTGCGGGCTGGCGCCTTTTTGAGGGCCAAATATTGCACTGGCACCCAACTCGCCACATAAAGGGTTGGTGACATCACAGGCTACTTCAAATACTGTCTCCAGCACACTAGTATGGAAGTTTGTAGCATCTAATCGTTGCAAGTTGGCAAGCGCGCCGCCGCCTTGGGCTAACGTATTGTCAGCACTATCATGAAACGTCATGCCAAGCGCCATTAGCATACCAAGTCCCGCGTCATTGGTGGCGCTACCACCCAAACCGATAATGATGCGTTTAACGCCTTCATCTAAAGCATCCGCAATAAGTTCGCCAACTCCGTAGCTACTCGTAATTAACGGATTTCTTTCTTCAGTCGTCAATAAATGCAGACCGCAGGCTTGAGCACTTTCAATTACGGCTGTCTCATTTTCTAATAGCAGATATTTAGCATTGATTGGTCGCATTAAGGGGTCATGGACTCGCACTTCTTTCCAGCGCCCACCTAGTACATAAGACAATACTGCAGAAGTTCCTTCACCGCCATCTGCCATGGGTAGCAGCTTATAGTCAGCGTCAGGAAACACTTGACTGAATCCAGACTGGATAGCGTGGCAGACATCTAATGCCTCTACACTTTCTTTAAATGAGTCAGGGGCGATTAAAATTTTCATGAAATACTCTACGATTATGCAAGTTGGAATTGTGCAATTAGGCCAATCATATCATTATAAATTGGATAATCTGCTACCATAGTCTCCTGTTTCATTTATAACCTTTAGGATGATTGCCTTGACCACCTTTACCGCGCCTACTATTCCCAATATCGAAAATAATGAGCTGCGCCAGCAGCTAGAGCAAATCATCGACCAAAAGACCAAGCCGCTTGGCGCACTTGGACGTATAGAGACGCTCGCTGTGCAGTTAGGTATGATTCAAGGTACGACCGCGCCGCATATTAATCAGCCACAGATTCGAGTGTTTGCCGCCGATCACGGTCTAACCAAGCATGGCACATCCGCGTATCCTAGTGCCGTCACTGCGCAGATGGTTTATAACTTTTTGCAAGGCGGCGCTGCTATCAATGTCTTAGCCCGTCAGCATAATATTGAGCTAAAAGTAGTCGATGCTGGTGTCGATGCCGACTTTGCCAATTCTCCTTTTAAAGACCACGCGCAATTGCTCGATTATAAAGTCCGTCACGGTAGCCGTGATGCGCTAACCGAGCCTGCGATGAGCGCAGCAGAATGTTTAGCTGCCTTAGAGAACGGCATGGACGTGGTCAAGAGCATGGCGGGTAATTTGCTTATCGTCGGAGAGATGGGCATTGGTAACACCTCAGCGGCAAGTCTTTTGCTGGCAAGATTGGGCGATACACCGATTAATGATTGTATCGGTCGCGGCACCGGTCTTGACGATGCAGGATTGCAGCACAAAACAAGTATTTTAACGCAAGTGTTGGCGCGTCATAGCGAAGCAAAAGCGCCATTCGACATACTTGCTGCGTTGGGCGGGCTTGAGATTGCTATGATGGCAGGGGCGCTGATTCAGGCCGCCAGTGAGCGCCGCATTCTTTTAATCGATGGTTTTATTGCCAGTAGCGCGTTGTTGGCTGCTGAGCGCCTAGCGCCCGGTGTTGCTCAATATGCTGTCTTCGCCCATCATTCGGTTGAACCCGGGCATGCGCATTTATTAAAACTGCTCAATGCTGAGCCATTACTCAATATGGGTATGCGCCTAGGTGAGGGTAGCGGTGCGGCACTGGCGTATCCACTATTGCAATCGGCTTGTGCCATTATAAATGAGATGGCAAGTTTTAGTGATGCAGGTATTAGTGGACAAAACAGCTAATGTCACAATTATCAAAAAAGCCATCAAAACAACCATTAAATCAGTCATTGAATCAATCAGAGCCGCCACAGCAACCATCGTCTAAACCAAGTGTTGGTGAATTTATAAAACATGAATGGCGTCTATTATTGGTGGCGGTGCAGTTTTTAACGCGTCTGCCCGTACCGCAATTTGCCAATTACAATCCGCAGTGGTTGCACCAGAGCAGCCGTCATTTTCCTGGGGTAGGTCTGCTGGTTGGGCTGCTTTGCGCTGGCGTATTTTGGCTGGGCAGTATTTTATTTACACCCTTGGTCGCGGGAGTGATAAGTACCGCGTTTGGGATTAAGCTTACAGGCGCTTTTCATGAAGATGGACTTGCCGATAGTTGCGATGGGCTTGGCGGTGGTCTGACCCGAGAGCGCACTTTAGAGATTATGAAGGACTCACGTTTAGGGACTTATGGTGTACTGGGTTTGGTGTCGGCCTTATTAATCAAAATCAGTTTATTAGCTTCTATGCCGCTATCGGTGGCTATCGTAGCGCTTATTATTGGCCATACGGCCTCGCGCTTATTATGCATTAGCTTACTGGCGCTATTGCCTTATGGCGGTGAGATTGAGCATGCCAAAGCCAAGCCGATGGCGCAGCAGCTGACGCCTTTTCAAGGGCTATTGAGCAGTGGTTGGTTGCTATTGGCTGGCGTGCTCGTCGTACTCCTGTTTCCTGCTACCGTGCAGCAGATTGGTATTTGGCAATGGTTATTGGCTTTATTGCTAGGTATCGTAGCGACAGACTATATGCGGCGCTTATTATATAGACGTTTAGAGGGCTATACGGGTGACGGCTTGGGCGCCACGCAGCAGTTAAGTGAGATTGCCATTTATATTGGACTTGCTGCTTCTATACCGCTTATCTGATATAAAAGTCATGGTCAAAATAGGATAGTAACAGCAAATGATGTTTCATATTTGGCGCCATCCAAAGCCCGTTGCGGCTAATGGGTTTTGTATCGGACAGACTGATATCAATGTCGATAAACGCAAAATTAAGCGTCTGGCTAATAAAATACAGCGCTTTGTGCGTCTGCATCAATTACCAAAGGTGATTTGGGTCAGCCCGTTACAGCGCTCATTAAAAGTCGGGGAGATACTGGCGCAGCGCGGCTTTCAATGTAATATCGCACCTGCGCTTGCAGAAATTAATTTTGGTAATTGGGACGGTCAGCCTTGGGCACAAATACCAACACAACAGATTGACGACTGGTGCGATAATTTCGCTGACTTTGCACCCAAGGGCGGCGAGAGTTTACAGCAGTTATTTGAGCGTGTGGAGAACTGGTTAAATGACATGGCTAGACAAAATAGCAGTCATAGACCAATATTGGCAGTCGGTCATGCAGGCTGGATAAATGCTGCAAGTATGATAGTCGCTGGGCAAGAGGTGCCAAAGATAGCCGCTGAGTGGCCACGACCTGTAAATTATCTAGAGCATCGTCAACTGGATTTTTAACCAAAAAAAACCGACCATTTATAATGACCAGTTTTTTGGATAATTTTTTTCAAGAATATAGTTTTTCTTAAACAGATATCTTTCTTAAGCACATATCTTTCTTAAAAAGGTACATTTGATAAATGCAGCAATGAAAACTTCCTAAGCAATCTTATCAAACCAAGCTTTATTGTCTTTAGGGCTCATAGAATCAAAGCTAACATAGATACCTTCGTCATCTAAAGTCGCATACCAGTGATCATCGTTGCTACCAGTCAGTAGCTGAAAATATTTATTATTCACAATTCTACCAACGGTATATATCTCGCCTTCTGCGTAAAACTCATTACCTTGGATACAGATTAATTTGTCATCAGTATTTATCATATCGTCCCGTTATATCCATCATTATTTAATAAACGGCCCTATAGTTAGTCGACATATTAGTAGCCATATAAATATCTGAATATAGGGTAGCAATTGAGGGGCTATTATTAAAGATGACCTTATAAGCAGTATTTTATTGTTAAGTATAGGTTGTACAGGTTTTTTATTACCAATTATTGCGCTTATATATCATTGTAAGTGTTTATTATAAATAACTTATAAATCCGAGATGCTTGATAAATATTCAATAATTTGACAAACAAAAAAGCCAGCAACATGACGTTACTGGCTTTTCTTTAGACGTGTACTAAATATTACTCTTCAGAGTAATCTTCGTTCTCGTCTTCAACTTCTTCTGCTGAATCTTGGTTGTCGCCATCTTCTGAAAGAATGGTTACTAAGATGCTAGCAGTAACGTCGTGGTGTAGCTGAATATCAACATTATATTCGCCAACTTGACGTAAAGTGCCTTCAGGTAGCTTGATTTCAGCACGGTCAACTTCTAGACCTGAGTTAGTCAATGCTTCAGCGATATCGCGAGTACCGATAGAGCCAAATAGCTTGCCTTCGTCACCTGATTTAGCGCGCATGATAACATTAACGTCAGTTAATGCGTCAGCACGTTCTTGAGCAACAGCTACTTCTTTTGCTTCTTCAGCTTCAAGCTCAGCACGACGTGCTTCGAACTTTTCAATGTTAGCTGCAGTAGCAGGTAGTGCTTTACCCAAAGGGATAAGAAAGTTACGTCCGTAACCTGGTTTCACATCGACAGTTTCACCGAGTTTACCAAGGTTGACGATACGCTGTAACAAAATAATTTGCATGAGTCATTCCTAGTTAAAGTTAACGGTTAACCCTGATGGTTATCAGTGTATGGAAGTAGCGATAAATAACGAGCTTGCTTGATAGCAGTTGCTAGTTGACGCTGATATTTAGTAGACGTACCGGTAATGCGGCTTGGTACGATTTTGCCATTATCACTGATGTACTGTTTTAGCAATTCAACATCTTTATAGTCGATGTGAGTGATGCCTTCAGCAGTGAAACGGCAGAATTTGCGACGGCGATAGAAACGTGCCATGAGTATTCTCCTTTAATTAGTCTTCACTGTTGTCGTTATCGTCATTATCGTTTTCACGACTGTCTGGACGACGAGTAGTTGCTTTGCGTGCGCGTTTTTCATCGGCATTCTTGGCTAACTGCGACTCTTCAGTGACAGCGTCGTCACGGCGCATAACTAGACTACGAATGATCGCGTCGTTATAACGGAATAATTCTTCAAGTTCAGCTAAAGTTTCACCGTCAGTTTCAATGTTGAAAAGAACGTAATGAGCTTTATGAATCTTGTTAATTGGGTAAGCCAATTGACGACGACCCCAATCTTCTAGACGATGGATTGTGCCGTTGTTGTCTTGAACCAACTTGATATAGCGTTCAACCATGCCGACCACTTGGTCGCTTTGGTCTGGGTGTACAAGTAACACCAGTTCGTAATGTCGCATTATGACTCCTTACGGATTAGTAGCTATTAACCCTATGTTAATAGCAAGGAGATTTATAAGGTAAGCCCAAATTTTATCGAATTCTATAAAAACAATAGGGGATAAGCTTAGTTTATAAAGCGCCGTATTATAACAGTACTCGGTGCTTAACACAAAGGTTAATCACTAAGAGGCTGTCAATAAACAATAAAAGCAGCAAATACTGCTCTACTAATAAAAAGCAGCGCCTAAACGCCACTTTTTAATATAACTTTATGATATTTATAATAATCTGTTTATAACAAGGCTATAAATTAATTATTAAGTTAATTATTTTACTTTTGGCTTTTTGACCAATTGGCTGCTATCCGCTTTTACCACTAGGGTTTTAGCAAGTTTGTCATGCCAACCGATATTTTCAGGGCTTTTTGAGGCCATATAATAATGTACCCCAATAATTGCAAATGCAAAGAAACCTAGGAGCATGAACAGTAGATAGTAAATGATAAGTAGTAATAAAGTACGAGCAGCTATAAGTTTAGTAAAGGAAGGAAGGCGATGTGTGGTTTGATCTACGACCCGAATACCAGTAAGTAACTTGCCCAACGATTGCCCACGGAGCGAGATGAATATTAATTGTAATGCAAGCAAACCAAATATCAGCGCCTGCGACATCATTAAAGTGCTGCTAGGAATAGTTTCTATTAAACTTGTAGAATACTCTAAAGCTTTATTTAAAGTTTCTACACTCTCGATATTCTGGAGCTTTGAATAGTCAACGTCTAATTTTGACCAAGCCATTACCATCGGAATGGAAGCCAACATATAGACAAGAGCATTAATAACAGTTGCCAATACTCGCGACATGATAGGCGCAAGCACAACATCACCGACGACTTTATCGTTGTCGGAAATCTTTTTGGCGCCAGACTTATTTAATGACACATTACTATTTGGTGTGTATTGACGATTGGTTGTCATGTCCACTTTGCTGTTTTTAGCATTTTCTGCTGGACGTTCAGGCTTGCCATATAATCTGTCGAGCGATACGGCTTTGTCATCTTGACCCGTACTACTAGCAGAATCTTCTGGAAAGATAGTGACATTATTAATAATAGAGTCGTTATTATCCGCCGTCACTATAGGAGCAGGACGATAGTAAGTCTGATTGTTGGTTAAATTACCAACACGCTGCCACTGATCTAAGCCTTCATGCCATATCAAATCATCTAATACGACTTCGCCAGAGGTGAGCATGATATTGAGCTGATCCAAAGTGTATGGACCGGCTTGTACGTTATTTCGAGCAAGGAAAATCTGCATAATTGCCTACATAGTTAGTCATATCTCAAGTCACTTTTTATGAGTAGCTGCTTTTAAAGAGCTGTTTTTAATAAACGGTCTTTAAAGCTACTTTTAAGTCACTTTTGGTAATACATTATATTAGGGTCTATTTGAAAAAATCAAATAGACCCTAATGATTGTATTTTACATGACGATGTGAATTAACGCTGTGACTGAACGTTACGGCTTACTTCGCTTCTTCACCCGCTAAGAAGAACCAAGTATCTAATACTGAGTCAGGGTTTAATGAGACTGAGTCGATACCTTGTTCCATGAGCCAGTAAGCAAGATCTGGGTGATCTGATGGACCTTGACCACAAATACCAATGTATTTGCCAGCTTTATTACAAGCTTCAATCGCCATAGACAATAGCTTTTTAACCGCAGGATCACGCTCATCAAATAGATGTGAGACGATACCTGAGTCACGGTCTAGACCAAGTGTTAACTGGGTCAAGTCGTTAGAGCCGATTGAGAAACCATCGAAGTGCTCTAGGAACTCATCTGCTAATAAGGCGTTGGTTGGTAGCTCACACATCATGATGACGCGCAGACCATTTTCACCACGTTTTAGACCATTTTTCGCTAGCAACTCGATGACTTCTTTGGCTTCGCCAACGGTACGGACGAATGGAATCATAATCTCAACGTGAGTCAGACCCATCTCATCACGGACGCGTTTCAATGCTTTACACTCAAGCTCGAAGCAGTCACGGAAGTTGTCAGAAACGTAGCGGCTCGCACCACGGAAACCAAGCATTGGGTTTTCTTCTGATGGCTCGTATAATTTACCGCCAAGCAAGTTAGCGTATTCGTTTGATTTAAAATCAGACATACGCACGATAACTGGCTGATCCATAAAGGCTACGGCTAGGGTTGAGATACCTTCGACCAATTTATCAATATAGAAATCAACTGGTGACGCATAACCCGCGATACGCTCATTGATAGCTTGGGCGATTTCACGTGGTAAGCTGTTCATGTTCAGTAGCGCTTTTGGATGCACACCAATCATACGGTTGATGATGAACTCTAAACGCGCAAGACCAATACCTTCGTTTGGCATTTGGGTAAATGAGAAGGCGCGATCTGGGTTACCAACGTTCATCATTACCTTGAATGCAAGCTCTGGCATAGATTCAACAGAGTTGGTCTGTACTTCAAAATCAATCTGACCTTCATAAATAAAGCCAGTATCACCTTCAGCACAAGAAACGGTGACGTCTTGACCATCAACCAATAATTCAGTGGCATTACCACAACCAACGATTGCTGGTACACCAAGCTCACGCGCGATAATAGCAGCGTGACAAGTACGACCACCACGGTTGGTGACGATAGCAGAAGCACGCTTCATGACTGGTTCCCAATCCGGATCCGTCATGTCTGATACTAATACGTCGCCGTCTTGTACTTTATCCATCTCGTTTAAGTTGCTAACGATACGTACTTTACCAGCGCCGATACGTTGACCGATTGAACGACCTTCGCATAGGATTTTAGCATCACCAGTATTGATGATATAACGTTCCATGACATTGCTGTCTTGGCGGCTCTTAACGGTTTCTGGACGTGCCTGAACGATAAAGATTTCACCGCTGTCGCCGTCTTTTGCCCACTCGATATCCATCGCTTGACCGTAATGCTTTTCAATAGTCATCGCTTGTTTAGCAAGTGAATTCAGCTCTTCAGTCGATAAAGAGAACTGCATGCGGTCTTGTTTTTCAACATCGACAGTTTTTACTGATTTAGTGGTGCTGCCTTCATCACCATAAATCATTTTCTTATGCTTGCTACCTAGGTTGCGACGGATAATCGCAGGTTTACCGTTAGCAAGTAATTTTTTGGATACATAGAATTCATCTGGGTTAACCGCGCCTTGCACGACCATTTCACCTAGACCGTAGCTTGAGGTGATAAAGACCACTTGATCAAAACCACTTTCGGTATCTAGGGTGAACATAACGCCTGCAGCGCCAGTTTCTGAACGAACCATGCGCTGTACAGCAGCAGATAGGGCAACGCCTTCGTGCTCAAAACCTTTATGCACACGATAAGAGATAGCGCGGTCGTTATATAAAGAGGCAAATACTTCTTTAATCGCAATGAGGACGTTATCAATGCCGCGAATGTTCAAGAAAGTTTCTTGTTGACCGGCAAATGACGCATCTGGCAAATCTTCAGCAGTAGCAGAAGAACGTACCGCAACAGCGATGTCTTCGCCGCCACTCATGGTTTCAAACGATTGACGCACTTCTTGCTCAAGGTCGCTTGGCAGCTCTTGCTCAATAATCCACGTACGGATTTTTTTACCCGTTTCAGCAAGCTTGTTGACATCATTAACGTCAAGTGTTTTAAGCTCGCTGTTGATTTTGTCGAGTAAGCCTGTTTCTGTCAAAAAACGATTGAACGCATTTGAAGTGGTCGCAAAGCCACCTGGAACGCTGACACCCAAATCAGATAGATGGCTGATCATCTCGCCAAGCGAGGCATTCTTGCCGCCAACCATATCAATGTCATCTTTTCCTAGCTGATCAAGATTGATTACAAGTGCTGTAGATTGCGCTGCCATGATAACTCCAGAAAATAAGGTTATTTAGTAAAGATTATAACGGTCGATTATACCCCTATATTTGGATAATTTCGATACCTAGAACCAAAAAATTCGTCAAAAAGATACAAATTGTGGGGATTGCTACATATTTGAACGCCAAGAAAGTAATATTTGGCTGCTAGAATATAGTGAGAATGGGAATGTGAGAGGTTTCATGAATGTATTGACAATAGCGAATGTTGGATAAAACTTCCAAAATTTGCTTCTATATATAGGTGACTAATAGGTGACTATTGAATTATTGATAACTGGTTTGATTATTGACTTAAAAGTAAGGTTTGTTTTTATGCTAACTTTTATACAAATGCTTCTAAGTGTACGCCTGTAACATTGATTTCTATTAGATGGCTATTATGCGTATAATATAGCGCATAGATATGTTCTGGACGCGACCATGCTCTTTAGCAGCGAATTCACAGCCCATGACTATTAAAGAGCATGGTAAATACAGAGCATGGCAATGTTATAAGAAGTTTTTATCATAAGTGGTTATAAACGGCTATTAAGAGTCGATTGAAGTTTTTTCAGCGCTATGCAAAAGCGATTATTGAGGTTTTAACGTTTTAACAAAGGTGTTCACGTTATGTTTGTAAACAATCCGCCCGAACCAGCCAATCCGACTATTCAAAACAAACAAGCATTAGAAGTAGATAACGCCCAAAATATAAGAACCGCCTTTTTTATCTCTGACGGTACGGCGATTACCGCCGAAACCCTTGGACGCGCTATTTTAAGTCAGTTTGCCTCTGTACCTTTTGAAACCCGAGTATTGCCTTATGTCGATAGCTTAGAGCGTGCCGAAGATGCCGTCGAACAAATCAATACTGCTTATCAACGCGATGGTTTATTGCCATTGGTATTTGATACGATTGTCAGTCCTGATATTCGCGAGAAAATCAATTCAGCGCATAGCTGTAATTTGGATATGTACGAAGGTCTCATCGGTCGGGTAGCAGAAGAGACGGGTGTTGAACCAGACGGACATTCAGGCCATGCCCATGATGATGTCGACTCTGAGACGTATAAAGAACGTATCGATGCGGTGCATTTTGCTTTAGACAATGATGATGGCGCGCGCACTCGCCATTATCATGCGGCAGATATTATTCTTATTGGTGTTTCGCGTTCTGGAAAAACGCCGACTTCATTGTATTTAGCGCTACAATTTGGTATTCGAGCGGCAAATTATCCCTTAACCGAAGAAGATTTAAACGACAATAAGCTGCCTAAAGCCTTACGTGAGCATAAGCATAAGCTGTTTGGCTTATTAATCGATACGGATCGCTTAGTGAAAATTCGCCAAGAACGCCGCGCTGGCAGTCGTTATGCTAGTTACCAGCAGTGTCAGCAAGAGCAGCGGGCGATACAGGGGATTTATATCTCTCAAGGTATTCCAAGCCTTGATGTATCAGAGATGTCTGTTGAAGAGATTGCCACGCGTATCTTACAGATGACCGGTCTTAAGCGCCGGATTGGTTAAAGAGATTAATCAACAGCGTATAACCAATAACGGCGATGGCGATAACGTAACTGTCGCTAATATTGCAAAATATCCTATCACAACGTATGGTAGGCCCACTTTAGCGCCATGACCCTGACGGCATTTAGACCTGCTGACACTCATGGACTGAAAAAATAGATTCATAAATTAATAAAGAGGATACGATGGGAAGCAAACCTATAAGCGACGCGACCAACGATACTGGTAAAGACACTCAAACCGAAGTGTCTAATAAAGAGAGCGGCCGCGCGCCAAACCCTGAGCATACTGAGGGTAAAAACAAAAAAGCAAGAATTGAGCAAACCCATGAGCAAGTCACTGACGATATCATGCATCATCCTGACTTGGTCAATCCGCTAGATGACACCCGTATTGATATTAAAACCCCTTTTACCAAAGACTCGCAGCGTATCAAAGGCGATAAGCATAAGTATGAGTATGACGTTGTCGTCCTAGGTGCAGGTCCTGCTGGTGAAGCGGCTGCCATGAAGCTGACGAAGTCGGGTAAAAAAGTAGCGGTTATCGACCCACGCGAACAGGTCGGCGGCAACTCTACCCATGTCGGTACCATTCCAAGTAAAGCATTGCGTCAATCAGTCTTTAACTTGATTAACTTTCGCCGTGATCCTATGTTTACCAAAGCGATGGAATACCAACAAGTACCGCTTAATAAAGTGCTAACCAATGCTCGTAAAGTTATCCGTAATCAGGTAAGTACCCATACGCGCTTTTATGAGCGCAATCGTATTGACGTGATTCACGGCTGGGCAAGTTTTATTGATGCGCATACTTTAAGCGTTGAAAAAGACGACGGTATCTTTGAAACTGTTACCTTTAATAAAGCCATTATTACCGTTGGTAGTCGCCCTTATCGTCCTGATATTCTAGACTTTAATCATCCACGTGTGTTTGATTCAGATAAAATCTTGCAAATGGATTATGTGGTCAAAAAAATTATCATTTATGGTGCAGGGGTTATTGGTTGTGAGTACGCTTCTATTTTCACCGGTCTTGGCTATAAAGTTGACCTAATCAATAACCAAGATCAGCTGCTTAATTATTTAGACAGCGAGATTAGTGATGCTATCGCCCATGACTTTAGACAGTTTGGCGTACTGATTCGTAGCAATGAAGAGATTGACCATTTAGAGACGCATGATGATTATGTGGTCTTACATCTAAAAAGCGGCAAGCGCATTAAATCGGATGCCATTCTTTGGTCAAATGGGCGCTCAGGTAATACTGAAGGCTTGAACTTAGAAGCCATCGGACTTGAAGCCAATAGTCGTGGTCAGCTAAAAGTTGATGATACCTATTGTACTGGTGTCGAAAATATCTATGCTGCCGGTGACGTTATCGGTTGGCCATCATTGGCGTCTGCTGCCTATGACCAAGGGCGCTGTGCAGCGGCCTTTATGGTTGGCGATAGTGATGCAGAGCCCGTATCAAGCGTACCAACAGGTATCTGTACCATCCCTGAAATCTCTTGTATTGGTAAGACAGAGCAAGAGCTGACCGATGAAAAAGTCCCTTATGAAGTAGGGCAGGCGTTCTTTAAACATTTGGCACGCGCACAAATCATTGGTGAACGCTCAGGTGTGTTAAAGATTTTGTTCCATCGTGATACGCTTGAGATTTTAGGCATTCATTGTTACGGCAATCACGCGTCAGAGATTATTCATATCGGTCAAGCAGTGATGAAGTGTAACGCCACTTTAGAGTACTTTGTAAATACCACCTTTAACTATCCAACGATGGCAGAAGCCTATCGTGTGGCAGCCCTTAACGGTTTGAATCGCGTTTTTTAATGCTTATTTTTTAATGCGTAAACCGTAAAGTAAGAGATATAAAAAAGCGCCTGCTTAATGAGTAGGCGCTTTTTTTATGGCATTTTTTCTAGCAGAACAAAGGCTACTAGACTTTTTTACATTAATAGCCAGTTTTACTTTGCGGGGTACGCCAGCGAAAGAGCAGCAGTAACATAAAGTAAAATGCCCACAATCCTGCCAACGCATAAAATCCCGTTGCGACTTGCGCCACGCTGGCACCCATCTGATTGAGCTGGACAGAGGTGTTAATCGCAGGCGTTGTCGGTATTAACCAGCGTATGATTTGTAAAAACTCTGGCAATTGATGGGCAGGCCATGGATAACCACTGACAAAAAACATCGGTAGTGAGCTGAAAATTAGAATTTGCATACTGCGCTCACGCTGGCGGAACCACAGTCCAAACACGCAGCCAAGCGTGGCCACAGTCGGACAAAACAGCAGTAAAAATAACAAGCTGCCGAGCATGTTTTGTCCGCGTGGATAATGATGCAGCTCAAAGGTCCAGCCATAATAGAAGCAGCCGATGATAAAGCTGAACATACTGAGCGCTGCAATACGGCCAAGCCAGCCGCGAATACTGGTCGCATGACGACGTTGTTCATACCAAGTACCAATCAACATCGCTGTAGACATCAAAAGGGTTTGCTGCAAAATAAGAATCGCTACTGCTGGCACCACGTAAGCACCGTAACCTTTGGTTTGATTATATAAAGGAATGATTTTTAGGGGCACTGCTTGGGTGCTTGCCGCTGCGGTTGCAGAATATGCCCCTTGCGCCACGCTTTTTTTAATCTCAACCCCTGCCGATACCGTACTGACCGCCTGCAAAAACCCCATTTGGACGTTTTTATTTAATAAGAAATAGCCCCCATTGCCGAGTACGCTGACACTTGCCGCTTTTCCAGACAATACTTGCTGCTCAAGCCCGCTTGGAATGATCATATAACCGGCGATGTCATCGGACCAGATGGCCTCGATGGCATCTTGCTCATTTAAAAAACGCTTGGTATCTAGCTGCGGGCTGGCGCTGGCATAGCGAACGATGGTTTTAGATAAGTTGCTATTGTCTTTATCGATAATACCGACCGGGACATGGTTGACCACCTCTGTCGAATACGGCCAAGGATAAAAGAAACCATAAATAATCGGCGCAATCAGTAATAATAACAGTACACCTTTATCAGAAAAAACGTCTTTAATCGTTTGCACAAAACTGTGCAAAAAACTTTGTGATGAATAGTCTTTTGAACCTGATGGCGTATTAGATAGCTTGTCTTTTGGTACGGCAGAATCTTTTGATGCAGGCTCTTTTTGTAGTATAGACATTAGCGTGCTCCCCAGCGTTCAGGATGGGCGAGCGCGCGTTTGCTCAATAATGCGGCTAAGAACATAGCAATAACGGTTGCTAGCGTCAGTCCATAAACTATCGGTAATGAGATGGCAACGGGTGCTTGCATCTGTAATTGGGCAATATGCAGCTTAAGATAATGAGTAAGTGGTAGCGTATCCGACCAATGCTTGGCGCTGTCACTGATGGCGATATAAGGAAAAGTAACCCCTGCAAACGCATAAGAAGGTGCTGAAATAAAACCGGTCGACGATAAGCCCATACGTAATGAAAATGAGGTTAGGGTAAATATGGCGCCAAGCCAGAATGACAACATCATCAGCAAGACAAGGCCGACATAAGTAGCCATGATAGAGCTAATAGCAACCGCTTGCTGTGGAGCAGCCAGCCAGAGTGCTAGAATTGACCATAAGCTATAAGCGAGCGTTGGCCAAAAATACTTACCCAGTAAACCAAAGAGCAAGACTGAAATACTGGCTTTTCTAGGCTTACTATCTATAACAGAGGTTTTATTGTTTGCAGCAGAGGTTGAAGCAGCTATGGTTTTGTCGTTTTCAATGTCGTTTTTAATATTGGCTTCAATGCTGGTTAAGTCAGGATGACCGCTTTCAATAAAATCATACCAACGACCGATTTGCTTATCGCGTAGCTCGCGTCCAATGGTCGTGGCACCGATGACCATGGCTAAGATATGCAGCAGCGCTGGGATAACGGTTGATGCTAGAAACTGCTGATAATCCGTTGCCGCATTAAATAAGCTAATACGCTGAATACCAATGGGCGAGTAAGCAATCGCCGCTTGTGATGGTGCCATACCTTGTTTCACCAAACGCTGTATCTCAACACCTGCCGATAGCGTACCAATCACTGATTGGACACTGGTTTGGATAATGCCAGAGTGAGTACCGTATTGAGCGTCTACTTGCAGCACGATGGGTGCAGGTTTACTCGGTGAGATATTGCGTGAGAAATCCTCAGGAATAATGACCACTGCATAAATATCACGTTGTAGGAGCGCTGCTTCTACCGCTGCTGGTGAATGATACAGCTGTCTGACCGTCAGGTTCGGATTGGCTTCCAAATAACGCACGGCAGTATTGGCAATAGGACCGCGGTCTTTATCCATCACTCCGATAGGTAAATCGGTGATTTGTATTTGTGAGAAAATCCACCAAATCAACAGCACGGTCGCAAGCGGTATCCACAGTACCATGCTCAAATCCCATGGATTTTTGGCTAAAAAACGTCGCTCATAGCCAGCACTGCGTACAAAAGCGCCAATTAGCCCCTTTTGCCCACTTAGCCTCTTTTGCTTAGTCAAGCGCATGGCTTACTCTTGGGTCTGATTAGCAAGGGCTGGATTGATACTGACAATCACGCTCATACCCGAGCGAATACGTCGATCAGGTGCCGATGGTCGCGCTTTAACCTCAAAGGTACGCACATCAAAACCATCGTTATTATTGGTCGGACGCCAAGTGGCAAAGTCAGATAATGTTGAGGTGGCATAAACGGTAAACTGTTTGGTATAAGGCTTTTCGGGCGATGATAAAGCAGGAATCGTACCCATAAAACGCTGACCAATCGCAAATTGATTTAAATAGGTTTCAGTGACGTTGAGTACCACCCATTGGTCATTAGTATTGACCAAGGTAAGGAGCGGCACACCTTGACCAATCACTTCGCCAGCATTGACGATGACATTATCCACGATACCAGCAATCGGGCTTCTTAGATTGGCTTCTTCTTTTGCGACCAGTGCTTCTTCTAATTGCGCATCGACTTGGGCAACTTGCGCTGTCGCGGCAGATTTATCTTCACTGCGTGCGCCTTCCATTGCTAAGTCATACTGTAAGCGCGCTGCTTCTGTTTGATCTTGGGTGGCCAAATACTGCGCGTAGGCTTCATCACGTTTTTGCCGCGCCATTAGCCCTTCTTCATAAAGACGATTGACGCGCTGATAGGTGTTTTCTGCCAAATCAGACGCCGCTTTATTGGCTTGCCAAGCGGCTTTTGCTTGCGCAATCTCTTGTGGACGGGCGCCATTTTCTGCTTTATCAAGCTGACTTTGGGCCATTTGTTTGCCAGCACGAGCTTGATTGATTTTGGCATTAATCTCAGGTGAGTCCATCTCAATCAATTGCTGACCGACCGTCACGGCATCGCCTTCTGTGACCATGATTTGTGCAATACGTCCTGGTACTTTTGCGGCGATAGACGTTTGCTGCATTTGCATCTGCCCTTGTAAGGTGATGACTTCAGGCTCATTATGTTGATTGCTTTTATACAAACCATAAGCAATTGCCCCTAAAACAAGCAGCACAAGGAGTACCAAAATCGCCTTTTTAATCACGGCAGATTTATCCGCTTTTGCAGGCTCGCGTTTATAAGGCGGCACCGCTTGCTCTTGGTCCATATCAGCGCTATCGACGCTATCAACGTTATCGATGCTATCAGCGCTATCGACGAAAGCTTCAGTCGGTTTAGTGCCATTAATAGCATCAATAGCATCGACGGGCGTTTGCTCATGCTGACTGCTGTTTGGCTCAGCGGTTTGGTCTGAAGCATTTAATTTGCGTGAGTCGCCTGATTCGTTAGTAGATTCAGTCATGACAGTGAGATTCCTAAAGCGATAAAGTCGGTAATAAGCAGAATAGGTCTGGTGTTCTTTAGTCTTGGCATTTAATCTTATTATTTAATATGTCTTACTGGGTAGGCTATTTGTCATATAAGGTTGGTAGTCGAATATCAGCGGCGTTTAGGTAAGCATTAAAAGCGAGAGGCGTACCGCAGCTTTGCATTAGAGCGGCAAGAGACTGTACATAAGTATTCGCCGCTTGCGCCTGTTCCGTACGCGCTTTGAGGTATTGTGTCTGTGCTTGTACCACATCGATAGGCGTATTTAAGCCTTCTTGCAGCCCAAGGCGACGCAAGCGTAATACCTCTGCTGCCAAATCTACATTACTTTGTAGTGCCTGATAGCGAGATTGGGCGTTATTGACATCGTGCCAGTTTTTTTCGACCAACAATAATAGATTGTCACTGACTTCAATCTCAGATAAATCCGCTTGGCGTATTTTGGCATTGCTAGAGGCTAGAGAAGCGGTTTTATCGAGCCCGCCCCAAAGCTTCCAACTTGCTGAAATACCAGCGACCCAGCTTGGGTCTTTTTCAAGTTGTCCATAGCCATAAAGCATAACCGTAGGTTTGTAGCCCGTATCTGACAGCGCATGTAGCTGCTGAGCTTGGGCCCGTTTAGCGGCGACTTTTTGCAGACCTGGATGATTATTCAGTGCCAAATCTTGAAAATAATTGACATCAGGTAAAGGACGGCTAGAAACAAATAGAGGCGTGGTCGGCTTGATACGATAATCGGTACGCAAAAGACGCTGTAGCGCCATCATCGCCAGACGCGCATCATTGTTGGCGTTGACCGATTCGCTTTTTGCATCGGCAAGCGCCGATTGGGCTTCTAAGCGATCGACACGTGAGATAAAGCCTTCTTCAAAAAGGCGCTGTGCCATATGATCAACTTGCTGCACCGTATCATAAGCATCGTCGCGTAAATAGGCGGCAATAATCGCCAATTGTGCCTTAAAATAACGCTCAACTAAGGTGTTATAAAGCTCGTTGGTATCCAGTATGCTATCTGCGACAGCTTCTTGGGTACGAGCAGTAGAAGCACCTGTTAATGCCGCTGTGCGACCAGCGGTATAAATGGGCCATACCACACCCAGACCTGCGCCCGTTGTTGAACCTGAGCGCTTTAAATCGTAATTATCTGGGATACGGTCACCGACCAATTCACCAAAATCCGGCAGATTTTCTATGTCTATGGGCGGGTCGATGCTATCAACGCTACTATTTACATCGTTGATAATGCCGGTTTTAATCGACGATAAGTCAACATCGGCATCCAAGTTGTAAGCATTGGCGGAGACGCGCGCAAATACTAACGGATGGTCGATGGTTTTTAGCGCATCCGTTTCGTATTCACTGGCAGCAATCGCGGCTTGATTGGCGGCAATTTTTGGTGAAACTTGCAATAAAATATTTTGCGCTTGCTCAAGACTTAGCAGGCTAGACACTTCTAAGGGATAGCTATTATCAATGCTTTTATGGGTGATGGGGTCGATAAGGGTGCTTAAGCCAGTATTGGGCTCAGCTTTAGCTGTCTGTTTTTCTGTCGTCGCTGCCTTGTTTTGTAGACTGCTTTCTCGATTGACACTTTGATTATCTGCATCAATAATTTGCGTCACTACCACTGGCGCTACTTCATTTTGTGACGTGATAGTATCATCGTTAGCGTTTGCGGAGTGAGCCGCGGCTAAGCTCATGAGCGTAACCGTCATCACAGCAGTAGACAGAGTCGATAAAGCAAATTTCATAAGTCACGTAAGCCATTAATTAGAATGCAAAGTGTTTAGAACGTAAAGTGTGTAGAAGGTAGCCGAACAGGGCAATATTATAGACTATTAATAGAAAGCAAAAATCGGTTATTCATAACAAAGCGTACACTGTAGTGCCACAATGGTGACGGGTCAATGCTCACTATTCGCTTATTTTACATTGAATACGCACTGTTTTTATGTTAAGTGTTTCATTATAAGGTAAATAATAGCATTATTTATGGGTTAGTGATAAAAAGTCATTGAGGACACGCCCTAGATAAAAATCAGCAGATAAAAAACAACACTATCTAAAATAGGATGTGAGTAATGGCAGGATATATTTTAGCGCTAGATCAAGGTACAACATCGAGCCGCGCGATTTTGTACGATGACCATGCCCGTCCGATTAAAATGGTACAACAGCCGACAACTTTAAAGACGCCGCAAGCAGGTTTTGTCGAGCAAGATGCACAGCAGATTTGGCAGACACAGATTAGCTGTGCCCATGATGTGATTAATCAGGCCGGGTTGCTTGCGACCGATGTCACTAGCATTGCGATTACCAATCAGCGTGAGTCTATCGTGATGTGGGATAAGCAAACGGGCAAACCTTTAGCGCCTGCCATTATTTGGCAAGATCGCCGTACCGCAAGCTATTGTAAAACGCTTGCTGCAGAAAGCGCGAGCGGTAAGACTGATGATAAGCATGTTGATATGGCAAGCGAGATACAACGTATCACAGGCTTACGCTTAGACCCATATTTTAGCGCCAGTAAAATCGCGTGGTTGTTAGAAAACGATCCTAAATTAAGAGTACGCGCTAATAAAGGGGAGATTGCTGTCGGTACCATAGACAGCTGGCTTATCTATAAATTAACCGGCGGCGAACACGTCATCGATGTGACCAATGCCTGTCGTACCTTGTTATACGATATCCATAAGTTGGCATGGTCAGAGGAGCTATGTACCTGTTTTGCCATACCCATGAATATATTGCCTAAAGTATTGCCATCTGATGGAGATTTTGGTAAAACAAAAAAAGGGTTATTTGCCAAACAAATTCCTATTCAGGCGGTATTGGGCGACCAACAGGCGGCGCTATTTGGGCAAGGCTGCCTTGATGCAGGCATGGCAAAAAATACCTATGGCACCGGCTGTTTTATGCTGATGAATATCGGTCAGACGCCAAAACTGAGTGAGCATAAGTTACTGACGACCATCGCTTGGCAACGTAAATCAACGCCAATGCGTCCAGACAATTTATCATTTGATCAAATCGTGCAGTCTGGTAGACGTATACTACAGCCGCCCAAAAAGGAAGTCACTTATGCCTTGGAGGGCAGTGTGTTTATGGCCGGTGCTATCGTGCAATGGTTGCGTGATAATCTCGGTATGATTCAACAAAGCGCTGAGGTTGAGAGTTTAGCGCGGCAAGTAGATAGTAGTGAAGAGGTAGTCTTATTGCCCGCATTTACAGGTCTTGGAGCTCCCTATTGGCGCTCCGACATCAGTGCCAGTATCACTGGTATGAGCCGCGGTACGACCAAAGCCCATATCGCGCGCGCGGCATTGGAAGCGGTGGCATATCAGACTTATGATGTGCTCATCGCTATGCAAAAAGACAGTCCTCATCCATTGACTGAGCTCAGAGTCGATGGCGGCGCGGCTAATAATGACTTACTTATGCAGTTTCAAGCTGACTTATTGGGAGTGCCGGTACTGCGCCCTAAAGACACAGAAATTACAGCCAAAGGTGCGGCTTTATTAGCGGGACTGAAAACTGGTCTATACGATGAAGCAACGATGCAAGCATCATGGCAAGTCGACCGGATTTTTGAGCCTGAAATGTCAGCCGATATTCGGCAGCAGCATCTTAATAAATGGCAACAAGCCGTTGATAGAGCGTTAAAAGTCATGTAATTGTCTAATTTGAGATATTTAAGTGCTGTAACCACTCAGTAAAAGATTACTTAAAGCGCTCTGCTGACATACAAATCCATGCAAATTGGTGATAAAGATACAGGCTGTAACGCAAGGCAATCGTAATTTGGACACAAATTACATAACCTGTCTATTTGTTGGTATCCATAAATTCCTATACTTTAGATGAATTAAATCATAGCGCTAATCACTCTTATTTAATTTCTATTAATCTATAACTATTAATTCATAACTATGTCATTAATAGGCGTTAAATTAATAGCTTAAGGCGTTAAATTAATAGCTTAGATTTACAGCTGAAAAATGAGCGATTAGTACATTAGCAATGAATAACTCTAATATATAACAAATAATTTAAGGATAATATTATGAATAACGATGGACGCATTACAGACCCTAATAATCGTGTAATCGCTGATGACTATCTTGAAGTTGGCGATAGAGAGCGCATTATCGATGACAACGCGCGTCGATTAAATGATAACGATGTTGATATCCATGGTAATAGAGTCGTTAGACATGAAAATGACAATATCATTGATGATCACGACGCCATTGATCGTAATGCCGTGAAGCACATGTCAAAAGAGAGTAGAGAAGATCTGAATGCTGATCCAATCACAGGTGAGCCAGGCTCACACCCACTAGGTACAGGTATTGGTGGTATTGGCGGCGCAGCAGCAGGTGCGGCTATTGGAACAATGGCAGGTCCATTAGGAACCTTAATCGGCGGCGCTATTGGTGCTATCGTTGGTGGCGGTGCCGGTCATGCAGCCGCAGAAGCCATTGACCCAACTCGTGAAGAAGCATACTGGCGTGCTCAACATGCCAATGCGGATTATTACCGTGAAGGTCATGAATTTGATCGTGATTTACATCCAGCGTATGCTGTTGGTTATGCCAATCGCGCCCGCTATCCAGCCGATGCCCGTTTTGAAGATCATGAATCAGATTTAGAGCGTTCATGGCATGAAGTGAAGGGTGAATCGCGTCTAGAGTGGGAAGAGGCTCGTCGTGCAACACGTGATGCATGGAACCGTGTGTCTTAATAGCCGTTATATTTTTAAGCTATGATGATTGAATAATAATGACAAGTGTTAAGGATTCAATTAATGGTAAATGAGTATTCCTTTGTTAAGCTTCATCATTAAGATAAACTAATCGTTTATTTGATATAAGTAAATAAACAATACAAAAGCTTACTCTCTCATTACTAGAATTAGTCTGATTGTAGACTTTACTCTGCTATCAGACAAAATAAGCCAGTTTTATGCTACTTTAAAGCCTCCAAAGATTTCTTTGGAGGCTTTTTTAGTGTATATTGTTAAGTGTGAATATACTTAATATTGTTATGTATAAATATATTTAATGATAAGACATAATTATCAAAAATAATAATAATAGGTAGTTTATGATTCATAATGCAGAAGGCAATGATCCAAAGCAGTTTTATATAGCAACTGCCAATTTACTGAATTTTGCCAATCCTAATAGAATTTATTACGAAAATGCGCCCGCTTATACCAATAAAGAATACGAACATAAGCTGCGCGGCATTACCGACTTATTAGCAAAAGCCCATGCCGATATTATCGCTGTACAAGAAGTATGGGATAGTCAGGCGCTTGAAGCGTTGGCAGTATCGTTGGGTTTTAAGCCTGAGCATGTGGTGATTCCACTGGCAAGTAATGACAGCGCAAGCCCTTATACTCAAGGGAAAGGGGCGCAGAATACACCTACAGTCGGTATTATCACGCGCTTTGAGCAGTTAGAGAGCTCATTGCTACAAGCCATAGAGCCAAAAGCGGTCATCGATATTCCTGATATAGGACCTTATGAGCGTTTTAATCGTCCGCCACTTATATTACGAGTGAATGCTTATGGGCAGCCGATAACCATTATTACCGCCCACCTTAAAAGCAAACGTGCTTTTTTCTTACGTGATGAAAACGGCAATCTGCTAGAGGATATGAACGATCCGAATATTCGCGTTCGTGCCAAACTGCGTAGTTTATGTATGCGCGCCGCAGAAGCCGCCTCTATTCGTATGTCTATCATTGAGCGCTTACATCATACGCGCGAGCCGCTGATTTTATTGGGTGATATGAATGATGTCACCGGTAGCGTGACCACCCAATTGATGACTGAAACCGGTGAAGTCAATTACGATAAAAGTATGCGTGATGTGGCATTGTTTGATGCCGCTCGTATCCAAGCCCGTTATGGTTGGATGAAAGATGTTGCTTATACCCATATTTATCAGGGTATGCCAGAAGTTATTGATCAGTTATTTGTTTCTGAAGAGTTTTTACCTGATAGTAAGTTTTCGCTTGGTCAGGTTGAACGAGTTGACTATTTTAATGACCACTTAAAGTGGGATTATGCCGATAGAGTCATCGATCATGGTATTATACGAGCGAAAATAAAACTTCATAATTAACCTCGTTTTTTGGTTAATTGGTGAATTATTTTTTAACCTATTCATGTCCCTTGCTTGACTGTGTACAAGCGTTTATCATGCCTCTTCGTTGAGTATAGTAGCGGTGCTATTGGCCCAAATGACTGGTTGATAGAATGTCCTTCGATTTAGGACAGATGCTATCCGATGAAGACTATATTTATAAAGATGGGGCGTAACATTAAGAGATTTATAATGAGTGAAAATAAAGACGACAAAATTGAAGATGTACTGGTAGATTCGGAGCTGGCAAAAAAGCTGGTCCCTAATAAATTTAAATTCACCAGTCAGCAAGGCCGCGCACGCCGTCAAAAGCTATTGATGGGCGCGAAAAAATTGAGTGAAACTCAAGCGATTAATGATATTACCTTGGCTGCTGTCTGCGAAGAAGCGGGTATTCCAAGAGCCTCTGCCTATCATTTCTTTCCAAATATCGAAGCGATATTTTTAGCATTGCGCTTTTTAAATGCGATCGACATCTTAGAAGTGCTGACCACTGTCGAAACAATTGATTATGATAGATGGCAAGCGTATTTGACCGCGCTGATTGAGCGCTGTGTAAAAATATTTGATGAAGACCAAACCAAAGCCAAATTGATTTATGACACCAATACTCCTGATTTTGAAGGGGACAGTTTTGGTGAGCATATGGACAATCAAGTGGTGCAATTGGTATATAAACGCCTATCAGAGCGTTATGAAGTGCCAAAATTTGAAGATATCCAAGATGTGTTATTGATTACCTTTAGTATTATTAACGCCATCTTTACTGTCTCTTATCGCCGTCATCAGAGCATTACTGATAAGTATTTGCAAGAAGCCAATACCGCGTCTATCGCTTATCTACGCTGCTATCTGCCAGAAAAATTACCGCGTAAAAACCGTTAATTTTATGGAGTTAGGCTAGAGTTTTAAGCCAAATCCAAACGTAAAAAAGCCGACATCATGTCGGCTTTTTTTTGCGCGTTTTAATAAACGTTTATTAAACATTGATTGAAATTTTATTGTGTGGTCAAAGGCTAGTTACTACAAGCATAAGTCACTACAAGCATAAGACACCTACTTTTTATCAATCGTTGTTAGCGCTTGACCATTACAACTGTCGTCGCTTGAATCTAAAGGCGCGTATTCTTCATAATAACGCACGATAAGCGCTTCTAAAGCAACGTTGGTTTTTGAGTCATGGGCGTTAACGAAAGCTTCGCGTGCTTGCTCAAGCCAGCGATCTGCCATCCGAAAATGACTGTTTGATGATTTTGCGCCACGTTCACAGTGGTCGGTAGCTGCCCATATTAATGCCACTTCACTAAAGGCCATTTCGCGCGGCGTATTCACGATACCGCCACTATCTTTAAGGGCATTTAAAGTTGCCCATAAATCAGGTCGCATGAGCGTCGAGGTCGATGGGATATCTTCGATAAGCTCAAGCGCTTCAACTTTATTATTTTTTAACGCCTGCAAGATCGTTTCTGCCGCTTGGGCGGCTTGTACAGCAGCGTCTGAACGACTATTCATACTGTCTTTATGAGTGGCATAGTTCAGCCAAGCTTGGGCTTTGTAAGCAAAGTATTGTTGACGGGCGCTTATGTCTTTTTGCTGATAAGTTTGTAATTCGTTCAGCATACAGTTCATGGCGCGCTGTTGTACGCTTTGGGCTTTATCATCAGCTGTCTGGGCTTGAGATTCAGTATTATGGCTGCTAAGGCAATAGTCGGCGGTCTTTAGCGTAGCGTCTTTTGGCGTAAGACTTGTAGTCGATACACAAGATACGGTAGACAGAAGCAATACAGCGGATAGCGTAGTATATAGAGATTTTTTATAAGGGGCCGCTTGAAGGGCAGAGTGAGGCATAAGATAAACCTGAAAGTAAGGTAGTAAGTATGAAAAATTTGTATGTAAATAGACAGGTTAATTTATCATTCAATAAAAACCGTCGCCCAGTCAATACAAAAATGCCGTAAGCGTGGCTTACGACAACTAGGATAAATGATAACAAGGCTAAATTATAGCGTAGAACGGGCGGTGAGCGGCTTATTTTTGCGTGAATCTTCGCGTTTGAATAAGTCTTCATCGAATTTGAAGCGTAATCTAAAGTAAGCGCCTTCTATCGTCGTATCGTCATAGGCAATATCTTCATCTTCAAAGCCCATAAAGTTATAGCCAAGCGACAACCAAAGGTTGGTCATCGGGCTATAGCCAACTTCAGCGCCAACCAAGTACGATAAATCATCCGCCTGCTTATTCCAATAGGTGCCTGCTTGCAAACCGATATCCCAGCGCTCGCTGATATCATACAATCCACGCGCATAAACAGCGTGTGCAGTATTGTCGCTGGCAATTCCTTGGGCGTCATATTCTGTGTATTTACCAGCATAATGCCCTGATAGCGTCAATGGGCGTGTCGGATGATAGTTACCGCTCAATGACCATACAATGGCATCTTTTTGATACGGATCGTTGCCTGTTGCATTGTCGTCTAAGCGATACTCAAGCTTGGCAAGCATATCGAGCTGATTGCTATCGTAATCACGGTAAGCGGCGCCTAGCTGAAAGCGATTGATAGTACGATGACCATCATCGTAATCTACTTGTGAATAGATGTCTTTGGCTAATAAGGTAATCTCATCGCTATAACGATAAGCAACGCCTGCGCTAGCGAGCAGCGTCTCACTGGTATCGCCCCAGCGTTTTTCTAGACGCCCTGAGGCTTTATAGTTTTCGTTGGCAAGATATTCAACGCCAACACCAGCAGCAGTCGCGGTATTGTCTTTTTCACCTTCTAAAGATTCGACACGCTCAAACAAAGTATTGAGCGTTAAGCCTTGTTGTACATACCATTTATTCTTTAGACCGATAGCGGCTTCGGCTTCACGGGCGCTAATCGCATCACGCATGCGGTATTCGCTATAGACTTTACCATCTTTCATATAAGTGGCATCAAAGCCAATAACGGTACGTTGGCGCTCTTCAGAATCGTCTAAACCGTAGCTGCCTGACAAGCTATTGATTAAATCATGGCGGGTGTATAAACGACCTAGGCTGCCAAGCGCTGTTTCGCCGCCGATAGAAGTGGCATTGCGCGAGCTGTGTTCAATATCTTGCTCGTATTCGGCAAACACCAATGAGTTATTCAGCTTTGGCAAACGCGCGGTAAGACGGGCGCGGGCAGTGGTGCCTTCAATGTCTTTCTCAGCACTACTTACACCATTAAGCGCTGATTGGTTAATGATGTCGTCATTAAAGATGGTATCGTTAGTAATATCTAAGACATCGGTTGCAGCTTGAGTATTGCGTGAGGCGGCAGTGGCCTCTTGCTTATAGTAGCGTACGCCAATCTCGCCAACGATATTTTGGCTTAAACGCTGTTCAATACTGGCTTGTAGGCCTTGGCGACTGGCCTCAGTGGTATGGTCTTCTGTACGCACGCCTTCCAATTTAAGCGCGGTTTTTTTCTCATTTAACGTATGGGTGACTTCGATGCCAGATTCAGTGCGTCCAGCGGTTTGCGGCGAAGCACCGGTAACGAAACCTTCATCGGTATCATTATAATAGGCTTTGGCACGCGTGTTTTTCTTATCGTCATAGTCAAGCTCGATGCGCAGTGCATCGCCTTCAGTATCTTTACCGTCTAGCTCTTCGGCATTAATCTGATCGCTTGGCTGCGAGTTTGGATTTTCTGCTTTATTTTTGGCATATTCTGCGACCAGCTTTAGCTTATCGTTAAATTTGACCACCGTATTGACGCTGGCAAGTTCTTCTTTATTTAGTGGGTCATCACTATTAATATAGCTACCACCGATAGCGATTTTATCGGTCACTTGCTGCTTGGCAGCGATACCGCCAACCCAATATTTCTCGCCGCCTTCATCGACCTCGACCGTCACGCGCAAGTAGATGGGATTGCCATTGATATCTTGGCTGGCAATCGGTGATTTTAGATATAAGCTGCGGCTAATAGGATCGATTTCATAATCAGCAAAGCGCGTCAAGGTCTCACGGCGCACGATACGCCCCGGGTTATTGGCGTCACGGGTGATGACTTCGATGGTTTCTGAATTTTCTAATACCGCGTCGAAATCATTGGCAAGCGGGTAGGGACCTGAAATACCAAGTCCACGAGTCTCGTTGACGCGCTGTGAAGTACTGGTTTCAGCGGCAAACGCGGTGATGCGAGTGTTACTATCTTCAAACTGCGCTTTTAAACCCGTTAAGGTGCGGTTGTATTGACCAAGTTTGATACCTTCGTCATTATCGATTTGGGTTTTTAAATCGCCATACATGGCAAATGAGCGACCTTTATCAACGCGCACATAAAGCTTGCTCGTCGATTGGGCGTCGAAACCTTTAGCAGAAGAATCGCCATAGACAGGATAGTATTCACCCGGCTCGATATCACGGAATAGGCGTTCGCCTTTTTTATCGCTATCATAAGCTAGTGTCAGTAGATAATCGCCGCGTACCTTACCTTTTAAGAACATCGCCGCGCGACCCGTTGCTGAATAGTCATCATTGCCAGCGATTTCACGCAGCTCTTGCTCAAAAGCACCTTGGGCATCGGTAATATTGCTGCCATCGAAGTTTTTAAGCGAGATGGCACCCTCGACGATGCCGACAGCGATAAGAGGGCGCAACTGAGCGGTAAACTGTAGCGGAATCACTTGTTTGCTGCTGCCCGTGTTAATGACTAGCTCACCTTTACCCGGTACGCTTGGAGCGGTGATGGGTATCAGTAGCTCGCCGCCAGAGACGGTGACTTGAGTGCCAGCTTGATCCTTACTGCTATCGCTAAGATTGATACGACCGATATTGGTGTCAATTGTAATAGGCGTTGAGGCGATATAAGGGCGACCGTCACGGTCTTTTAGGCTAATCACTACTTGATATTCGCTGATGCCGTCTGCGGCGACCAATTGTTTTTGCGTGCGATAATCAATGGCTTGCAAGCTATCGGGTGTCAAAACCTTGATAGTTTGCTCAGAGATCACTTTACCATTAATGTCAGTCGCGACACCGCGTAAGGTGTTAGTGCCACGTTGTAAATCGATGGCATAATAATCAAACGCCGTCACCTTTTGCTTTTCTTGCTCAGCGGTTTTGCCGATTTGCTCGGCTGATACGGCTTTGCCATTAGCATATAGGGTAAAGTTAGAACCTAGTGGCGCTTGCACTTGCACCATTTGCTTGTAGGTGCTGAGCTGCTGACCTTCGCTAAGATTAATAAAGGCAACGTCATTGCTAGAAACTTCTTTTAAGTATTCTTCAAGCTCTTTTTCTAGCGGAGGAGCAATAGTCGTCACTGTCATATCGACACGATTGGCAGCTGGCTTGACCATTTCGTTGACGATGGCGGAGTCGCACTGGATGCCGGCATCTAGGACATCGTTAGATTTACAACCGCTTGCATCGACATTGTCTTTATTGTCGCGGTTATAATCAGGCTCTAACACCAGCTCGGTTTTTACCGCTTGCTCTAGGCTGTCGTTTTTAGCGCTTACAGATTTGCTACGCGCAATCAGCTCTGCGTTTAAGCGCTCAGTGCTATCGCCCAACCCGCCAACGATAGCAAAGTCAGCACGATGCAGCTCGCCATATTTTAAGTCAACGAAACGGCTGCCCGCATCGCCAGCATTGCGGTTGCTTTGAGTAACCATTTCGGTGGCGTTAGGAATGGTGGTGCGGTCAATTTTTAGAACATGAGTTTTTGCACTGACGCCATAGAAGTTATATTTACCTTCAGGATCGGTGACGACGAAGTTGCCGTTTTCCATATAGATGCGCACGCCTGCAACGCCAAGCTCGCCATCTTCTTTTTGTTGAATGCCGTCACGGTTGATATCGTGGTAAACCTTCCCAATGATGATGCCGTCAGTGTTCATGACACCGCGCTCAACCTCAATCTTCCATTGGGCTTCTCGTGATACTAGGCTCTGACCTTGCTCAGTAGTAGCAACGGCAGTCGCGCGATTAATACCGTCACCGCCTAATGCCGATGAACCAATAAGGACGCGATAAGTAATGTCTTTGGTTTCGCCTGCATTCATGCTACCTAAACTTAAAACTTGGTATTTACCGTCGGTTTTAAATTCGGTCGTTTGGGCTTTATCAATACGTACGCTGCTATCCACATAGGCAAAGCCACGTGGGAGGGCGTCTTTTAGTTGCACATCGTAGGCGGTTGTAGCACCGTCATTTTTGATATTGATTGTATAGTTTACATAATCGCCAAAAGTCGCAGTTTTGACATCGCCTTCTTTAGTGACTTGTAAATTTGGTTCTTCATCGATAATGGCAAGACTGCTACTAATATTTTCTGTAATCTCCTGCCTAATACCGTCTAAGTCGATATAAGCATCCAACTTAGCAACTAAATTAGCATCTTGTAGCGTTTGAATGATATCGTCATTAATGGCATTGGCGTTATTTTCTGTTGGTACTTCGATGCGAAATTTTCCAGTATTGTCGCCAGTCTCGATGGCTTTAACTGAATAAGTATCACCTGTTTTAGAGGAAGTAATGTTTATCCATACTTCATCTCGCACGCTATCTTGAACGTTACATTTAGCACAGTTGGCTTGAAGATAAATATCTTCGCCAATTTGAGATTTGCTTTTGTAGCCATCCCAGGAATACAGCATAAAATCGAGACGTGTTTCAATGATGATAAGCTCATCACTCACTAAAGCGGTAATAGAGGGGTCTTCGACAACGACAGCACCAAGCTTAATAATAGCAGTATCATCGGCTTCAGCATTGGAACCAGATAACGCCTGAATGGTAAGCTCAATGCTCTCGCTTTTACCTAAAGTAATTTGAGCGGTTAGATTGTTATCTAACTTAATTTCTTTATCGACACCCTCATCGAAGCGTCCGTTGTTATTTAAGTCTTGATACAGTTTTACGTCCGATAAGCTCTTAGGTACAGTTAGGGTCAAGTCGATAGTTTGATCGCTATAGCTAGTGTTTTTAAGTACGTTTTTCCAACTAGCGGTTGAACCAGGAGCAATCGTCTTTCTTGGTGGCGAGGTTAAGCTGATGCCGTACTGAGGAAAAGCAGACGACTGAACACTTACTTGGTTAGAAGTGCTACTTAGATTAAAGTTAGTACCGTTACTAATAATATAACTGACTTCAGCAGTATTCTCTATGAATTGTAGCAGAGGGTTAGGCGTCGCTAGAGCAGTATTTGATTGCATAAGAAACATAGCAAGCGTCAACGCAGAGACCTTAGCGGTGCGCAATGGCATGTGTTTAGACGATGTCATTAAATGAGCTGTCATATGTCGCTTATCCAATAAAACAAAATGGGGGAGGATTCATCTAACCTAAGTTGATTTAGGCTAGATGACATTTATAAGTACACTTAGATACTTATAGACCTTAAAACTAAGCAATAAAATTAAACTGATATGAGCAATGTCAAAATAACGCTATAAGGTACGAGCAGTTTTGATTTTGACTTTAAACTGCATGGTTGCAGTACCTTGAGGGGCTAATGTAGCAACCGTAGTGGTAACCTGAGTAGCATCTTTAGTAGCCGTATAGGTGCCACCAGCACTTGCAGTGGTCGTTGCGCTATTCACTACATAATCAGCTTCATTCGAAAAATTACTCAATAGATCGGATATGATTACGTCGGTAATAGCAAATCCTATTCCTGCAGTAGAGGTGTTCTTGGCTTCGATTTGGTAAATAATACATTGACCCGGTGAAGCAACAGTAATGTCTGCAGTCACGAACGTTCCTACACTAGTGCCGGTACAATCAGCATCTATCGCTTGCTTTTTGACCAGTACTAATCCGCGCACCGTTGTTTTATCCGTTACAGTAAGGGGCTGAGGTGCGCCTTCTTTACTTGGAATCAAAGTAACAATAGTATCTTCAAATGTGGGAGTAGTAGATTTTACTGGTGTAAAGATATCTGCTTTGACTGATGACACATTGTATTTAATAGCGACGGTACCATTAGGGGCTATGCCACCAGGTAAGGCACTGTTGATATCATAAATACCACCGACAGCTTTGATTTCCCTATCTACTACTGTTGCTGTTGTTGTGTCATCACCATTCGGATAATAAGTGATAGTGGCGCTATCAGGCTCTATATTAATCGCATCTGGCGTGTTGCCGTCATTATCAGTGATAGTAAAAGTTAATTCGCCAGCTTTACTGCCCTCAACGTCTTTACCAGTATTAGTAATGACCGTTGCATGAGTCACTTGACCTTGAGTACCTGAGGTAGGCGCGATTTCTCTGGTAGTGACACCAGCTAAGTTGAGAGCACGGCTGATAGTCAGTAGCGGTAACGTTGAGTCACCCCCTGTAGTCGTTGGGGTTTTACCATCGAGAATCTCAATGTCATCAGTATCATAGAAGGTAGAAACGTTTTCATCTGTACTGTCTGTACTATCGATCAGTGTATTATTAATGGTGTCGGCATTGTCATCCAAGTCATCAGTAACCTTGACATGGTTGATAGCAGTGGCAGGCACGAGCGTACCGCTACCACCTTTTTTCACTTTGAATACGATGGTTACTTTTTGACCTGCTGGGATATTAACACCAGTAATCTCAAAGCCAGCATCACCTGCACTGCTAGTAGTGATAGTACCTGTACCTACCTGACTCGAACCACTGACGCTTGTGGCGGTCAATGCTTCTGACAGTACGAGACCAGGGGGTAAAATATCTTTGATAGCAATATTAGTGGCATCAGCACTATAGGTAGTGGTGCCATCGTTGTTTATCACTATCTGATAAGTGGCGGTGTCATTGGGATTATTAAGATCCAAAGCGTTAGTAATCGTCTTCACGATACTAAAGGTCGGTAGTCTGGTGAATGAGCTGTCAGTATTAGTAAGGGTTTTTACTGTAGCAGCAGGGCTAGCGGTTAAGAATTTACTAGTAGCAGATATGGTCAGGCTTTGGTCACTGGCTGCTTTATTGTTCTGGGTCTTGGCATTGATCGTAAACTCAATATACTGATTTTTCTCTAAAGGAAACTCTTGACCATTAGCTGTCGCATAAGGCACGGCATTTTGAGAACGATTGACGCTTTTATCCGCGTTATATATCACGTAGGAGACAGTAGAGTTAGCTGGATCATACTTTGCATCGGGCGACACTATATTTACAGTATAGATATCTTCTCGGTTACCCGTGTTGGTCAATGTATGTCTAAACAGTACAAACCCATTGGGAGCCACTGGTTCTTTAATATTGACATCATCGTCTTTAGTACCGCCCGCAGCAGTGTCATCATTATTAGCAATTAACGAAAATGATACCTGCTCTTGCACGGTAATTTTGACTTCATTTGATTCAACATCAGGCTGCTCTTCACCGCTGACATTATAGCTAGCGGTTGCTTTGTTGGTTATCTCTACGCCAGTCGTCGTTGCCCCACTTGTGGCAGCATTAGCCGTGGTAGTGATACCCATCACAGCAGCGATACCCACCGCTAATAGACTATAATTAAAAACATTTGATTTCATGTATAACTCCAAGGTTTAAAAGTGTCGAAATTGGAATGAAGGTTTGAAAGTAGTAAACGGAATGCTTTAATCAATGATGATGTCAATCAACGATTGTATTAAGAGAGACCGCAGCGGATTTATTGGCTGGTAATAACTTGATATTCCAACGTAAGGTACGGTATTCGGAAAATGGGATTTTAACCATTTTGCCATCGACCTTACGCATCAAAGGCATATCAGCATAGTTCTTGCCATCGATACTGCCTTGAGCGGTTGAAGGGATGGCCTCTCCGGTGAAGGTCATATTGGCTGGAATGGGCAGGGTAACTGCTAAATCGTTGATATTTTCATTAATAGTATTGGTATAGGTCGCTTTGTACTGAATAATGGTGCCAGCTGGAGCGGTACGTACTGGTAAGTAGCTAAGTTTACCTTCAGCATTTTTAACAACTTTATTCGCTGTCAGCTCCATTTTTAGAGCATTGTCAGCATGAGCTGTACTCAACAAAAATACAGAGGCTAAGCTCGCTAATAAGGCGCTACGTAAAAAATTGAGACCTTTCATATTAAATCCTTTATTAATTCATCACTGTCGAAATGTTTATCGCTTGTATAAAGCTCAGTAATTACTTCATTGTCGTAAACTGACAAATATCGATTATGCTCTTATAATACATAGTTACAGATTAATAACACATTGTCACTAGAAATTCGACAAAAGGAGAATTGAGGTAGTTAAACGGTAAAAGCCCTATCTAAGAAGATAGGGCTTTTATTAAAATAGATGAGTTTTAATGGTTGTTGTAAATTCAAGGGAAAGTAACAATTAAGGATTCATAGTATTTCCATATTTAGTATTAAAGCGGATAGCTTTACTTTTACTAGAAGAAGTCGTTCCTAGGTTAAAGCCATTAGTAGTAACAATGCGATTATCACCAAGCGCTACTGTGCTTGTTGGAAAAGTAGGTTCGCTACTTTCACCAATAGGAGGTGGTATAACCAAAGTTGATGTAATAAGAGCCCCATTCTCACCCCTTTTTTGCAAGTTATCTTTAATAATAATATCTGTTAAAGGAACATTGCCGCGGTTGATAGCTTCGATACGATAAGCGATACATTGACCTGGTTCTATACCTGTAATTGACTGCTTACTAAACGCGTTAGTGGGTAAGCCATCGTAGTTCACACCAATTATCATTAGATCTTTCAAACTGCAATCATGCACATATTGGCTTTTTACCAGCACCAGTGCTGTATTTTCTTTAATAACATTACCAAAATCTAGATTGAGCCTACTGCCATTGACTTCTACACCAGTACGATAGGTTAGTACACTAGGGTTATAGCTGAACTTACGAATATTGGGTGTGGTATCGACACTATATAGCCAATTGTCTGGTTCTAGCTCTTCTATACATAAGTCGTTTTTACCTTCCAAATCTTTTGCTGATACTGTAAAAATATATTTTCCTAAGCTTGTGACCTCCACAGTATCTATAATGGGGTTGGCGCTAAGATTAAAGCTACAATCACTTAAGCGCACTTTAACAATATTAATGCCATCTATACCTGACTCATTCGTATCGGGAATACCATTAAAAAAGTTGGGGTTATTATAAATACTACCTATCAGCTGCGAGTCAGGACTGGTAATACCGCCATTGTCATTGAACACAGTACCAGAGAAAGTATAAGATTTTGGGGTATTGGTAATCGTACAAGTTATTTCATCGCCATAATTAGTATTGGCGAGTGTGAAAGAGCGAGTTTTATTAGACGCATCATAGGTAATTGGGGTTGTCACTATTGTGCTGCCTGTCGTGGTGTTGTTACAAACATAGGTCGCATCATAATTTCCGATATCGCCCAGTGTTGTTCCATTCATCACACGTTCAGTAATTGTATAGCTTTTATTTTCTTCTAACTCTAGTACTGTGCTACTACCCTTGATAATAGCCGCCCCTTTGCCAGTTGTGGTAAAGCCATTGGTTGCTATTAAATTACCGCTAGTCTTTATCTCGAACTGATCTCGCTTAGTATCAGTATCGTTGACGCGGCTACCATTTAAAGCTTTTTTGACTACGAGCTTTGGAGGAGCAAGACAGAAATAGAAATCAGAATAGCCTACCAAGTGATCGCCGGTCGATGCTGTTGTGCTAGCGCCACTATAAGTATTACCATGAGTAACTATAAAAGGAGTCAATGCTGGGCTATAGCCCCAATCTATATTGAAGTTACATAGGCTAGACGTGTCACAGTTTTTCCAAGGTATTCCTGTGATGGTTTGGTTGCCATTAGATAGCTCATGATTAGAAGTACTAAAATTATTAAGAATTCCACCAATAGTTTTGATCGTTATACTTTCAGTATATTTGCGATTCTGATCTGCATCGAGGTCCTGAACGACAAATCCGTATTTCGTTACAGATCTGTCGATAGTAGCGGTTAATTGATGATTTACATCCAGTTTTTGGCTAGTGTGAAACATATTAATAGAGTTTCTTGTTGTGGTCCCATTTGTAGTTTCATACTTTGGATAGCCACTAACTATATTCTTTATGATGGGAAATGATAATGTAAGCTTAACCCCGCTAATAGTATAGGAATTGCTTGAGCCACTTGCCCAACTTAGCTTTTGCGTTTTTATAGGAGTATATTTTGGTGGGTTTTCACCGATATAATACATTTGATGACCGCTTGGACAACTGGCAGGTGAGCTATTAGAACCGCTATCAAATATAGAAGTCACAATATTAGTATCAGAGGCGGTTTTACTCGTCGGTGTTGAGATAAGAGTGGCAGTAGCTATATTTTGTACTGTAGAGCCGGAATCAGCAGTAACAATCGTTGGTACTTTAATGCTGTAGCTCTTGCCAACTGGTATAGACGATATATTGAAACCTGTCGCACTTTCTAATAACTTTATAGTGGGTAGGTTATTATTATTACAAATATTGTTAGTATCTGTGCTGTCACAAGTAATATTAGATTGCTTACTAAGGCCTGTGACTGCTGGATCTTTGAGTATTATATCTTTTAAAGGAACGTCACCGGTGTTGGTCACAGTAATTATATAATCAGTAATATTGTTAGTTCCAATACTAGTCAAACCGTCATCTTTAGAAATAGTATAGTCTGGCAACGGCACACAGAAATCATCAAAAGTTATTTCTATATTTTGAGCATCTGGATCACTTTTAGAGGCACTAGTATTTCCATATACAATGCTTAGTTCTGTGATAGGTTTATCAAAAGAAGCGGTTACCTTGCAAGAGTTGCTAAAGTCATTATCTTCACACCTTCCAAACCATCCAATATTACCATCTCCAGACGCAGTATCTCCCGAAGTAATAACAAATTCTCCGGTTTTCGAAAATGCTGGCAACACTGTATTGTTAGTCCCGTCTTTAGCTATAAACTGTACTTTATCCCTCCAGTTATAAGCGAAAAACCCTAACTGCCTATCAATATCATAGACACTCATACTGAGCTTAAGGAGAGGCTTGTCAAACTTATAGGTGATGGTGTTGGTATCACTTTCACTTCGCATATCTTGTTTAATAAAAAATGCACCACCGGTGGGAGAGATAGTATTAGCAGCGCCAATGATACTTTGTGAGCTGCCATTTTTGTCATCGATCCGGTAATAACCACATCATGATCAGTAGAGCTACCTGCTGCCGTAATCGTTGATTTAAAGGAACCTAATGGCCATTGATTATATTCTTGAGGTTTGATCGTTGAAGAAGCATAACCAGTTGGACAACTAGCAGCAAATGCGGCAACATTTGGAAAGAGTAATAATAGGGATACTAACGTAATCCAACGAGATACCATGGACTTTAGTTCTAACGGCTTAGTAAAAAAATTCATGATAACTCCGACAGCAATAATAAAGTAATAGTACTTCATATTAATTGTAGTGTTTGAAACACAATTAGTATACAAAAATAAGACGAACGTCTGTTTATAGGGGATGAGTAACAGAATGATAGCTATAAAAGTAGAATTTGATTGTTTTGTTGAATCTGCTATCAGAGTTATATTAGTTGCTTTATGTATATGTAGAATAATGAGACCAGGTTTTATTATGAAAATAACTGTATTTTCAAAGGGTTATATAATATCAGTTTTATAGATTAATTCGATATTCTTAGTATTTATCTACAAATATTCATTTAAAAACTAATCACTATTTATTTCAGAAATACTTGTCATATTGGCATTTCTTCATAGCTATAAACAAACCCTTAATAAGTACCTATAATAGAGTGTCATTATCATTTGATAGTGAGAATCGCGTAGCGGATATCGTTTAATTTTACAACGATGTTTATTTGCTCCTATGCTAATCTACAGTGATACGATTTATTTAGAACTCTCTGTCATCACCACAAAATACAATGCAATGCTTAGATGCAGCAAGGACGTTATAAGGAAAGCATCAAGTAAAGTGATTGCTCATTAAAATACGTAACACACTCTGATTTAATAACACCCTGTCATTGCGCAGGGCTGACTGATAAAAAGGATTAAGAAAGATGAATTATTATAAGGATGCTGATAGCACCGAAACCCAAGAATGGCTGGAAGCCTTTGAGTCCGTTATCAAACATGCCGATAAGGATCGGGCGCAGTTTTTATTAAAAGCGTTATACAACATGGCGGTACAAGAAGGACTGCCATTTAACCGTCTCGATACGGCTTATATCAATACCATAGCGGTTGAAGATGAGCCGATGTACCCAGGCGACTTGACAATTGAGCGTAAAATTCGGGCTTTGATTCGCTACAATGCGTTGGCAATGGTTATGCGCGCCAATAAGAACGATGATGATTTAGGCGGTCACTTAGCAACTTTTGCCTCAAGTGCGACCCTTTATGAAACCGGCTTTAATCATTTCTTCCGTGCGGCGAGCGATCATTTCGGCGGTGACATGATTTATTATCAAGGTCACTCAGCGCCCGGTATTTATGCGCGCTCTTATTTAGAAGGTCGTCTGACCGAAGAGCAGTTAGAAAACTTCCGCCGTGAAGTGGGCGGCAAGGGTCTTTCAAGCTATCCGCATCCGTACTTAATGCCAGATTATTGGCAGTTCCCAACCGTGTCGATGGGTTTGGGTCCGATTATGTCCATTTATCATGCGCACGTGCATCGCTATATGGAAAACCGCGGTTTATTAGAAAAAGAAGATCGCAAGATTTGGACGTTCTTGGGTGATGGCGAAACCGATGAGCCAGAAAGCTTGGGTGCGATTTCGCTTGCCGGTCGTGAGAAACTGGACAATTTAATTTGGGTGGTCAACTGTAACTTACAGCGTCTTGATGGCCCAGTTCGTGGTAACGGCAAGATTATTCAAGAGCTTGAATCCGTGTTTCGCGGGGCTGGCTGGCGCGTGATTAAGGTGATTTGGGGCGGTAACTGGGATACCTTGCTTGATAAAGATGTAACAGGCGTGCTCAAACATCGTATGGAAGAAGCGGTTGACGGTGAGTACCAGCTATATGAAGCCCGTGCCCCTGAGTTTACGCGTAAAGAGTTCTTTGGTAAATATCCTGAGCTAGAGGAGATGGCAAACGAGCTGTCTGACCATGATATCTCGCGCCTAAACCGTGGTGGCCATGATCCGATGAAGGTTTATGCTGCCTTTAGTGAAGCCATGAAAACCAAAGGTCAACCGACCGTTGTCTTGGTAAAAACCGTTAAAGGCTATGGCTTGTCGACCCAAGCACAAGCGGTAAATAAATCGCATCAAATCAAAAAACTCGATCATGAAGCTTTGATGTATTTCCGTGACCGCTTTGACTTGCCATTTACCGATGACGAGTTACAGACGCTACCGTTTTATCGTCCAAAAGAAGATTCACTTGAGATGAAGTACCTAAAAGGTCGCCGTGAAGCCTTAGGTGGTCATCTGCCCAATCGCCGTAGTGGTCATATTCCATTAAATATTCCAGATTTGTCTATTTTTGATCGCGTGCTTAAAGGCAGTAATGGTAAAGAGCAATCGACTACCATGGTGTTTGTACGCCTGCTATCAGCCATGCTAAAAAATAAAGACATTCAAGACCGCGTTGTGCCTATCGTTCCTGATGAATCGCGTACTTTTGGTTTAGAAGGTATGTTCCGTCAATTGGGTATTTACTCAGCTTCTGGGCAAAAATATACGCCTGAGGACAGTGAAGCATTGATGGGTTATAAAGAAGCCATCGATGGTCACATGTTAGAGGAAGGGATTAACGAAGCGGGCGCGATGAGTACTTGGATTGCACTGGCAACCAGTTATTCTGTCAACGCGTTACCGATGATTCCGATGTATATTTACTACTCGATGTTTGGTTTCCAACGTATTGGTGACCTTGCATGGGCGGCAGGTGATTGTCAGGCGCAAGGCTTCTTACTTGGCGCAACAGCGGGTCGTACTACGCTCAATGGCGAAGGCTTGCAGCATCAAGATGGTCATTCACAAATTCTATTTAACGTCGTACCTAACTGTGTGACTTATGATCCTTGCTTTGGTTATGAGCTGGCAGTGATTATGCATGATGGTCTGCGCCGCATGTATGGAGAGGGCGAGCGCGTTTATTATTACTTAACTTTAATGAATGAAAACTACGAACAACCTGCCATGCCAGAAGGCGTGGAAGAAGGCATTAAGCGCGGCATGTACTTACTAGAAGACAATGGCTCAAGCCAAGTTCAGCTGCTGGGTTCAGGTGTTATTTTACGCGAAGTACAAAAAGCGGCACAAATATTACACGACGAGTTTAACATCAGCTCCAACGTCTGGAGCGTGACCAGCTTTAACGAGCTGACTCGCGATGGTATGGCTTGTGATGATTATAACCGCCTGCATCCGATGGAAGAAGAAATAGTACCTTGGGTTACTGAGCAGTTGGCTCCGCACGAAGGTATCGTAGTTGCTGCAACAGATTATATGCGTAACTACTCAGAGCAAATCCGCGCATGGTTACCGGACAACCGTCCTTATACGACTTTAGGCACCGACGGTTATGGTCGCTCGGATACCCGTGAGAATCTACGTAGCTTCTTCCATGTTGATGCCGCGCACATCGTGGTCGCCACGCTTAAACGCTTAGCCGATGAAGGTGAAGTTGAGATGCGTCTGGTAAAAGATGCGATTTCAAGCTTTGGTATAGAAGCGGATCAACCGCCTGCATGGCAACAACAGCCTCATTATGATCATTTCCCAGACGCGCCAGCCCCTGATAATGTTAATCCGAGCCCTGTACCAGAGTTTGTCGATGAAGATGATGATGAAATAAGTAGCGAAGGTCGCGCAGAAGACCCAGCTGACGCCGCCTTACTCAATGATGATGACGTCAAAGAATAGCCAAAAGACAAGGCAATCATAATAGAAGGAGAATTACGGATGGACATTAAAGCCCCCGATTTGGGTGTCGATAGCGCCGAAGTCAGTGAGATTATGGTCGAAGTTGGCGACGTTATTGCAAAAGACGACAATATCATTTTATTAGAATCTGACAAGGCGTCAGTAGAAGTACCAAGCTCGGCTGCCGGCAAAGTAACTAAAATAAGCGTGGCAGTCGGCGACCAAGTGAGCGAAGGTATGGTGCTTATTGAGCTTGATAGCGATGCCGATGCTGACAGTCAAAATGATAGTCAAAGCGCTGACACAGAAAACAAAACAGAACCTGGCGCTGACAAAAAAAATGAGCCGCAGGATAATCAGCAAGCAGAGAAGCAAAGCGATACTAACGCAGCTGAGGAAAATACTTCTCAGCCTGCCAAACAAGCAGGTAAAGCAACCACTCATGCTTTGCCAGACCTAGGAGTCGATGAAGCGCAAGTGTCTGAAATTATGGTCAGTGTCGGTGATATGGTTACTGCTGATCAATCTATTTTGCTGATTGAATCTGATAAAGCGTCGGTTGAAGTGCCGGCGCCAGAAGCGGGCAAGGTCGAAAAAATATTGGTGCAAGCGGGCGATATGGTCGCCAATGGTCAAGACTTTATTGTCATTATTGGTGAGGGTTCAGATAGCGCCAGCAATAATGCTAGTGAGTCTAAGGGTGATAGTTCTGAATCGCAATCATCAAAGCCAGCTGAATCAACTAGCAAAACGGAATCAGCTGAGCAGTCTGACAAGTCGCAACCAACAGACGAGCCTAAACAAGCCGCTAGTTCTACGACTAATACTAAGGCTACAAATGCCAAGCTGACCGAAGCACAAGTCAACGAAAAAATGGTCGATATCTATGCTGGTCCTGCCGTGCGTAAGCTTGCGCGTCAGCTAGGGGTTGATATCTCTCAAGTGACGGGTTCAGCGCTTAATGAGCGTATCTTAAAAGAAGATTTATTTGCCCATGTAAAAGGCAAGTTGAATACTCAAAAAGCCGCACCTGCTAGTGGTAATGGGGTCAGCTCAAGCTTGCCAAGCTTACCTGATATGAGCAATACCGAAAAATATGGGGTGAGACCGAAGTACAAGATTTAAGCCGCCTACAAAAAGTCTCAATACCGCAGCTTAATTATAATACCTTGTTGCCGCAAGTGACGCAGTTTGACTTGTCTGACATCACAGAAACTGAAAAGTTACGTGGTGAGCTCAAAGGCGCTATGAAAGCGGAAGGTATCGGCTTCACTATTTTAGCCTTTGTAGTCAAAGCGACCGCTTATGCGTTAACCCAGCATCCGCGTTTTAACAGTCATTTGAGCGACGATAATACCCAAGTTATTTTACGTAAGAGCGTCAATATGGGTATTGCGGTAGCGACTGATGACGGCCTCATTGTACCTGTTATCAAAAATGTGCAAGATAAAGGGCTTAAGCAGATTGCTATTGAGATTGGTGAGCTTGCGGTTAAAGCGCGTGATAAGAAGCTGACGACTAAAGAATTGCAAGGCGCAAGCTTTACGATATCTAGCCAAGGCAATCTAGGTGGTACCGCATTTACGCCACTGGTAAATTGGCCACAAGTGGGTATCTTAGGGGTATCAGAAGCCAGTATGCAGCCTCGTTGGAATGCTAGTAAGCAAACCTTTGAGCCGCGTTTGATGCTGCCGTTATCGCTATCTTATGATCATCGTGTGATTAATGGCGCTGATGCCGCGGTATTTACCCGTTATATCGCAACTTTATTGGCTGATCCACGCCGTATTTTGCTATAGTTTTAGGGTTAAGTAAAAATAGCATGGTTAATAGAAAAGACTATCTACGGATGGTCTTTTTTATATCCTTTATTACAAAAATATCTATTCATAGACACAAAGAAGCCAGCTATTAAGCTGGCTTCTTTTATTTATGGTGTTCAGTTTATAGCAATGGGCTATATTAGAACTGTTTTACAAAAGCGACACCATATACCCAAGGGCTGATATCAATTTCACCAATATCAGTACCGTTTAACGTAGCATCAGTTTTGATGTCCATATAACGAGCATCGATACGGAAAGACTCAGTAGGCGCGAATGGAATATCAAGACCGATATGACCAGCAACACCTACGCTATCGTCAAGTTTTAGTTCAGTACCTGCAACATTTGCTTTCTCTTTAAAGAAAGTAGTGTAGTTCACACCAACACCAACAAAAGGTTTCACGTTCATAGGCAGGTTGTAGCCGTCGAAGTGGTATTGTAGAGAAAGAGTAGGTGGTAAATGTTGAGTTCTACCTGTGATTTCACCACCATTTGCATCAGTCAAAGTGAAATCATGATGAAATGGAATGGCTGCAAGTAGCTCAACACCAACGTTATTAGCGATAAAATATTCACCACTGATGGTTGGACGTACATCGCCATCAACATCTACAGCGTAATTTGTATTGCCTATAGTGACGTTACCGTTGTCACTTTTTGGATCAACATAGTGAGCACCAGCAGCCACAGACCAAGTACCAGCAGGTACAGCAAAAGCAGTGGTCATAGTAAGTGCAGTGGCAGCAGCTAAAACTAGGGATTGTAGTTTCATCGTTTGATTCCTCAACATAATAGATGATTATTGGTCAGTCGCTAATGAGGGATGACAGTAGTGACTGATTACACAATGTTATGGTTATGGTTAACTTGTAACATTATCTCTCTATTATAATACAAAAACCCTAATAAAAGTAAGGTTTTAAATAGAAAGCGGTAATGTTTATATCTTAAGTTACCCATCTACTTGAATAGATAGACTAAATTAGGAATAATTTTTTAATTACGCTTGTTATTTTAATTCGCAATTTTCAGCGGTTTTTGCTGCTATTTATCAAAGGGGACGGTCAGACATTATGCTCGGTTATTGTAGTAATTCTCCGCTTCGTTGTGAAAACGCCCGTTCCATCAAGCTCTTAAACCAAATAGATTCTTGTTGCCCTAAATGTGGCTTGTTCTTATTACCGGCGCAAAACTTAAGCAATCAATTACGGGCTGATGAGCAATTTTTACGCTTCGTTTTCTTGGCGATTGCCGTGATATTATTGGCAGTGACCTACATTTATTACCTAAATTTTGTATAATCATTATTACTGATGCATAAACTAAATATGCCCATCAACTTTGTTGGTCTGAATTTAGGCATAAGCGCTTTTTAAAAGACTGTTTATTAATATAAGACCGGTGTTACATCGCACCGCATATAGGGACGCCATGCTACTCCAATCTATACGGCGCTTGCGTCTTTTCGTCTATAACATTCTACAAAACGATGAGCATGATACGCTCTTTAGTCGCTGTGTTGACTACTTTCTCATTTTCCTAATCATGGCGAACGTCACGGCGGTCATCGCTGAGTCTGTAGATAACTGGTATTATCCGTATCAAGAGTATTTTACTTGGTTTGAAAATTTCTCGATTATCATATTTTCTATCGAGTATTTGCTCAGATTATGGAGTGTCGCTGAAGCGCAGCCTGACAATACCACTTGGCGTCAGCGCTGGGATTGGCTAAAAAGTCCGTCGGCTTTGATTGATATCATTGCGATTGCGCCCGCATTTTTGAATTTCTTTGTCAGTATCGATTTGCGCTTCTTACGTATTTTACGTTTATTTCGCATTCTTAAACTTACCCGTTATTTTGCCTCATTACGTATTTTATTGGTGGTTATCAGTAAGGAGAAGGGCTCATTTCAAGCGGTTCTTTTTATCTTAATTATTATGATTGTCACCGCATCAAGTGGTATTTATTTGGTCGAAAACCACGCGCAGCCAGAGGAGTTTGAGTCGATACCCAAAGCCATGTGGTGGGCGGTGGTTACGCTGACGACGGTCGGTTATGGTGATGTAACGCCTATCACCAATGCCGGTAAAATATTGGGGGCAATCATCACCATATTGGGCGTCGGTCTGGCTGCATTACCGGCCGGTATTTTGGCGACGGGTTTGGCAAATGAGCTCAGTCAGCGCCGTGAAGAGCTTGAGCAAGACTTTCGCGGGCAATTGGTCGATAGCGATTTTGATTTGGTACAGAATCAGATGATGATTGAGAAAATACGCCGCGAGCTTGGATTGGATAAGGAGCAAGCACAAGAGATTGTGCTGCAAGTATTGCGTGAGCAAGAGCTAGAACGCCGTGAAAGGGAAGTGCGGCAAAAGAATTTTTGCCCGCATTGCGGTGAGCCGTTAGAGTAAAGCTGGCATTTTTCTTAAAGATGATTCTTAAAGGTCGTTCTTAAGAGCAGTTTTTAAAGGAAGCTCTTAAATCAAAAGTTTTTAGTGTAAAAAAAGGGTGAGACGTTATTAAATAGCGTCTCACCCTTTTTATTTATAGGTAAAAACCAATCTTAGCTTTCTATATTAACGTTAAATACCTTGCGGAACGGGCAGGGCGCGTGCCAATTCATGCGCCACTTCTTGTGCCGCTGTCGATAAATCTGTCGCTGGCAGTGGCAGATTTTGTAAAGTCAGATGCCAATCGTCCACCTCTCGGCGCAAGTGTGCGACCCAAAGTGTAACGCAGTCACGCGGCAGCTGCTTTAAATTAACTTCAAAAGAGCGATTACCTTCATCATCGCTTAAATGAATCTCCCCTTTTTTGACTCTGCTAAAAGGCTGCCCATGATAAGAATTGGCAATCAAAGCGATATGCGTGATGTGCGCGGGGATTTTATCCAAATAAAGCCGGATTTGCTCTTGGTCAAGGGGCGCAAGATACATGGCTTGCTCACCGCGGTCTTTGCCATTGAGGCTATCGCCTTGATGTTTGATCGATTCTGCTTTATCACGTAACTGCTTAAACCAAACAATATCGCTGATGGTACAGTTATCGTCATACAGCACGCAGGCCAAATCGATATCAATCGCGCCTTCATTTTTTTTGAAGCGCTTCTTTAAATTTTTAAATAGTCCTTTTTGCTCAATCTTGGTAAATTCATAATTTAGCGCAAAGAATAACGTCCCCGTATCTAAACCCAGCCCTCTTAAACTGTCTGAAAGTAGTGGTGATGGGATAGTGGTCGACATAATATTCCTTTTGGATTTTTAATTTTTTCAATGGTTATTTTAAATAGTATAAGCATTGGTGCGTTTGAGTATGGCTATTAGATTTTTATCATCATTAATAATGAGCTGTTTTTCTTTATTGTCGCTATTCATCATTTATTGGCTTGTCTAATACGGCTTGATACAGTAGCGCGGGTTTGGCGTCTAATAAACCGCTACCAAAACCACGTAACCACCAAACCAGCTGCGAGGTTAAGTTAACGGTCGCTTGTATGGTCAGGGTTTCATCGCTATTGATGGTCACAGTTTGGTCGTCACTAAGCTTACTTTCCGTTAAGCTTTTGCCCGCTTGTTTGGTAAATTGTAGCTCAACCGCAGTATGTTTGCCATGATCAGGTAACTGGCTAAATAAAGGATGGCTAAAGCCCATGCCACCTGCATCTAGATAGGTATCCAGTTGGAAATTGTCTGGGGTTTTAGCCGCGCTTTCTAATATCTCAACGCTGGTAAAGCGATGCAAAGCAAAGGTACGAATAATCACTTCTGGATCATCAGTGCGCGTTGCCAATAGGTAAATAATTACCCCACGCTGGACGATAGCAATAGGGTTTAAGGTATATTCGCTAGCTTGTGATTTATCACTGCGGGTATAGCTGGCTTGTATTTGTAATTGATAAAATAACGCATGATAAATGTTGTCTTTGCTTTCTAAATCAATGTGCGGCGCAATCAAGGGCTGAGTTGCAGGCTCGATACGCACTCTGTCAATCCATGAATGCGTGACTTTACTGTTTTTGAGTTGCCTGCGTGCTAAGTCAAACCAAGGAAATAGCTCATCTAAAATAACCGGCGGTAGCAGTTGGCTTAGATTGGCTTCGACCATATTAAATGCAACCGCTTGTGATAAGTTCATATGCGGTAAGCTTTGCAGCGGCGCATCATCTTTCCAGCGCCAGCCTTGTGGATTGGCATTGTTTTTTTCGATAGGAAAGCGTTTGGCAAGGGCGTTTAAATCGCGTTGCACCGTACGCAAGCTGATATCAAAGCCTGCCAATATAAGCTGCTCGTAAACATGAGTTGTCCCTACCCAGCGATTTCGCTGCAACTGCGACAACACTTGCCATTGCCGCGCTGTCGTCGCTGCCCCATGACGATTATCTGCTGCTTCCTCAGACGCTTTATTATCTGTAGTAACTTCTTCATTTTGCTCAGTAACTTCTTTAGTCACTAGCGCAGTTGCTGACTCATCAACAGCTGCTTGAGCTTGAATACTATCGGCGTCAGTAGAATGTGCAGTCATTAAAGATAACCTTTATTCAGTCACGGGTTTGGTTGCTAGCTGTTTATTAGCATTTTATTAATTAACATAGCGCATCATAAAAAGCCAATCATCGCAGAAAAGCATGACAACGTCTAGCGATGCACTTCTGTATTTACCTCTATATTTGCATCTGGGTTTACGTCTGGGCTTGTATCTATGTCACCTTTCTCTTTCTTGGCTTTTTTTTGTTTATCTTGTTTTTTATGACGTTTGGCTTGGCGCTTCTTCTTAGCTTTCTTTTTCGACTTTTTATCATCGACTTCGTCATCAGTATTCTGATTCTCATCCCAAAGCATCAAACGGCTTAGTACTTTGCCAAATAAGGTTTCTTTACGGTAGCGACCTTTTTTATTCATGGTGTCGACAGGTAAGCCGGTCATTAAGGTCAAAGCTTCACTTAAGGTATGTACGCCATAAATATGAAATTGCCCTGCTTGAACGGCGGCAATGATGTCGTCACGTAGCATTAATTGTTTGACGTTGGCCATTGGGATAACCACGCCTTGTTGTCCCGTCAGCTCTTGCTCGCGGCAAGCGTCAAAGAAACCAGCGATTTTAGAATTGATACCGCCAACTGCTTGGACTTCGCCTAACTGATTCATCGAGCCGGTAATCGCAAAAGATTGATTGATAGGAACGTTTGCTAGGGCGGAGAGTAGCGCACAGCCTTCACTGACCGTCGCACTATCACCATCGATATGGGCGTAACTTTGCTCAAAAGCGAGTGAGGCACTAAAGTTTAGCGCATGATGCTGACTAAATAAGGCGCGCAAATAGCTGGTCATAATCAGCATGCCTTTGGCGTGTAAGCTGCCGCCCAAATCCACATCGCGCTCGATATCGAGGATTTCGCCCGCGCCAATATTTGGCTGAATGACTGCGGTCAGACGAGCGGGCATACCAAACTCGCTATCGGCGTAACTGACGACGGTGAGCGCATTTACTTGTCCGACAGCATCGCCTTGGGTCTGAATAAGCTGTTGGCCATTTTTTAGCTCATCCCAATAAAGGTCGCGCAAGTATCCTGAGCGCTCGTCCATATCGTCAATAGCGTGGGTGACGTGAATGGCGCTAACAATATTTTTACCGCTCAAACGTGCATGGCGGTTAGATTCATGTAAGAGCTTAATCAATAAATCACTATGCAAACTCAAGCGGTCTTGGTCTTCTGCTTGTAAGCTTAAATGCTCAAGTAGAGCGGCCTGCGCGCTACTATCAAAAGGATAAAGGTTGGCATAATCAATGATATCTGCCATTTTTGCTACCAACGCCAATTCGTGCTCAGGGCTACGAGTTACATCGTCGTGAAAATCGGCACGTACTTTAAATACTGCATCAAACTCCGGCTCCAGCTCTAGTAGTTCGTAATATAAATCTGCTTCGCCAAGCAAGATGACTTTGATATCAAGGTCAATGGGTGCGGGCGCGAGCGATAAGCTACCCGTTAAGGTCAGCATCTGCTCAAGGCTTGAGAGTTTGATTCTGCGAGATTGCAAGGCGCGCTTAAGACCTTGCCATGCGTAAGGATGCTCAAGTAGATGACTGGCTTCTAACAACAGATAGCCGCCATTGGCACGGTGCAGGGCGCCTGCTCGAATCATACTGACATCGGTGGTCACTGTGCCCAATTGGGTGATTTGCTCGACATGACCCAATAGGTTTAAATGTGTTGGCAAATCTTCAAAGATGACCGGTGCGCCACTATCGGGCGCGTGACTGACGATGACATTGACTGCATAGCGGCTCGGCGTTGTGGCAAGCACTGCCGTCACAAACTCCTCATCATCGCCATTGACGATACGCTCGACATGCGTAACCATATCGGCAAATACGGTTTTTAGATACTCGACAACCAATGGATGATCAGTAAACTGCTCATAAATAGGCGCAAATAAAGGCTGTAGCGCTCGGCGTGCAATATTGCGATGCAGGGCTTCAATGGCATCATTGGCTTCGTCTTCTAATTGCTCTAAGGCGATGGTCAGCTGACTTAAGCGCTTTTGCATATGGTTTTTTTGTGCAAAATTATTCAGCTCAGCTTCATATTCGCTCTTGCCGTAGTCGTGGTTAGCATCTTTGCTCACGCTATCATCAGCACTAGAAATACTGGAACTAGAAATATTGTCATTAGGAATATTGTCATTAGGAATACTGGCTCTTTGACTTTCCTCTTTTATTGACTTGTTTTTCTGGCTATTAGAGATTTTGTCATCTTTAACCTCACTATCGCTCTCTTCTTTTGGTAGCTGGCTGGGATGTACAAATACGGCTTTATTGTCAAATGCGCGAAACGTCAGTGCTAAATCGTATTGTTTGCCTTCGGTATTTAGGTCGTCGTAAGCCTGACTTTCTTTTTGATGGGTATCATTTTTGATGGCTTCGATTTTGCTTTGATACTGGTCGCTACGAAAGCGTTGGCTAAGTCGTTTTTTGGCTTGCTGCCATAATTGATTGACCTGCTGTTGTAGTATGGTCGCCTGCCCAGAAGGTAGACGTAATGCTTGCGGTGTACGTGGATCGGCAAAATTATACACATAAACCCAATCATCGGGCGTTGGCGCATCGGCGGCAATTCGTTGCAATAAACGACTTATAATGGTGCGTTTACCTAAGCCATTTTCGCCCGCGGCAAATACGTGATAGCCACTGGCATGAATATCCAGTGCTGTATGCAACGCTTTAAGGGCGCGCTGTTGTCCAAAGCCGACATCTAAATCGGGGGCAGTGCGGGTATCGCTCGGTAGCTCATCCAGATCAGTATAACGCTTAAGCTGCTCGGCACCGATAAGGCAGCGCTCATTAACATCAATAAATACCGGATGAGGCGTGTTAGGCACATCTACTGTGCTATCTGGCTGAGCTTTTTCTGACGGCTTTTTGCGTGCCAGCTCTTTTTTGGGTAGCTTTGTTTTAGATGGCCTTTTTTTAGGCAGATTCGTTGCTAATGATTTTGTCTCTGCTGTTTTATTGACAGGGCTTACCATAGGATTGGTATCTTTTGGGTCTTTATTCATAGGTGTGTTTTGCGGTTCGGTCATAGTTATATAGTAAGTCGTTTTAAGAGGGCGGAATGGTTATTGAGCTTTTGTTGTTTGAGCGCTAAGTGTAAGGATGCGCTTCTAACAATCAATCATTTTTAACAATCAATCATTTTTAATAATGAATCTTTTTAATAATGTATCAGGACATCTTACAAGATATAGGCGCGTTTTAGATAAGACATTAGGCGCAGTTTTGTATCATAGAGAGATGGGGGTTTTTACTAATTAGGTTGAGGCAATATTCATTTTGCTACGTTAAATTGCTGACGGTCCAAGAAGATAAGCCTTCAATATAGGTGTAGATAGTATAAGATGGCGTACATTGGCGCAATCTGCAACTATTCAATGGGCAGCCTGCATGATAAAATAGACGGTTCACATGTCAAAACTGGATAACCCGTATGTCAGATTCTACTAAAACCTCTTCATCATCTGCTAGCACGGGTAAAATTCATATTGACCCCACAGGTTTTGTAAAGCTCGGTGCGCAATTGCCAACACTTGCAAATATCTTAGCGCAATCAATAGATGAGCTGGGTCTTGCATTAAGCGCGACGCAGCAGCGCACGTTATTATTGTATTTAGACCAGCTTTTATTATGGAATAAAGCGTATAATCTGACCGCTATTACCGATCCAATCGAAGCACTTATCAAACATATCATCGATTGTTTGGCTATTATAACGCATTTACCGTCAGGGTCGCTGCTAGATATTGGCACGGGAGCGGGCTTGCCAGCGGTGATTATCGCTATCTGTCAGCCTGAGCGCCAATGTACCGCCCTTGATAGCAATCAGAAAAAAATTCGTTTTATTAAGCAAATCAGTAGCGAGCTTGGTTTGAGTAACATGCACCCAATCGCCTCGCGTATTGAAGCGCATGAAGCCAGCTATGAGGTGGTAACGTCGAGAGCTTTTGCCAGTCTGATTGATTTTGTCGAAGTCGCTCAGCCACGCTTGGCCGATAATGGTTATTTATGCGCGATGAAGGGTAAAGCGCCGAGCGACGAAGAGCTGCAAGCGCTAAATGACGCTTGGCAGATAAAGACGATTCCGTTAAATGTGCCGCGTTTACAAGATAGTCGTCATTTAATTGAATTATCTTATAAAAATGTCTAAGCTATGAGCACGCAACGCACCATAAGGCAACAATTGTTCTATAGTAATGAGTAAGTGGTCTTCTCATTTGTACGCAGGTGTTTAAACACCCTTATAGGTAAGCGTCAGGTATTTGAGTAATATAATAAGTAAAAGCAGCAAAAATGCTTCAGTAAAAATCAGTAACAGATCCTAATTAAATTGAGTGAGTGTATGGAAATCATAGCAATTGCGAATCAAAAAGGCGGCGTGGGTAAAACCACGACGGCAGTGAATTTGACCGCCAGCTTAGCGGCCAAGCGCAAGCACGTACTGCTGATTGACTTAGACCCACAGGGTAATGCCACCAGTGGCACGGGCGTGGATAAGAACCAATTAGAGCTGACCATCGCTGACGTACTGCTCGATGGTGTGTCGCTGTCTGAGGCGATTGTGAATAGTCCAGCTGGCTTTGATGTCATCGGTGCCAATCGTGATTTGGCAGGTTTGGACATCACCTTAATGAGTAGGACCAACAGCCATGAGTTGTTTAAAACGGCAATGGCGCAGTTGGTCAATGATCAAATCGCCGCCAATAAACCTGCTTATGATTATGTGATTATCGATTGTGCACCGAGCTTAAACTTGCTGACGATTAATGCCTTGGTTGCCACCGACAGCGTTATCATTCCGATGCAATGTGAATATTATGCGCTAGAAGGCTTGGCGGACTTGTCACAGACGATTGAGCGTCTCACTGAACTTAACCCTAAGCTGTATATTCGCGGCGTGGTCAGAACCTTATTTGATGCGCGTAATACCTTGGCGCGTGATGTGTCTGCTGAATTAGAGGCGCACTTTGGCGAGATTATGTACAAGACTCATATTCCAAGAAATATTCGTCTAGCAGAAGCGCCGGCACATGGTTTACCAGTTATCGCGTATGAAAGATGGTCAAAAGGTGCGCGCGCGTATCAAAAGCTGGCCGCTGAAGTGATGAAGCAAAGTCTTTAATCATAAGTTCTTAGTCAAAAGTCGTTAGTCATCATTTAGCTTGTTTAGTGTAAACATTAAAAACAGCAAATTATATTTATCAGTAAGCCGGCAGTAGTAAGCATTGGGCTTTTTATTTTAGCGTTAGAGGATAGGTAATCATGGCAAAGAAAAGAGGGTTGGCTGCCAATAGAGGCTTAGATGCCTTATTAGGGTCAATCAAAAAAGAAAAACAAATTGCCGCCTCTGCCTTACAAGATGATACGGTGGTGCGCGAGCCTACTGCGTCAGCTGCAATGCTAGAAACTGACATATCAGAAGCTAAAAAACAAGAACAGGATGCCAGTGTGGTAGGCACAGCTGCTGATACACAAGCGACTAAAAAGCCTTCTGCCTCGCCAGTGACAGAGCAGTCTACTGACAGTCATAATCGTAAAGCGCGGACGATGAAGAAAAGCCCTGCTAATAAAACTCGTACCAATGCGATAGACAATAGCGCCTCTGAAGACCAGATAAGCTTGGTGCAAATCGATGTTACGCGTCTGCAAGCAGGGAAATATCAACCGCGCCGTGATATGAGTGAAACGGCGCTGGCAGAATTGGCTTCTTCTATTGAACAACATGGCGTCATGCAGCCGATTGTTATTCGTCCATTACTGGCGAATGAAGACAAAAGTGAGGCCTTGGTTACGCATGAAATTATCGCTGGTGAGCGCCGCTGGCGTGCGGCAAAAATGGCGGGTAAATCGGTTATACCAGCGATTGAGCGTGCGTTATCCGATGAGCTGGCAATTGCGCTGGCCTTGATTGAAAATATCCAGCGCGAAGACTTATCGGTGATTGAGCAGGCGGCTGCTTTACAGCGTTTCCATACGGAATTTGGTATGAGTCATGCCATGATTGCCGAAGTCGTTGGTAAGGCGCGTACCACGGTTTCAAACTTGTTACGTCTAAATCAGCTCCATGATACGGTCAAAGACCATTTGGCAAACAGTGCTTTAGATATGGGGCATGCCCGTACATTATTGGCGTTATCATCAGAACAGCAGCCTATCATTGCGCAAAAAATCATCGATGCTGGTATGACGGTGCGCGAAGCTGAAAAGTTAGTCAAATCCATTTTACAACCAGCGCCAAAAGCCAGTCGCCCTGAGCAAGTACAGTCTCGCGATGTTGAGCGCTTAACCCAGCGTTTAACCGATATGTTAGGCGCGGAAGTAAAGCTCAAACACAAAAAAGACGGGCAGGGTAGTGTTGAGATATTCTTCCATAGCCAAGATCAGCTAGCAGCCTTAATTAAGCATATAGAAGCTCAGGCTTAGCTTATTTGAGTGTTTTGTACTAACCATACAAATATTAAAACATCTTTTAATAATTAATAAAAATATAGAAGAGAGTCCGTATGTGGGAGCTGGTAAAAGCAGGTGGTTGGCTGATGACACCTATCGTGGTGTGCTCAATATTGGCATTGGTTATTATTATCGAGCGTAGTCATACTTTACAATTTAATAAGATTGCGCCCAATAGATTGCGCGAACAGCTGATAAACCGCCTACGTGAAAACGGTGATATCGGTCGTACGCAGTTGATGAATGTCAAAGAAAAAACCCCTTTGGGTGATATTCTAGCGACCGGTCTGCTTTACCGCCAATACGGCTTAGACTCGATGACAATGCATATGCAAAACCGTGCCAGTGTGCAAGTGCATCAATTAGAGAAAAATATCAATATGCTTGGCACCATTGGGGCGATTGCGCCATTGCTTGGTTTGTTGGGTACGGTATTAGGTATTATCTCGTCGTTTTTGGCGATTACGGATGGCGCGATGCAAGACCCAACGATGTTGGCGGCTGGCGTGTCACAGGCTTTGATTACCACTGCTGCTGGTATGATTGTGGCTATCCCAGCTTTGGTTGCTTATCGTTATTTTCAGCGCCGTATTATCGATATCAATGCGCAGTTTGAAACGCAAGCGGGACTGATGATTCAAGAGTTATATGACTATCAATTGTTAGATAATATCAACAGTTCTGCTATGTCTCAGTCGATTACTCATGCAGCAGTAGATGATAAATCGAGTCATGTAAGTAATGAGCTTTCGATTGACACCTCAGATTTAAATCATACGGCGGCAGCGACTTAACTCTATTGTTTGTATTATGGTAGGGCGTGTCCTCATTTTAAAAATGGTGATAAAAATGAGGACACGCCCTAATTAATGATAAAAATAATAGTATGAATCACTGCTTATTAAATATATACCTTTAAGCACATTAAAGAGACTGATATGCGCTTTAGAAAACCAACCGTTGAGCCGCTTGAAATCAATCTCACGCCCATGATTGATTGCTTATTATTTTTAATTGTATTTTTACTTTTGGCGACCTCTTTTAATCATTTCAGTCGTTTAAATATCATTCTTCCCGAAGCTGAAGGTGTGGCGCTGACAGAAGAGAAAAACAGTATTGAAGTTGCCGTGCAAGAAGATGGCAGTTATTTAGTCAACGGAATTACCCTTGCTAGTAGTAACGAGGCTGAATTGACCAGCATGCTACAGCAAGAGACGGGAAGTAATCGTGATATGCTATTTGTAATTGCTGCCGATGCGAATGCCACGCATCAATCCGTGGTACGCGTTATGGATATCGCTGGTAAATTGGGTTTTTTAAATTTAAATATCAGTACGGTTGTGCCACTTGGTCAGCCTTTACCGCAATCATCAGCACAATAATTTTTATGATATTTGATAAGGTGGTAAAGCGTATTAAGCATTACCACTATTATTCTAAAAGCCTTTAATGCTTTATCTTATAACCAAGCGCTACTGCTGCATCCGTGTCATTTATTCCTTCTTTATACCTAAATTGAGGCTTTTATGAGCCAAGCTAATCAACCTGACTCTAAAAAAACTTCTGCTAAAAAGCTATCAGCAGCGCCATCAAGTACGCCTAAACATAAGACCTTATTACGTCTATTAAGCTACCTTAAACCGTATTGGTGGGCGCTAATATTAGTCATAATAGGCTTTGCTATTAATGCGGCGACAGAGATTTGGATTGCCAAATTATTACAATATATCACTGATGCCATCAATCAAAATGATCAAAGCAAGCAAGATTTATTTCCGTTTATTATTGTCCTGTTGTTTTTCGTTCGCGGCGTAGGAAGCTTTTTAGGTAACTACTATACGGCGTTAGTCTCGCGCAATCTTGTGTATGAGCTACGTGTGCAGGTTTTTAATAAGTTACTGCGTTTGCCAAGCTCGTTTTATTTAGCGAATCCAGCAGGGACGATTTCATCCAAGCTTATTTTTGATGTTGAGCAGGTAACTGCAGCCAGCACCGATTCGATGAAGACTCTATTACGCGATGGCTTGACAGTCGTGGCTTTGATAGGTTTCTTGCTTTATAGCAACTGGCGTTTGACCTTGATTTTGTTTGTCGTGCTGCCACCGATTTTATGGCTCATAAGGGTAGCCTCAAAGCGTTATTTAAAGCTTTCAAAGGGTATTCAAGAAACCATGGGCGATGTCAGCCATATTACTAATGAAGTGATTAATGGCTATCAAGTGGTGAAAAATTATGGCGGACAAGCCTATGAATCTAAGCGCTTTGATACAACGTCGAAGAAAAACCTGCGCCAAGGGATGAAGGTCGTTGTCACCAATAGCATTAATACTCCTGCTGTACAGCTGTTGATGGCGATAGCCATGGCGGTGGTGGTATGGCTCGCCCTGCGCCCTGCGGTGATAGATAATATCTCAGCAGGTGAGTTTATCTCCTATATTGCTGCCGCAGGATTACTAAGTAAGCCTGTGCGTTCATTGACAGATGTCAATCAACAGTTGCAAAGAGGGCTCGCGGCCGGTGAGTCAATATTTGCTTTACTAGATGAGCCAGAAGAAGCAGATACCGGTGTACTTAGTCCTACTTTGGCAGGTGAAATTAAACTGGATAATGTCAGTTTGGTTTATCCTGATTCAACTGTGGCGCTGCGTGACTTTACTTTGGATGTGCGTGCAGGCGAGACCGTGGCATTGGTTGGACGTAGCGGCGCTGGTAAATCTTCTTTAGTCAACTTGCTTACCCGTACCTTAAATACTTCTTCTGGGCAAATTACCCTTGATGGTATGCCGATTGAAGATATAAAACTTGAAAGCTTGCGTGCGCAGATTGCGATGGTCAATCAGCAAGTAGTGCTGTTTAATACTACGGTGTTTAATAATATTGCCTATGGAAGTTTGGCTGATAAAACTCAAGCTGAGGTCGAGCGGGCTGCAAAAGACGCTTTTGCCCATGATTTTATTATGAAAATGCCAAATGGCTATCAAAGTGAAATTGGCGCTGAAGGTTTGCAGCTGTCTGGTGGTCAACGCCAGCGCCTCTCTATTGCTCGAGCATTACTAAAAGATGCGCCGATTTTGATTTTAGATGAAGCCACCAGTGCTTTAGATAATGAGTCAGAATATTACATTCAGCAAGCACTTGATAATGTTATGAAAGACCGTACCACGCTAGTGATTGCGCATCGTTTAACGACGATTGAGTCCGCTGACCGTATTGCTGTTTTAGATGGTGGTCAGATTGTTGAGCTAGGCACGCATGCTGAGCTGATGCAATTGCAGGGTCATTATGCGCAAATGTATGCGCGTGACTTTGAGTAAATGTACTGAATAAACTTGCTGTATAAATAGGATAAGTAACAAATCATCATGAGTATTGAAACCACAATGACGCGTGCATGGCAACGTCAGGCCGCTTGGCTCTGGCTACTGTTGCCTGTGAGCTGGTTGTATGGATTCATTACGATGCTACGTCGGCAGGCTTATAAAATAGGCCTGCTTTCAAGTTATCGTGCGCCTATTCCAGTAATGGTTATCGGTAATATTACGGTAGGTGGCAGCGGTAAGACACCGTTAATTATTGAATTAGTCACTTACCTACAAAAGCAAGGCATAAAGGTAGGTGTTATCAGCCGTGGTTATGGCGGTGATAGTAGCCAGATGCCAGCTTTGGTGCATGCTGATAGTTTGCCAAGCATCGTAGGTGATGAGCCCTCTTTAATTGTTAATACGACAGGCGCTGCTATGGCAGTATGCCCCAATCGTAAACAAGCGATTACAACCTTATTAAACGCTTACCCTGATTTACAACTGATTATTGCTGATGATGGCTTGCAGCATTATGCGCTGCAACGTGATATCGAATGGATAGTGGTTGATGCGTTACGCGGCTTTGGTAATCAGCAGCTGCTACCAACCGGTTTTTTACGTGAGCCTATGTCGCGCTTACAAGGTGCAAATGTGGTCTACCATGAAAAAGCAGAGATGGTAGCGACGGATAATAATCAAGCTCAAGCTAAGCGTTTAACCATGCATCTACAAGCTGATAAATTACAGCTTTTGTGGTCTTCTTCTGCTGAGATAGATGACTCAAATGTCACAGAAGAAAAAATGCCTATGCCACCTATGCCAAACAGTCGGGTACATGCGGTAAGCGGTATCGGCTATCCACAGCGTTTTTTTGATACCTTACTATCGCTCGGTTTCGATGTCATTGGCCATGCTTATCCGGATCATTATGATTTTAGCCTGCATGAGCTTTTACAATATACCGAGCAGCCTATCATTGTCACCAGTAAAGACGCGGTCAAAATCAAGGCGCTGCTATTGGATGCGATTAGCCACCAGCCACTTAGTAAAGAGTATCAAGAGCTTGTGAGTCGACTATGGGTATTGCCAGTGACTGCGGTGTTATCGAACAGTTGTTATGACAGCTTACAGCAGCAATTAAAAGCTTTAAATATTGATATCAATAATGGCTAAAAGCCTAAAAGCCTAAAAGCCTAAAAGCCTAAAAGCTTAAATAATTTTTATAGGAATAAATCATGTCCTCAGCAACTAAAACAATGCCAGCCAAAACGCATATTGTTATTCCTGCGCGCTTTAAAAGTACCCGTTTACCCGGCAAGCCATTATTAACTATCCATGGCAAACCGATGATACTGTGGGTAGCTGAAAAGGCACAGTTGGCTGATTTTGCTGATGATATGTGTATTGCCACGGATGACGAAGCAATTGCCAAAGTTTGTAGAGAGGCAGGCTTTGATGTGGTGATGACGAGTAGCGCGCATGCCTCAGGCACTGACCGCTTGGCTGAGGTCGCTGCTATTAAAGGCTGGGCTGAGCATGATATCGTGGTCAATATGCAAGGTGATGAGCCTTTAGTACCACCGTTATTATTAGAGCAAGTTAAAGCGTTGTTAGTACAAGATGCAGATAGCGTGATGGCGACTTTATGTGAACCTATCGAAGATTATGAGACGTTTATGCGTCCATCGGTCGTTAAAGTCGTCAGCCAGACCTCGAACCATCGACACCGCGCACTGTATTTTAGCCGTGCGCCGATTCCGTGCGACCGTGATGTTGTGTTGGCAAAGGACAGCGCTACACAGCAGCAAGCGCCAAAAAATGCTTATCGCCACTTAGGGTTATACGCCTACCGCGTCAGCTTGTTACAGCAGTTTGTACACTGGCCGCAAACGCCACTCGAAACACTGGAAAGCTTAGAGCAGTTACGGGTATTAGAAAATGGTGGCCATATTGCTATTGCCCCAGCCGCCTGTCATCTGCCAGCAGGCGTCGATACCCAAGAAGATTTGGATCGTCTAAATGCCATGAGTTTAATAGATTTTCAAAACTGCTAATGTAGATAATTAATAATAGCCTAAGTAAAAAACTAATATTTTTGATTAAAAATAATTGGTTTATTCGGTCTTTAAAGGTTTTAAGTGTATTAGCAGATTGAACATATTAAAGGTGTTCAGCGTGTTAAAGGTAGTGAACGCATTAAAAGCATTGAGCGATGACCATAAGTGAGATAACTGCAATGACCAGCACAGTGCCTTTGACAGATAGTATTTATTTTGCACCGTTACTACCGTGGCAAAATGAGTTATGGTCGCAGCTGACCAAGCGGGTGTTAATGCCGCAGCAATCCTTACCGCACGCGCTCTTAGCGGCCGGTATGCAAGGGATGGGTAAGCGTGCTTTTGTCTGGCGCTTGGTAGCATGGTTATTATGCCGCGAGCGCGATAGCCATCCGCTCGGCGCTTGCGGCGTTTGTGAGAGCTGTCAATGGCTTAGATCAGGGACGCATCCAAGCTTACAAGTCTTGCCAATGATTAGTATGCCAGTCAGTGCCGATAATGCTCATGCTAAAGAAGCAGCAACTAGCACCGCAAAAGACAAAAAATCTGCCAAAGCTGCTAGTAACGCCGCATTGAAAATAAAAGTCGATGATATCCGTGCTCTACAGCCATTTATTTATCAAGGCGGGCAGGGTATGCGGATTTGTGTGCTAGATTATGCAGAGCAAATGACCATTGCTGCGGCTAATGCGCTGCTTAAAACTTTGGAAGAGCCACAAGCGCAAGTGCATTTATTCCTCATCAGCGATACTCCGGCGCAGTTACTGCCAACCATAAAAAGCCGCGTTCAGCAGCTGGCATTGCAAACGATTGATCCTGCTGTTTCAGTCGATTATGTCACTCATGCTTTAGGCAGTACGGTCAACCGTGAGGCGGTCGGCACGGCGGCCATTGAGCAGCTGATACAATTGGCAAATGGCGCACCTTTAGCAGCGGTGGCCCTTGCACAAGCGCCTTGGTATAGTAAGCGCGCGTTATGGCTGACAACGTGGCAAGCGTTACGTAGTGGTAAACGCAGTAGCATTGCGGCAAGCGATTATTGGCAAACTCAGCTGAGTATGAGCGAGTTTATTCAACTGTCGGAGCTGATGCTGGTCGATATGCGCCGCGTATGTTTGGGTCTCGATGCGCTGCAAAAGGACATTGATTTATCCGCCTCTTTCAGCAATTATAAACCTGCTGAAAGTAGCTTTGAGGCGTTTATAAACAGTCTACAACAAACAAAAATCGCCCTACAACAAAATGTGCAAGAAAAATTCGCTTATGATAAGCTGATGCAAGAATTGGCGTATTTATAAATTAAAATAAAGTAAACCTCACTCATAAAGGAAGCTAACTATGGCAATGCCAGGACGTGGCGGGATTTTAACCTGTCATATTGAAGATATGGAAACGTTATACGCAAGCTATTTATCCTTTGTGACCAATGGCGCGTTGTTTGTGCCGTCTGATAGAATACAAAAACTGGGCGATGAGGTGTTTATTGCCGTGACTTTGCCCAATTCTAGCGAACGCTTGCCTATGAACGGTAAGGTGGTTTGGATTAATTCTAAAAGCCAAAGTGGCCGTCCAGCAGGCTTTGCGGTGCAGATAGGTACAGATATCGCTGGGCTAAGAATTAAAAATGAGGTCGAGCGTTTATTGGCCGGTAAGATTGATAGTTTACAGTCGACTTATACCATGTAGTGTTCCTACAGATCAGAAATCGTATTCGCTATGATTAATATAAATACTAGCGAAATAATATAAAAAAAGCAGCCTTATAAATATATAAGGCTGCTTTTTCATGCGTCATATTTTATTGAATAATACGTGTATAAATTTGTTTATTTAATAACGTGGTGGCACATACATATCATCAGGAATCGGCTCGCGGTAATATTCGTCATCGCGCTTGCGTTCAGGCAGCTCGACCTCATCACGCGGTACTTCTTGATAAGGGATTTGCTCAAGTAAATGGGCAATACAGTTTAGCCGTGCGCGTTTTTTATTATTACCTTCGACCACCCACCACGGCGCTTCAGGAATATGCGTGCGCTCAAACATGGTCTCTTTAGCCTTGGTATAATCCTCCCAGCGGCGGCGTGATTGCAAATCCATCGCCGACAGTTTCCACTGTTTAAGAGGGTCATGAATACGGCTCATAAAACGTGAATGTTGCTCATCATCGGTAATCGAAAACCAATACTTGACCAAGCGAATACCTGAACGTACCAGCATGCGCTCAAATTCAGGTACTGATTGGAAAAACTCTTCGTACTGGGCATCGGTACAAAATCCCATGACGCGCTCGACGCCCACACGGTTATACCAGCTGCGATCAAATAAGACAATTTCACCAGCAGCAGGCAGATGCGCCACATAGCGCTGGAAATACCACTGCGATTGCTCACGTTCTGTTGGAGCCGGTAGGGCAGCCACTCGGCAAACACGTGGGTTTAAGCGCTGAGTAATACGCTTGATAGCGCCGCCTTTACCAGCAGAATCACGCCCTTCAAATATCACGACGATACGCTCACCATATTCAACCACCCAATCTTGCAGCTTAATAAGCTCTCGTTGCAGCCGCAGTAATTCTTGAAAATAGGTACGGCGATCAAGCTTTTCTTGCTCACTCATCTCGCGCCCATCAAAACGAAAGTCGCGTACGTAATCGTCTATCTCATTTTCAAGCTCTTCATCATAGCTATCTATCAAGTCTTGATGCATTTTTCGGCGCAGCTCATCGCCAAACACCTCTTTATCCATTCGGGTAATGAAGCTGCCTTGTTCAAGCGCTGATAGCTCACGCCGCTTGGTCGTGGTTAAGGTTTGCTGATCAATCGACGAGGGATCCTTGCTCATAGTAAGCTCCTAATACCTATTTTTATGACTGCCTTTTATGATGACAGCTCTTTATATGACAACCTTTTATATGAATGCCCTTTATAAAGCTATTTTAACATATCTAATGATGCAGCTATGAGTGAGCAGTGTTTGCTTGTTGCATTCGCTTTATAACACTTTTATTTAGACAAAAAAACACCCTCTAATCATTGGATTAAAGGGTGTTTTAAAAGCTTAACGCTATTGACTGTCTAAGGACATCTTAGAGTAATTATTTTTCTAAGATGCAAGTTACGCCTTGACCACCAGCGGCGCAGATAGAGATAAGCGCGCGACCTGAACCTTTTTGATCCAGTAATTTAGCAGCAGTAGCTAGGATACGACCACCCGTTGCAGCAAATGGGTGACCGGCGGCAAGTGATGAACCATTAACGTTTAGCTTGCTACGATCGATAGAACCTAATGGCGCATCAAGACCTAGACGCTCTGAACAGAACTTCTCATCTTCCCAAGCCGCAAGGGTTGATAGTACTTGTGAGGCAAATGCTTCATGAATCTCATAAAAATCAAAATCTTGCAAGGTCAGACCAGCACGCTCAAGCATACGCGGTACGGCATAAGCTGGCGCCATCAGTAAGCCTTCTTTATCGCCAGACTTACCGATGAAGTCAACAGCAGCGGTTTCTTGATGAACGATATAAGCCAATGGCTTCAGGCCATTTGCTGCAGCCCACTCATCAGTACCTAGTAGTATACAAGAAGCACCATCAGTTAGCGGTGTAGAGTTAGCCGCTGTCATGGTTGGGTTGGCGTTCTTTTTACCAAATACAGGCTTTAATTTAGCTAATTTCTCTAAAGTAGTATCTGGGCGCAAGTTGTTGTCGCGCGTCAGGCCTTTATATGGGGTGATTAGGTCATCAAAGAAACCTTCATCATAAGCGCGCGCTAGGTTTTGATGGCTAGTAAAAGCAAGCTCATCTTGTGCTTCACGGCTGATGTTCCACTCAAGTGTGGTAATCGCTTGATGGTCGCCCATTGATAAACCAGTACGGGGCTCGCCATTTTGCGGGGTATCAAGCAAGTCTTTTGGATTTAAACCCATTAGCGCTTTTAGACGTTGTTTGTTGTCTTTAGCAGCGCCCAATTTAATTAACACTTTACGTAAGCCATCGCCAACTGCGATAGGCGCGTCAGAAGTCGTATCAACACCGCCAGTAATGGCCGAATCGATAATACCAAGGGCGATTTTATTGGCAGAAGCAAACGTTGCTTGCAAGCCAGTACCACAAGCTTGTGAGATATCATAGGTTGGGGTATGTGGGTTCAATGCCGTGCTTAGTGTTGCTTCACGCGTTAAGTTGATATCGCGGCTCAGTTTCATGACTGCACCAGCAACCACTTCACCGACTTTTTTGTCTTGTAAGTTAAAACGCTCAACCAAACCATCTAACGCTGCGGTTAACATGTCACTGTTGCTGACATCTGCATAAGTACCGTTTGAGCGAGCAAAAGGAATACGGTTGCCGCCTAAGATAGCCACACGATGTTGACCTGAGCTAAGCTTGGTTGGGCTGGCTTTTTTAGCAGTAGTAGTGGTTTTGTTAGCGCTAGTCGTATCCGCTTTTTTATCAGCTTCTTTGGCTTTGTTGTCATCTTTAGCAGCGCTGTCTTTTTTAGGGCTGGCTGTTTTTGTATCAGTAGCTTTAGTGTCGTTGGCTTTAGTATCTGCTTTTTTCGACTCAGTCGCTTTTGCAGCTGATTCGGTATTTTTTGTATCGCTAGCTTTTACAACGGTGCTTTCAACAACAGGGCTATCAGGGTGATTGTTTTTATTACTCATAATATTATCCTTAAAAAGTATGGGTAGAAGAAAAAAGGGAAGAACGTATTAATGAAAAAAAGCAGTAAAAAAGTGCTTAATAAAAAGTCTTAAAACGTTGAAAAAATCGTATACAGATACTATTACTGAATGATTGCTGTCTAATGACAGCGATTATATTACATAACAATGGTAAAATGCAGTGGCTTATCATAAGGCGTTTTTTACGGCCTTACTGTATGCCTTTGGCAAATGATGTGACACTATGTTTAAGCTATCGCAAGGGTTAATAACGCTTCACGTCAGTTAACAACAGCCATTTCGACTGGCTAGTGTTGATTATTTGCATTGCATAACAGAGCTTTTGATAATATATTGTTATCTATAAATGCGTTTGCCATAACTTATACGTTAGATTTTAGCATAAGTTTGGTGTTTTTGACCCGAGAAAAAGTGGCCATCTTGTATACTGGCTTGTCTACAGATTGTTATAGACATTAGTGGCTTTTGGACTTGTTTCGCATGGAAGTGTATAGTTGAGGCAGTTTTAAGCTCATTTACTAAATGCTAATAATTTTTATCAATGATAGTGCTGGTGAGTCTTTATAATAGGCGCATTGCATTTTTGTTTACTATTATTTACCCGTTAATTTTTATCTTACTCGTTAATTATAGGATTATATTATGTCAGACCGTTATGGTGATTTTGTTCAGTCTTCTATTGGTAAAAAAGTAGCAAAAAACTTAGGCTTGCCTATGCCAGTAGAGCTTGATCGTTTTGATAGTGGCCAGCCTGCGGTACGTGGTAGCGTATTGGTTGGTCGTGCTAATGGTGATAATACCGCCATCAGTGAGTCAGTAGCCCGTATTTTGTCAGAGCTGCACGCTGACGTGTTTGTAAATAGCAGTGATAATGTGAAAGATGCGCTGTCTGATGCCGGCGTTAAAGCCAAGGCCAATACGGGCAGCGATGATAAATTTAAAGTCCTATTATTTGATGCCGGTAATATCAGTAATGCTGATGAGCTAAAGCAAGTGTATGAATTCTTTCATGCCGTTGCGCGCCGCGTCGAAAAGTCAGGTCGCGTTATTGTTATCGGTCGTCCACCAGAAGACATCACGGATATTGAAGCGGCATTGGCTCAGCGCGCGCTTGAAGGTTTTGTGAAGTCGGTCGGTAAAGAGTTTAAGCGTGGTATCACAGCCCAGCTTATCTATGTTGCCGAAGGCGCTGAGCAAAACTTAGACTCAACATTACGCTTTTTCACCTCAGCACGTTCAGCCTATGTTTCAGGACAAGTGGTACGTGTCAGTAACGGCGCTAACGTTGACGTTGATTGGGCACAGCCTTTGGGCGGCAAAACCATGCTAGTGACTGGCGCAAGTCGCGGTATTGGTGAAGCCATTGCTCGTGTTTTAGCACGCGAAGGCGCTCACGTTATTTGTCTTGATGTACCACAGCAGCAAGCTGACTTACAAAAAGTGGCAAGCGAAATCAGTGGTTCAGTCTTAACAGTCGACATCACCAGTGAAGATGCGGGCAAAGAAATCGCTGAAGCCGCGCAAAAACGTGGCGGTTTAGATTCGGTGATTCATAATGCTGGTATCACGCGTGATAAAACGCTTGCCAACATGGACGAGCAAAAATGGGATATGGTCATCAATATCAACTTGGGCAGTATTGCCAAGCTAAACCGCTATTTGCTTGATAATGATGTGCTAAAAGAAAATGCGCGTATTGTTTGCGTCTCATCAATCTCAGGTATCGCCGGTAACTTAGGTCAAAGTAACTATGCAACCTCGAAAGCAGGCGTCATTGGTTTGGTCAATGCCACTGCTAAACAGTTAGAAGACAATGCGAAAGGTATGACGATTAACGCTGTTGCCCCAGGATTTATCGAAACGCAAATGACAGAAGCGATTCCATTTGCCATTCGTGAAGCCGGTCGCCGTATGAACTCAATGAGCCAAGGCGGCTTGCCAGTAGACGTAGCTGAAACCATTGCATGGTTTGCTTCACCAGCTTCTGGCGGCCTAAATGGCAACATCGTACGTGTGTGTGGTCAAAGCTTATTAGGTGCTTAGTAAATATAATGCAGGCAAAATTTTGCTTAATAACATAGATGATTAATCTCAATTAAGCTTGCACTAAGTATATGATATCCAGTAAGGTTTTAGATTTACCTCACATATGCTTACGAAAAAATTGCTGATAAATTGTAATAAAGCTGCCCTAGGGTGGCTTTTTTATGATAAAAACACAGTAATAATAACTTGCCAGGTTTTTTATGTTGGCGGCGGGTTATTACTATAATGATAAATAGCTGGATTGGGTAAAGGGAGTGACCCTCTTTGTTGGGCGAAATTACCTTTTAATCAAAACCTATATTAATCAGAATAAGTGTCAATATTACTTAAAGCAAGTATTAATCAAAGTAAATATTAATCAAAGTAAGTATCAGTCAAAGCACTTACTAATAAACGAATGCATCGCATTTTACATCTAGCTAGAAAATTTGCTCAAGCCCCACTTAGGATTTATTATGTCAGACAAACATTATGATGCGTTGCCAAAAGCGCATACCACTTATGCTAATATTGTTAAGAGCTTATTGCCTATTGGTAATAGCGGTAAAATCAGTCGCGATCAATTGCCACAAGCGACCTATTATGTAGATGACTTGCACATCGATCAAAGCAATCTTGATGACTATCGTAAGATTTGTGGTTTCGCTGATAATGGCAAAGTGCCTGTGACGTATTTTTCGGTCTTATCACAGACGTTGCAGATGAATATGATGGTCAAAGAGCCGTTTCCATTTGCCATGCTAGGTTTGGTACACGTGGATAATAGCGTCACTCAGTATCGTCCTATCGGTGAGCGTGAAACGGTTGCCATGGCGGTAAAATTTGATAACTTGCGTGACCATGCCCAAGGTCAGCAGTTTGATTTTGTCACCACGGTAAAATCAAACGATGAAGTCATTTGGGAAGGGACCTCTACTTATTTATCACGCGGCAAAAAATCAGGCAGCAAAGATAAAAAAAGCACGCCGCGCCCAGTAACCGTGAAGCCAGCAGTCAATGAAGACGGTGTGCACAGCATCTTTGAAGTACCAGAAGATATCGGTCGTCGTTATGCGTTTGTTTCAGGTGACTTTAACCTTATCCATCTGCACCCGCTATCAGCACGCGCGTTTGGTTTCCCAAAAGCCATTGCTCATGGTATGTGGTCAAAAGCCAAATGTTTGGCTTTAATGGATGAGCTGCCAGATGCTTGCACGGTTGAAGTGTCATTTAAACTGCCTATCTTTTTGCCCGCTGAAGTAGAGCTTATCGCGGAACCAGTCGCACAGCTTAAAAATGCAGAAGATAGCTGTGAGTTTGGCTTATATAGCGCTAAGAATGACAAGCCGCATCTTGCAGGTGTGATTAAATTGCAAGCTGACAACCAGTAAAATAGGCCATATTTTTTAACATTCATATTTCACGAACACATCACTAATTATGACTTTACATGAAAATGCAATAAGCGCAGCTGAGCCTGATAGTTCAGCGGTGATAGACCAAAGCGCTGCTAATGAGCAAAACGATGCTAACGAACAAAATGCTGCAAGCGCTATAGATAACGGTATCAATTTAGCAAGTATATTTGAGCCTTATTTTCGTCCGGAGGCAAATACCATTGTCTGCGGTGCACTCGATGAAGCAAAAGTAGCCGCTTTGGCGGCCGCTGGCGTTGAGTTGGTGATTAACCTGCAGCCTGATGACGAGTTAAGTTTTGATGAACGAGCGGCGGTCGAGGGTGCTGGCATGGCTTATGAGCAGCTACCTATAAGCGGTGCGAATGATTTAAGACAGCTAAAGATATTGGCGTTTGATAACATCCTACGTCAGCATCATGGCAAAAAAACCGTTATGCATTGTGGCTCTGGCAATCGTGCTGGCGCAGCAATCGCACTGCGTGCTGGCTGGCTACGTGGGCGTAAAATGGATACGGCGATGGAACGTGGGCGTAGTCATGGTTTGACGAAGCTTGCAGAAGAGGTTCATAATCGTTTATTAGTGCCACGCTAAGCTATCGTCGATGTCATTTAAACTGATTAGCAGGGCTCAATAAAAAGGCGACCAATAGGTTGCCTTTTTTACGAGAAAATTTTATCAGCAGGTAGTTTTTTAAGTGTAATAACGGTCTTTTATAACTCAGATTAAAAATAAAGCGAGTAAATAATGATAAAAAATAATGAACAAGCAAATAATAACAACGTCCATGAATCAAGTAGACCTAATGAAGCGATTAATTCAACTGTAACCATTAACCTTGATCTTCAGCAACGATTACAACAACTGCTAACGGACTTACAGCTTGATGATGCGCCAGCCGGTGGGGCATTAGTCGTTTATCAGGCGGGACAATGCATCGCTCAAGCCAGTGTGGGCATGGCACGCGCGGATTTGTCATGGAGTCCTGATACGTTATCGCTTAATTTTTCGACGGGTAAGGGTATTTTGGCGACCTTAGTACATGTATTGGTATCGCAGCAATTACTTGATTATGACCAACCGATTGCAGATTATTGGCCAGCTTTTGCGGCGCAGGGCAAAGAGCAGATTACGCTACGTCGCGTGATGTCGCATCAGGGCAATTTATTTTCCATTCAAAGTATCGATGTCGATAATGAAACCGTGCTTGATTGGAATATGATGCTAGAGAAAGTTGCTGCCATGCCGATAACCGCTCCCGAACAGAGTGAGTTATATGATAGCGCTTATAGCGCGCTGGTTTATGGCTGGGTGTTAGGCGGCGTGATAGAAGCCGTTACTGATATGCCATTAGCTGAGGCATTGCTTCATTATTTGACCGAGCCTCTTGGAATTGCAGATAGCTGTTATTTTGGCGTACCAGAGAACAAGGTGAATGACGTTGCGCATCTAGTTAAGTATTTTGAGACAGCAGAGCAGGTAGCAGAGCAAAAAGACGATTTAGGAACAAACCAAGAAAGCAGTCAACAAAGCGGGCAAGCGCGTCCTCGCCGTAGTAAACCAGTGTTAAGGGCGGACTCTGCCAATACTTTGCATATTTACACCAGTCTACCAAGCTATGCTTGTTGGCAAAAAAGAGCGCTAACCAATCAAGCAAGCGCAAGTGATGGTAAAAATGGAAGTATAAACGAAAGTACAACGGTAGGTGAGCTACCCAGTCTAGATACGGCAAAAATTAATCGTTTATACTTTAATAATAGCCAGCTTAATTTAAAAAATTATAAATCCGCTCTTATGTTAGCCAATAAGCAAGCTATTGATTATTATGATAAACGCACATTACAGGCTGTTATCCCTGCTGCCAATGGCGTGGCTTCAGCGCAAGCATTAGCGACTATTTATGCCATGCTAGCCAATGGCGGTACATGGCAGGGGCAGACACTCATTGATGAGCAAACCTTTCAGCAGCTATCAACCCCGCAAGTTACCGGCATGGATGCGGTGATGCCTGCAAAAATGAATTGGCGTTTGGGCTATCATCGCCGTTTTAGTCTTTGTGACAGCAAAGCGAGTAATGATAGGGTGCAAGGCTTTGGTCATATGGGTTATAACGGCTCGGTTGCTTGGTGTGACCCTACGCGGCAACTGTCATTGGCCTTTATCCATAATTTTGATGTAACGATGCTCAATGATATTCGTCAGTTTGCGTTGACGGAAGCGCTATTGGGTCTGATAGATGCTGAGATTTAATGAGCATTAATGCTTTATGAATATCTGTTTTATGGATGAAAAATGCTATTCGTACGTTTTATTCGGCGTCATTTTAAGCAGCCTTGTGGCACTTAAACCATGGATAAAGATAGAAGTTAAAATCACAATGGAGCACACTATCCAAAGTTTAAGGGCATCTTCATTATTAAAGAATCCTTGATTGAGGGCATAAGATAAATAATATAAAGTCCCAATACCGCGAATACCGAGGGCAGAAATAGCGTATTTTTCGGTACGCGGAAGGTTTAATCCTGATAAAGCGATAAAGCCACCAATAGGACGAATCAGTAATAAAAAGGTAAAGCTGACGATATAGACGCGCCACGTCAGCTCAACCCCCGCTTGCAAGCCTTGACCTAAGAACATACCAAAGATGACAAGCACTAAAGACATCAGCAAACCTTCTGATTGCTCAGCAAAATCGTGCAATTTGTGATGATAGCTGTGTTCACGTTCTGAGCGCCGAAAGGCAAAGGCTGCAACAAATACGGCAATAAACCCATAGCTATGTACATATTCTGCCAGTCCATAGGCGAGCAATGTGATGGCAATCACCACATACCCTTGTGAAATAGTGGTGTTGTGGCTGTATTTTGAAAACACCAGCTTTGCCAAAACTTTACCAACCACAATGCCAACTATCAGGCCTGCGCCAATTTTCCACAGCACATCATGGGTGAACCAAGACCACAGCATCTCACCCGTGAACTGCTGACCTCCGCTATAAGCTTCCGCTATCTTAATCGCGAGATAGACAAAAGGAAATGCGAGACCGTCATTTAGCCCCGCTTCTGAGGTTAAAGTAAAGCGCGGTGCATCTTCGCCGCCGGTGTTAGGCGGGCCTACTTGAATGCTAGAGGCTAGTACGGGGTCGGTCGGGGCCAGTACAGCGCCGAGCAAGATGGCAGCGCCCAGCGTCAAACCAAAAGCATAATAGCCTAAGACGGCCATTGCAAAAATACCAATCGGCATGGTGATAAGCAATAAGCGCACAGTCGGTCGCCATAAGTGCCACGATAGCTCAGTATCAATCTTAATACCCGCACCGACTAATGAAACTAATACCACAATCTCGGTCAGTTTTTCGATAATAAGACCATTATCAATCGGGTTTAAAAAAGATAAACTCGTCCACCAATAACCCATCAGTAAACCAAAGCTCACCTGTAACATGGGTAATGAAATGGGCGTGCGCTTAAAAATAATAGGAAACAGCGCCCCAAATAAAAAGGCAATGCCGCAGACCAATAAGAATAAATTATAATTTTCAATCATAAGTTTGCCGCACGCTGTTTTATAGGATTTAGAGATGCGATATTAGATGGTGTTTATTAGCTCTTAATAATGAGGCTAAACGCTTTTTAATACCGCAAAAAAACGTTATCAGAATGGCGGCTACGTTGTTTTTTGGTGAAAAAAAAGCCTGCATAGCGCAGGCTTTGGATAATTCTATAAGAGTATTGCTTTAAGACTGTAGTTTTAAAAACTTATAAGCAAAGTTTTTTGCTTAACGCTCAACTTGGCTCACATCACGGACGGCACCAGTATCGGCACTGGTCGTCATAGCCGCATAAGCACGTAGAGCAGGAGAGACGTGACGCTCACGACTCACAGGCTTCCATGCATCGCGACCGCGGGCTTCCATGGCTTCACGGCGAGCTGCCAACTCTTCATCACTGACCTGCATATTGATGGTGCGGTTAGGGATGTCGATATGAATGGTATCGCCTTCTTCTACCAAGCCAATCGCGCCGCCTTCAGCCGCTTCAGGGCTGGCATGACCAATTGATAAACCTGAAGTACCACCAGAGAAACGACCGTCAGTTAACAGCGCACACTCTTTGCCTAGACCTTTAGACTTTAGGTAAGTCGTTGGATACAGCATCTCTTGCATGCCAGGGCCACCCTTTGGACCCTCATAGCGAATGATGACCACATCACCGGCTACGATTTGATCAGCAAGCACAGCTGCTACGGCATCGTCTTGTGATTCAAAAATGCGTGCGCGTCCGGTAAAGACTAAGATGCTTTCATCGACGCCAGCGGTTTTGACCACGCAGCCACGTTCAGCGATGTTGCCGTATAGTACTGCTAAGCCGCCATCGGTTGAATAAGCATGCTGAGCACTACGAATACAGCCTGACTCACGGTTGACGTCGAGGTTCGGCCATTCTTTTGACTGCGAAAAGGCCTCAGTGGTACGGACGCCACCAGGAGCAGCGATATAACGTGCACGCGCCTCAAGATTGTCAGGGTTCATGATGTCCCATTTATCGATGGCTTCTTTCATCGTGGCGCTATGAATGGTTGGCAAGTCAGTATGGAGCAAGCCCGCACGATCAAGCTCGGCCAACAGCGCAAATACACCACCAGCACGGTGCACATCTTCCATATGGTATTTTTGCGATGCAGGAGCAACTTTTGCTAGGCAAGGCACACCGCGACTTAAACGATCGATATCATGCATTTTAAAATCGACTTCGGCTTCATTGGCGGCAGCTAGCAGATGCAAAATAGTATTGGTTGAGCCGCCCATGGCGATATCTAGAGTCATCGCGTTTTCAAAGGCGGCTTTGGTGGCGATAGAGCGCGGCAATACAGAATCATCATCTTGCTCGTAGCGGCGCTTGGCCAATGACACAATCGTGCGCCCAGCTTCTAAAAATAACTCGCGGCGCAGCGAATGAGTGGCTAATAGAGAGCCATTACCCGGTAATGCCAAACCTAAAGCTTCGGTCAAGCAGTTCATAGAGTTGGCAGTAAACATGCCGGAGCACGAACCACAGGTCGGACACGCTGAGCTTTCAATGGCTAAGACGTCTTCATCACTGATGCTATCATCAGCGGCATCCATCATCGCATCGACTAAATCAAGCTTACGAATCGCATTGCCTTTACTGTCAGTGGTATGGACGTCGCTACCGCCATCGTTGTTATGGCTGTGAGCTACGGTGCTGGCAATCACTTTACCCGCTTCCATCGGGCCGCCTGAAATAAACACCACTGGAATATTAAGGCGCA
>NZ_CAJHBF010000012.1:0-97952 GCF_904846565.1 Psychrobacter sp. CMS30 | reverse complement strand
TACTGCGCTATGACGACAGTGGTGAAATTGCGCCTATTAATAATGTCAACATTATCGACTCAGTTTTAGAGAGCGATTTAGTCAGTGATAATAGTAATAACGCTAATAATCTTAATAACACTTATGAAGCAGAAAGTGCCGCTTTATTAAGCGCCCGTAGCCAAATCAAGCCTGATAACTTTGATATCGATGAAGATATTCGTGACATCTTTATCGAAGAGGTTGCAGAGGTTATTGCTGATTTAGAAGATTTTTTACCGATATGGCAGCAAGACGCACAGGATTTAACCCCGTTAACGGAAGTACGACGAGGTTTCCATACCTTAAAAGGCTCAGGGCGTATGGTTGGTGCTTTTAGCATCAGTGAGATGGCATGGTCAATTGAAAACCTACTCAATCGTCTGTTGGAAAAAACACTGCCGGTGACCGATGAAGTCGTCGCATTAGTGACAGAAACGACCCAGCGCCTACCAGCGATGTTGAGTGATTTTGAAGCACAGCAATTACCAAGCTTTGATCCTGCTATTACTATTGTGCAAAGCAATAACCTAATGAGCCAGCAACCTATCAATACTGGGCTAGAAAAGTCTGAAGTCATATCTTCTATCGCTGACGTTGAAGGAAATAATTCTTTACTGGAAGAAAGTTTACTCTTAAACGAAACAAACTTAGACATTGAGCATGCCGATACTCTAGGAACGACAGAGCACGTTAATTATTCGCTGGCAGAGGAAAAAGATATCTCTGCATCATTGATAGAATTAGAAATCCCTGCGGCACTGCAACCATTTATGTCAGCAGCCCAGCCGTTACCGATGGATGCTGACGATGCTGATCCCGATATTAAAGAGATTTTTTTAGAAGAGGCCAATGAGGTCTTGGATGAAATCGTGCCTTTATATGAGCAGTGGCAGCTTGCTCCAGATGACTTAACCCAGCTGACTGATATTCGTCGCGGCTTTCATACCTTAAAAGGGTCGGGGCGTATGGTTGGTGCTAACACTAGTGCTGAGTTGGCGTGGTCGATAGAAAATATGCTCAACCGTATTTTAGATAATAGCATTACGGCTTCTACGGACATACAGCAGCTGATTGGCGATGTGCTGAGCGTGTATCCTGAGTTATTAACCACCTTTGAGAACGATAGCCAAGATTATCCTACTATCATGCCCTTATGGGTGGCTTGTGCTCAGGCTTATAGTAAACAGCTAGGTGATGAATTTAGCTACTCTGCGCTATACCAACAGTTATTAGGCACTCCTGCACCGTCTTCTGCACCAAGTACAAATCAAAGTGCTCAGGATGGTTTTGACGATGAGAGCAATGCTGACGACAGTAATTATAAAAATGCCGATGATAGCAATCATATCGACAGCATGTTGCAAACGATTAATTCTGTGAATGAAAAAATGGCAGAAGCGCCCATCGTTTTAACCCCTCAAAGTGAAGAAGAACAAGCGTTTTTTGATATTTTTATTGAAGAAGCAGAAGAGTTATTAGAGAGCGTTAATGACTTTGTTCGTCGCCATCAAGACGAGCCTTATGTGGCGGTAAGCGATGAGATTGTAAGGGCATTCCATACCTTAAGGGCTGCTTCTGGGTCTAGTGCTTTGACAGCAATTAGCGAGGTTAGTGCGACCATAGAGCAGAGTTTAGAGCTGCTACAGCAGCAGGATACGCCGATGAGTGCGCAGCATTTAAAGGCGCTCGCCCAGTCTGCAACCCTGATTAATGGCTATTTGGACAACTATAAACAAAACATTCAGCAGCAAGATGTGTCGTTAGAAGAGACGCAAAGCCAGCAAGATATTGCTTCTTTGCAAGCGATGCTTGGTGAGCAGTATGCTATTAAAGATAGCGAGAGCACTGCTGATAATAAGCCAACGATAAACCAATTGTTGGATGATAATATCAATGAATTGCTCGATGCTGAATGGCAGCTAGAGGCCGCTTTGACTCATCCAGAAAGTGCGCAAGTCCAAGCTTATATAGCGCAGCAAATGGCACAAATAAAATACTTAAGTGATAAAGCCCAAGAGTTTCCAAAGTTTACTGCCATCCTTAATGAGTTGGGCAAGGCTTATGCTTATTTAAGCCATCATCCTGAACAGTCGATTGATACTGATATTCAAGCCATTTTACTGGCCGGACATGCGCAATTGGTCGGTTTATTTGATGCCTTGGCAGGTAGCAGCTCATTAAAAATTGATGAGCAAGTTATTCAGCAGCTACAAAGTATTGCTCAACGCTATGACAGTGATGACGAAATGATCGCTGATGATGGCGATATCAACGCTGCAATTGAAACTGAAGCCAACATTAATATTGCTGCAGAGGTTTATGCTGATGCTTCGGTACATAGTATCGCCGCGCCTGAGCTAGAGCTTGAAACCATCGATACCGATATCGAGCTATTAGAAATCTTCTTAGAAGAGGCGCAAGAGCTTGATGACGCGCTCAATGACAGCTTTAGTAAATGGCGCGCCGACATTAGTAATATCAATACTTTAAAAGTCTTACAACGTCATCTGCATACCATCAAAGGTGGCGCGCGCATGGCAGGTATTCGTAGTATTGGTGACTTGACTCATGAAGCGGAGAGTATCTACGAGGCATTTGTAGAAGAAAGACGAGTACCAACCGCACAGTGGCTTGAGATTATGCAGGTCGTGCAAGATACGTTGTCATTACAAGTGGCGCACATTGTCCGCTATCAGCAATCGTTTTTTGCACCTGAGTTGATTGAGCAGTTACAACAGTTTGAAAAAGCGAAGGCATTGCCAGATGTCGTTCAACTTATTGTACCGATGCCGAAAAACCATATTGATACCGAGTCGCAAGTACTGGCAGATGAATATATTCATCGTATAGAACAAGCAGCAGATAGCTTAAGTTTAGATAGAATTATCAAACAATCATGGGCAAATGGCTTACCTGACCCTGATATTTTGGAAGTGTTTTTAGAAGAAGCAGAAGCCCTGACCAACCGTAACGAATATCTGCAATTATTCTTAAGTGATGCAAATGATACGGTGGCATTGCAGGCACTACAGCGCGACTTGCATACCCTCAAAGGTGGCGCGCGTATGGTGACCGCTAGTGGTATTGCTGACCTTGCGCATGAAATGGAATCGGTATATACGGATTTCGTCGATCGTCGCCGTCCTGCTACCAAAAAAGTCTTAGAGCTATTAGTTGCCTGTCATGATTGGCTTGCAGATGCCGTATTTATTCTGTCGCAACAGGTGAATCCGCCAACCCCTGATTTATTGATTGAGGCATTACAACAATTTAGTAAAAACCCAGATAGCTTAAAGCAGATACCGAAAGAGTCATTGCAGCCGCAGCGTGACGCCATTCTTTTAGCAAAACAAAAGCAAGAATCGACCTATATCCAAAAGGATATTAGTGAGATGCCGCTGATGGTGGCTAATACCGCTGAGCAAGAGCAGAACACCAATAATAATGAGATGATTCGTATCTCAGGTGGTTTGATTGAGCATATGATTAACCTATCGGGCGAGTCGGCGATTAACCGTGCGCGTATCGATATGGGCATGAGTAGCTTGACCAATAGTATTGAAGAGATGGGCACTACCGTACAGCGCTTAGCAGATCAGTTACGCCGGATGGAGATTGAGCTTGAGGCGCAGATTTTATCGCAAATCGATGACGAGCTGGTCAATCATGAAGGTTTCGACCCGCTAGAGATGGATCAGTATTCTTCATTGAATCAGCTGTCAAAATCTTTGACAGAGTCGGCCTCGGATTTGGTCGATATTAATAACACCTTATTAGAAAAAACCCGTGATAGTGAAAGTCTGTTGCTACAACTATCACGAACGCAAACCGAGCTCCAAGATGGCTTGATGAACTCGCGTATGGTGCCGTTTACCCGTCTAACGCCAAGGCTTGAGCGTATCGTACGTCAGACAGCCAATGAGCTTAATAAGTCGGTTGAGCTCAAGATTATCAATGCTGATGATGAAATGGATAGAACCATTCTAGAACGCATTACCTCGCCGCTTGAGCACATGTTACGTAACGCCGTCGATCACGGAATTGAAAACGTTGCTACACGCCTAAAAGCGGGTAAAGAGCGTAGTGGGCAAATCACTTTAGAAGTACTGCGTGAAGGCAGTGAAATTGTCATTCAGTTAACCGATGACGGTCGTGGGATTGATGTAGAAGCAGTACGCAATAAAGCTATCTCTCAAGGTCTGATTGATGCCGGCGACAGCACCCTAAGCGACCTTGATATTATACAGTACATCTTTAATGCCGGTTTAAGTACCAGTAAACAGGTGACACAGATATCAGGGCGCGGTGTCGGCATGGACGTCGTGATCAGTGAGATTCGTCAGTTAGGGGGCTCAGTATCCGTCGTCTCAGAGCTGGGTAAAGGTTCTCGATTTACCATGCGTGTGCCGCTCACCGTTGCTGTTTCTGATGCCTTGGTAGTGCGCGCAGCAGACCGCTATTATGCGATACCGCTAGTGCAGATTGAGCGGGTTGTGCGTATCAATCCGGAAAAAATATACGACTATTATCAATCAGGTGCGGCGACGCTTAACTTTGAAGATACCGATTATCGCGTCCGTTATTTAAATGAGATTTTATCTGGTAATAAGTTAAATGAGCTGGTCGTCAATACCAATACCAGCGTGCCACTTATCATTATTAAAAACCGTAGTGGGCAGAATATGGCGCTACAGGTTGACCAAATCGCAGGCTCACGTATCGAGGTTGTGGTAAAACCTTTGGGACAACAGTTCTCGAATTTATCAGGTATTTCAGCAGCGACCATTATGGGTGATGGCTCAGTCATGCTCATCCTTGATTTGATTGCCTTGATGCGTAATGTCGCCTTGGTGAAAGAAGTCGCAAAACCTGCTGTGAGCATGCGCAGCACGACAGAGTCTAAAGCGACTATCTTGGTGGTCGATGACTCCGTTACAGTACGAAAAGTCACCTCACGTTTCTTAGAGCGCCAAGGCTTCACTGTGGTGCTTGCCAAAGATGGTATCGATGCGCTTGAGATTCTACAAGAAACGACACCTGACTTGATGCTACTCGATATCGAGATGCCGCGCATGGATGGTTTTGAAGTCGCGACGCAAGTCCGCCATAATAGACGTCTGCAACATCTGCCGATTATTATGATTACCTCGCGTACGGGCGAAAAACATCGCGAGCGCGCCCTTGAGATTGGGGTTAATGACTATATGGGCAAACCTTTCCAAGAAAATCAGCTTCTTAGTAAGATTGAAACCCTATTGGGTAAAGAGGCTAGCCTAGTCAATGAAGGATAACTTACGTGCCTTGGCGCTAAAAGACAAACATAAAAGTGATATCAAGGTATTGGTGGTTGCAGAGGACCATCATCAGCGTATGGCTTTTTCTGATACGGTACGTAGCTGTGGTTTACAGCTGGTTGACTGCGTATCGCGGGCGCAATTGCAAGATAAGTTTGAGAGCTATGAAGGCTCTATCGATATTTGGTTAATCGACGGTGATTATGACCATCATATGGCGACAGCAACGGCAGCCTCTCAAGCTGCCGCCGTGTTGGTGGGGTTTAGTCAAGCACCGTATCTTAATGAAGCACAGCAGTATGCCAAGTGGCAGCGTAAACTAAAGCGTAAGCTTGCCCAAATGTTGGCGCTGCCGATGTTAGTCGATAATGCTACTGATAAAAACACTGCCTATAAAAATGAGGCCAATGACTGGCGTTATGTGGTGTTTTTGGGGGCTTCAATGGGTGGCCCTAGCGCCGTCAAAGAGTTTTTAGACCACTTATCGCCTTTACTACCTGTAAGTATTTTATTGGCGCATCACTTTAACCAAACCATGATTAGTACATTACCGCGTATATTGAATCGTCATAATGAGTGGCGCTGTCAGCTGATTACCTCAACGCAGCGTTTGCGCACTGGGCAATGTCTTATAGTGCCTATTGATAAACAAATTGTCTGTGATTCAACCGGTCGCATCATCTTGTTAGAACAGGCGTGGGAAGGCGATTATAAACCTGCTATCGGGCAAATTCTTAAAAATACCAGTGATGTCTATGGCAGTGAACTTATCAATATTATATTTTCAGGGATGGGTAACGATGGCACGCAGTATTTAGATTTAATCCAAGACAATGACAGTCAATTGTGGGCGCAAGAGCCAAGCTTAAGTGCCTGTCCTAGTCAGCCGCAAGCGATTATTGATTCAGGCTACTGTCAGTTTGTCGGCAGTCCTACAGCATTAGCAGAAAAACTTACTGAGTATATTACTGAAAGGGCGGTGAGCGCCCCTTTAGATTCATTTATTGTGAGCAACTTATGAAACAGATTCTAAAGCATTCGTTTGAGGCGGTGAGCTTACTGACCACTAACAATGGTATGCTCGACGTGACGGTTGTCCCAGCAGTTAACCAACCGGATTGGATTATTCCTAGCAGCTTGATTTTGAGTGTCGAGGAGTGTAGCGAACATACCGATAGTTATGAGTGGCAACAGCAAGCAGTCGCGGTCTTCCATCTATTGCCACGCCATCAAACACCAGAGAAAATGATTGTCTTAGAGGGTAATACCTCCGCTCATCGCATCGCACTTCAAACGGCAGGTGAGCTGCGTCAGCTACAGGCGCGTATCTCTGATGTCAAAGATATCGACCTTCCTGAGTATTTTATTAAGACAGACGACAAAATCGATGATGTTGATGAACGCGTACAAGAAGATGATGTGCTATCCTACCTCTTTCAAACCGTGATGATTGATAATACGCTGTACTTGGTAGCAGATTTGGATAAAATAGCACACCAATTGGTTGATTTAGACTCCTAGTTTGCTTACGGTTAGGCTTCTCATAAAAATCTTTGTCATTAGCCTTGAGAGTGTTTACCACGTGTCTTTATCAGCCAATCGCTGTTTGCCAATATCAGTGTATCAGTCAGCGCCAGTTAGTATGAATGAGCATCATTGAGCACTAATGAACAATAGGGGTGATAAAGTAAGCTATGAATACCATCAATTCAAACGTGACAAAGTGGTCGGTTGCTAGTCGAATCTTTCACTGGATTAGTGCCATCTTATTGCTGGTCACTTGGGTCATGATATTTTTATATGGCAATTTGGATAGTAAGGTCTATATCGGATTGCATAAGGCGTTTGGGATCAGTTTATTGTTTTGGATGATTGCCCGCGTGATCAATCGTATATTTACCAAAGCACCGCCTGCAGTTGCTATGCCAAAATGGCAGATGCTCCTCTCACAATTGTCACACTTTTTCTTGTACGCTTTGTTGATCGCTATGCCAACAGCAGGGCTGCTGATGTCAGTCTATGGCGGTAGAGCCGTTGATATCTTTGGCTTATTTCAAATCCCTGTCTTTGTCACACCAGATAGAGGCTTGGCCCGACTTTTTAATGACTGGCATACAGATATTTTATGGCCTATGATTATCGCCTTTACCTTGATTCATATTGGCGCCGCTTTATACCATCAATTTATCAAAAAAGACAATCTGATAGCCCGTATAAAATAAAGGCTGGTAGATAAAGAATAAGCATAAAAAAAGCCCTAAGTATGATACTTAGGGCTTTTTTATGGAGCAATAAAGTGAAAAACTCTACTTTTTATGCTCAGGTAAGCTGATATTCATTTCTAGCACATCTAAGCTATCTTCAGAACGATGATTGATATTGACATCATCAATCTGAACGCCGTTGACGTATTTATTAACCACTTCTAGTATTTCACGTTTCATTTTTTCGATACGGTCAGCGGTCAAACGATTGTTTAAACGATTTTCGCTTGCAACGATAACCTTTAGACGCTCAGTGGCCATATTGGCACTACCAGCATTACTGCTGTCGTCGGTGCCGAATAGACTACTCCAAAATCCTTTTTTCTTACTCATTATTAACCCCCAAACCAGCGCTGTAATAGACTCTTTTTCTTCACATCAATGTGACGTAATGGACGCTCTTCCCCTAAGAAACGGGCAACGATATCGTCATAACATTGACCAGCAACAGAGTCGGTATAATGAATCACTGGCTCACCGTGGTTAGAGGCTTCAAGTACTGAATGGCTCTCAGGAACCACGCCAAGTAACGGCACTTTTAGAATATCGTTAGAGATGGTATCGATATCCATCATCTCGTTAGCGGCGGCGCGGTCTGCATTGTAGCGTGTGATGATAAGATGCTCACGTACCGTCCCTTGGTTTTCAGCCACTTTCTTAGTTTGGCTTTGCAAGATACCAATGATACGGTCCGAGTCACGTACTGAAGAGATTTCAGGGTTGGTAACGATGATGGCTTCATCAGCATGATACATCGCAAGCTGCGCACCGCGTTCGATACCAGCGGGCGAGTCACAGATGATATAGTCAAACTGCTTAGACAACTCGTCCATGACTTCTGCTACGCCTTCGTCCGTTAACGCATCTTTATCACGTGTCTGACTGGCAGGTAGGATATATAAATTCTCCAATTGCTTGTCTTTCACCAGCGCTTGGGATAGGCGTGCATTACCATTGATAACATCGACAAAGTCATAAACAATTCGATTTTCGCAGCCCATAATCAAGTCTAGATTACGTAAGCCTACATCAAAATCGATAACAACTGTCTTATAGCCACGTAATGCTAAACCGGCGGCAAAAGAAGCACTGGTTGTGGTTTTGCCCACACCGCCTTTACCCGAAGTGATTACAACAATCTTCGCCACAATGGCACACTCCTATGAATTGATGGGATATTTATTATACAAAACAGTATAGATATAAAGTAGCACATTTGCTTGGCATTCACCTAGCGTATATGTGCTATCTGCGAGCGTAAGCCTAGCATAAATATACAAAAACTTATAGCAAGTCTATATTAAAGCACAAAAACAGCTGATATATCGCATTTATGCTTGCTATCCGCACAGAGATTAGAGAGCTAAAAAAACGCTCTAGTATCTGCGCTTAAAGCCCGTACATATAGTCTAACGTAAATAGTTGCAGAGCTAAAAATTCATCATAGCGCAGTTTTGTTAAGTAAACTTACTACAATATTAATCATACTATTGAGCCGCCAATTTAGTCTTTATCATCCATTTTTTAAGCTGATATCAATGCAATAATATAACTGTAACTAAATCTTTGGATAATCTTAGTGTCATAGCTAATTTAAGCGTCGTCCATGACAGTAAATACCAAGCCTTGACCTTCTAAATAACGTACTTCAACCGATTTATCAATCACGTGCTGGGGTAGGTTGTCGCGTAAGCAATACGTACCGGCAACGGAGACTAATGAAGGGTTAAATACTTGGCAGAAAATCCGCGCGTCTTTGTCGCCAGTTGCCCCTGCGACCAAACGACCTTGGGCGCGGCCATAAACGTGTAAGTTATTGTCGGTAATGGCTTCAGCGCCGCTATTGACGCTGTTGGTTAAAATCAAATCGCCGCCAACATGATTGAGGCTTTGTCCTGAGCGCAGCATTTGATCGTAGATGAGGCTGGTAATTTGCTCAGCGCTGATAAGTGTTTCAGCAGTCAAGGTGGTTTCGGCTACTTCAGGTATCGCGCTTGCTGCAACCGCTTGGTTGTCTACTATTGAACCCGTATTATCAGCAGTGGTGGTTATAGCGTCAGCACTGTTGTTGGGCACAGTAGCCGCTACTTGGTTCAACTGAGTAGTGGCTTTTTTACTCGGTAAAATACGCTCGATACGTTTGCCATCAGCGGGGAATATCGCCAAGCGTAGCTCGCGAGCTTGCGCATCAAGCAAGCCTGTGACCACGCCGATAGGTTGCAAACCCCAAGACCAAAGCAGCTCGACCAGTGCCGATAAATCTTGCTCGACCTCACTGTCAATCAGTACCGGAATATTGCTGTTCTTATTGCTCAGTGTGGTTTCAAGCTGGCTGGCAATCGCTGTAAAATCATCGGTGCTAAACTGCACCCGTGAAAAGGTCAGCATCTTGCCGTAAAAAGCTAACGCCGGCGTGTTGGCTGAGGCGAGGGCATGCTGGTCATTGTCTGAAATCGTCATAATATAAATCCTCAAAAATGGTCGTATTGCGGTGTTCACGGTGCCGTTTTTATTATCAAAGTATGGCTATATAAAACTATCGCTATATAAAACTATAGTGATCAAAATCCAGTTCTTATTAAGTCAGTTCTTGGTAGTCCGATTTTTGCTAAGCCAGTTTATGCTAAGCCCGCTTTGACTAAAAATGCTATAACCTAAGCATGTCCTGATGCTTCCACTGCTGCACCTTTATTTGTGCCTCAAACTCATCCAAACTGTCGGCAATAATACTTGAGATTAATGTATCAAGGGCACTGTTATCGGTATCGATTTGAGCGACGCCGCTGGCAATAGCGACCATCAAAGCATCGAGACGTTCGGCGTCAAGCAGGCGCTCATTAAGCGCATATACTACGTTCTCACCAATATTATGCCCGACATATTGAAGCTGAGACTCAATTAAAGAGCCAGCAATGGGTATCATACGCAGATAGCGGCGTAGCTCAGGCGTATTGGCCAACCCTTCTTTAATCGCATTGCCCATTTCAGTGGCGATAATGGTGCCGCCGCCTGATGACTCGGTCAGTGCTTGGAGTTTTGGTGCCAGCTCTTTACGTAGCAGCGATAGCACCGCCGCCTCAATCTCGTTGCGATTGCGCGCGATGGTCGACTCAATAAACGATTTATGCATTTTAGGGTCGGTGAGCTGCTGCCGAAAGGTTTGAATGGTCGTTAAGATGACGCGGTCAGACAGCTCTTCTAAAAGTAAATCGATATAAAAGTTAATGCGGTTAATCCACGGCTGCGGCAATACTTGATAACCCAACTGATATAATCGGCGTCCGATAATCACCGCGCGAAACAAACGTAGCGCGCGCAGCTGCGGGAAACAGCCTAACACTTCATACCAATGGACAAAAGGAAAAAAGAACCAGCGGTAATAAACCTTTTCTTTAATAGCAATCGCCCAGCGTAATAGCAGCTCTACAATCAAAAATAAGGTAAAGAAGCCACCAGCTGTCCGTAACGAATCATGGATATTACTTTGATACCAGTTTAATGCCTCACTCAGGGTCAACCACTGCGCCGCATCACGACTAAAACCACTCATCAAGATAGCGTCAATACCGATTAATAATAAATCAATACTGATGGCGATAATCATCACGATATCATAGGTCAGCTTCAAGCGATTGGGCTTGGGACGATTCGGTCTTGGTGGTGGACTATTCGATAAGTCTGAGGACTGATTGCGCGCGGATGTTGATTCTATAGGGGCGCTGCTAGTAGAAGAGGCGGACACAGTCATACCTTATTAAGTGGTAAATGGCATCAGTAGTGAGTAGCTTTCGGCCAATCACTACCAAATAAACAACGAGTTTTAATGGTTATTCACATTATCAATGAATCATGCCAAAAAACAAGCCATCAACCATTATAATTTGGTATTTTAGCCATTATCTTTTTATAGAAAAAATCCGCTGACAGTAGCAACGGATTTTAATAATAGAGATATTACATTTTATTCTAATCCTAATGCATTTTATCAACCGCCGTGTCATCAAATTCAGCAAGCATCTCAGTAATGCGTTGATCCTTTTGACGCCAAATTTGCTCGACCCAATCAAACATCTGCGCTTTGACTGCGTCATCGTTTTCGTAACCACCGTTTTGAATACCCGCAAACAGCTCGTCAGGTATCTTAATATGGCGGACATCGACGCCTAAGCGTTTGATATTACCTTTCCACAAATCGCCATAGGTTGGTACGCCGTCAGGATAAACGATGGTCATATCTAAGATACCATCCATGTCAGCGCCCAAGGCGTTAATAGCCAGCGACAAACCACCGGCGCGTGGTTTTAATAGATGGGTATAGGGTGAATGTTGTTTATCGTGTTTTTCTTGGGTAAAGCGCGTGCCCTCTAAGTAGTTCAATAAGGTAAAGGGCTTGTCCTTTAATAACGCACAAGCACGCTTTGCTTCTTCGATATCTTTACCTTGAAGAGCAGGGTTTTTAGCAACCGCTTCTTTAGAGTGGCGGCGCATCATTGGGAAGTCTAAAAAGTAAAACGCCTGTCCAACGATAGGAATATAAATCAGCTCAAACTTGGTAAAAAAGCGGGTCAGCGGCAAGCGTTTTTCACTGATATATTGCACGATACTGGTATCTACCCAAGATTGATGGTTACTGACCAGCAGGTACTTACCGTCCATATGGACATCATTTGGCAAATGAATGCGCCAGTCTTTACGCGGCAACATATTGTCGATGAGCGCATTGTTGCTACTAATCCAGTGTTCAGCGATTTTAATCACTGTCTTATCGGCGATAGGAGCGCCGGTGATGATTTTACCAACCCCCATTAGCCATAACGGAATGCTACCGCCAAAACTATTGGCAGCGATGACCCCAGTTGCTGTCGCAAGCGACATGGCTTTTGCTAATTTTGGCGTACGTTCGTGTATTTTTTGTATGGCAGAATTTAAGCGCATATCCAATTCCTTCCTATTCATTTCGTTAATCACGCAACTTTTTTTAGAATTTTTTAATCAACCTCAAAATATATAACTAATGTATTCTTAATATGGACTCTTATTTATTAGTAATAATTTCGCCATATAAAAGCCAATGATATAAATAAGCCTCTGTTAACAAGCGCCTATATTTAATTGAGCCAACGTACTTTTGATAGCATTTTTATCATTTTGAACTACTTAATACCTTAACTAAGTTCAGTTATTATTCCACGTCAAGTCCTGATGTTTTTGATGCAATAATCATTTTGTTGGCTGATTTTAGCAGAAAAATATTATAGTGTACGACTGTAAACGTGACTTGCGGTAGCAAATTGGCTCTGTTGCTAAGCAATAAGTCATAAACAGTTATGCACTTTTCATACATAGATGTGACAAAATATTACACACAAATGGATGGCAATTGCCATAATAATAGCAAGTGTGGATAAACATCTAAACAATATTGCTGACCAATAATTGCTGATCAATAATGGTCATAAGCAATATTTATAAAAAGCAAATTTATCTATCGATTTTTTTAACTTAAGAGGAAATATTATGCGTAATACATTAATGATTGCAGCAGTGGCATCAGGTTTGGCTCTAAGCGGTTGTGCTACAGATCCATACACTGGCCAACAGACGCTTAACAAGTCTGCACTTGGCGCATTAGCTGGTGCAGCTGGTGGCGCGACTATCTCAAAAGCAACAGGTGGCGACAAAACTGGTCGTGATGCTGCTATTGGCGCTGCACTAGGTGCTGGCGTTGGTTACTATATGGATCGTCAAGCCAAGCAACTTCAACAGCAAATGGCTGGTACTGGTGTGACAGTTACACCGAATGCTAATGGTAACATTGACTTGGTTATGCCAGGTAATATCACGTTCTCGTTTGATGATGCGTCTTTAAACCCATCATTTAGACCAACGCTTGATAAGCTTGCCTCTACAATGAATGAATATAACCAAAACACCATTACTATTGCCGGTCATACCGACAGTAAAGGTGCTGATGCTTATAACATGAAATTATCACGTGACCGTGCTTATGCAGTAGCGAACTACTTAAGTGCACGTGGCGTAGCTTCTAACCGTATCAACGTAGTCGCTTATGGTGAGTCGCGTCCAGTTGCTGATAACAGCAGTGAATATGGTCGTCAACAAAACCGCCGTGTAGAGCTAACCGTTAATGCGCCAAACAGCGTTCGTTAATCAATATTGATTGGTTAAATATAGAACATTAGATGAAAGAGGCCAGCGCAAAGCTGGTCTTTTTTTTGCCTAAAATTTGTCCTAAAACTTATGTAGGATTTTAAAATTATATTTGATAATAGTTATCAATAACATTATAATTCGCAAGTATTAAATTCTGCTAGCATGTAATGATATTGTGAAATTGACAGTTTTACTCTAATCAATATTTGCTACTTATCTTGCTAAGTTTTCTCCTTATAACTCTCTAGACTTCTACTTTGCTATTTTATTTAGTGTATCTCATCGAGGACGTGTATGAATATCAGCCCAGCGCCAAGCCGTAAAATTTTACCGACTACTTTAGCTGCTGCTCTGGCAGGGATATTAATGATATCGGGTTGTAGCAAACAGTCTGATGAGACTGCAAGTACGGACGCCCAAGCTGACGTCCAAGGCACTGAAAAAACAGACAATAAAACCTCGTCAGCGGCTGCCCAAGCGCATATCGATCGCTTGCTGATTAGCTATGCTGATATGGCGCATGCCGCCTACAAGGACTCTTTAGAAACCGCCAAAATTTTACAAACGGCGGTTAATACTTATGTAGAAACGCCGACCCAAGAAAATCTTGACGCTGCAAAAGCGGCTTATAAAGCGGCGCGCCAGCCGTATTCACAGACTGAGATATTCCGCTTTGACGAAGGCTTTGTGACGGCTAATGACAAACGTGCGCTTGGCAGTATCGATGGCTGGGAAGGGCAGGTAAATGCTTGGCCGCTTGATGAGGCATTGATTGATTATGTGAGTGACAGTTATGAGGGTGAATATAACAGTCAGGACAATATTATCAACAGTGACAGCATTACAGTCGGTAGCCTAAAACAAGATACGACCACCATTACGCCTGAATTATTGGCTGAGATGAGTGAGATCGGTGGGAGTGAAGCCAATGTCACCACCGGCTATCATGCGATTGAGTTTATGCTGTGGGGTCAAGATACCAATGGCGTCGGTGAGGGCGCAGGTAACCGTCCAGTGAGCGACTATATAGCAACCGACGGTGAATGCACCAGCGGTGACACGGTCAATAGTGATGCCAGTATTTGCGAGCGCCGTGGGCAGTATTTAAAAGCGGTTACTCAGTTATTGGTCGATGATTTAACTGCGATGGAAGCCCAGTGGCAGCCTAACAGCGAAAACACCTTGCGTAGCGACATGATGGAACGTAAAGACAAAAATGGTCTACGTCAAATTATGTACCAAATGGGCAGCTTAGCACTTGGTGAGCTGGCATCTGAGCGCATACAAGTGGCCTTTGTCACCGGCTCTACCGAAGATGAGCATGAATGCTTTAGTGATTTGACCCATTTAAGCTATGCCAATAATGCCCGCGGTATTCAAAATGTCTTTAATGGCAGCTATAAAACCGTCGCCGGTAAAACGGTCGGCGGATACGGCGTTAAACACTATCTTATTGATACCGGTAATACAGAGGCGGCTGATAAGCTCGCGGCTGATTTTGCTAAAGTAGAAGCGGCCTTTAAGGTAATTGTTGATAAAGGCGAAAAAGACGGCATCAAGGTCGACCAAATGATTGCGACGGTAGGACAAGCAAGCAAGCATGGTATCTCTGCTGAAGAGCAAAATAAACGCCGTGGTTGGATTGAAAGCAGCATTACGAGCTTACAAGAGCTAACCGCTGGTATTGAAAACGCTGCAAAAGCCGTTGGTATTGATAATCTAGACGCCGATGCAGGCTCACAGTTTTAAGACAATGCGTATTTAATAACGTCAATTGGCTGTGTGTTTGTGGCTGTACGTATAGGATTGGTTTTATATGCCTAATAAGTCACTATAAGCGAATGAGAATTATTTTCATAGAAAAATAATTTAGGTATAATACACACGTTGTCGACTACCGTTGGCAGCGTGTTTTTTTTATAGCGTATTAAGATAGCCAGATATGTCATAGCGCAGTGAATACTATATTGAATAGAAATACTTATCGAATAGAAGTGAAAAAATTATAGCACGCGATTTTAATGGTTCTATATTAGAACTAAGGTTCCCTATGAGCAGCAGTAATGTGTTAAAAGCTAAACAATCTATCGCGTTTTATTCCTCTTTAATATTTAAGCATTCGCCACTGAAGCTATCGCTAGGAATAGTATGTGCACTATCCATAAGCGCCTGTCAGCCAAGCGATAATGTTGCTAATAATGCTACAGATGACGGCAAACCTTCGGAAAGCAGCCATTCTGAAGCAATCACTTTTGAACGTGTCCAGACTATTGAGACATTAGCTGGCGTGCCTATGCAGCAGCTTGCCAGCTTTGATGCGCAAGAGATTAAGCAAGGCGGCGATACTGGTATTAGTATCACCACTAGCGAGAGCTACTCTAAACCTTCCTCAAATATTACCGCTTCACGTAAAGGTTCTTTTTTTATCGGTAATGCATTTTTTAGGCAGCCGTGGGTGGTTGCGCCGGCGAGTACCGATAGCCGGGATGGTCTAGGTGCATTATTTAACGTCGCTGCCTGTCAGTCCTGTCATATCAAAGACGGTCGCGGTCATGCGCCTATGAGCAGTGAGGATGATGCTGACAGTTTGCTTATTCGCCTTGCTATGCCTGCCACTACCGAGGAGCAGCGCCAAAAATTAGAGAATTCCTTGATAGAAAAAGTTGTGCATTCCATGTATGGCGGTCAATTGCAGGACCGCGGTATTCAAGGCGTTCCTGCTGAAGCGCGCATTGCGGTACAGTGGACAGATAAACCCGTCACCTTTGCTGATGGGCATGTTGAAACACTGCGGTCGCCAACCTTTAATTTGACCAAACCCGGTTATGGTGCATTTGATGATGAGCTGATGGTGTCGCCGCGTGTTGCCTTACCTATGATTGGGCTTGGGCTACTCGAGCAAATTCCAGACGAAGTTATTAAAAAACAAGCGATAAAAACAAATAATGCCAATGGCGATATTAGCGGCAAATTCAACTGGGTTATGGATCCACAAACGGGTAAAGTGGCATTAGGTCGCTTTGGTTGGAAAGCTGGGCAAACCAAATTGATTACCCAAAACCAAAGTGCCTTTAACGAAGATATGGGACTGACCTCCAATATCCGTCCGCATGAATCCTGCATGCCCACGCAGACCGCTTGTATAAACGCGGCAACGGGTGCTGATGAGCAAGGTAATGGCAAGCCGCCTGTCGAAGTCAATGATGAAGTGGCAAAGTTCGTTGAATTCTATACCCGTAATTTAGCGGTGCCGCATCGCCGCAATGCTGATGATAAGCTAGTACTGGCGGGCAAAAAACGCTTTTATGATATGGGTTGTCAAAGCTGTCATACGCCAAGATATCAGTTGCCAAAAACCGACGATGACCATCTTGAGCAGCATGGGCAAGTGATTTATCCTTATACCGATTTATTATTACATGACATGGGAAATGATCTTGCTGATCGTACTATCGCTGGCAAGCTGCCATCGAAAGACTTGCAGGTTGAGTTTTTAGCCAATTCTTATGAATGGCGTACGCCTGCTTTGTGGGGTATTGGGCTTGCGCAAACCGTTGATTCGCAAGCGACATTTTTACATGATGGGCGCGCGCGCACCTTGATGGAAGCGGTACTTTGGCATGGCGGCGAAGCGGAAAAGCAGAAACAAAAAGTATTAAAGTTAGACAAACAAGGGCGCAGTGAATTGAATGCGTTCTTAAAGTCATTATAAAAGTCAGGCTATACACTTTAAAAGCCATTTAAAAACCATCTAAAAGGCATTTAAAAATTGCCCGCCTTAAATGTACAGATTTAAATAATTACTTATATTAATAGCCATATAAATACCGAGAAACCTATGAAAATAAACCATGCTTTAGCAATGGCACTATCAGCACTAAGTGCGGGTATCCTTATCAGCTGCGTCAAACCTGCTGATGAGAGCAAAGCACCAGAAGTGGACAGCCAAGTTGCTCAAGAGAGTGCTACTTCTACGGCTACAGCTGAAAAAGATAGTAGTACAGATAAGATTACCGCTGTTGATATTAGCGCTGATACTGAAAAGACCTATTTGACCCATGTGGCAAATGATATTGTTATTCCCGCTTATGCGGATGCCGCGAAGCAGAGTGATTTATTGTATGAATTGACACAGAAATCTTGTCAGCAAGCGCCAGTCAGCGGTGATGAGCTGCAAGCGCTGCGCGCCCAATGGCTGGTGCTCGCACAAGCATGGGCTGGCGCTGAGATGATTAATTTCGGTCCAGCGACGGCGAGCATGAGTAATTTATATATCAATTATTATCCTGATGAGCGCGGTCTGGTGCATGGTGGTGTTGCCGATCTCATTGCTGCCAATCCTAAGCTTACCGCTGAGCAACTGGCTAACGAGAGCGCTATTGTCCAAGGTATACCAGGATTAGAAGAAGCGTTATATGCCAATGATAGCTTGGATGTTGGTCAATGTGCTTATGTGATGAGCGCAAGTAGTGCCTTAAGCACGCGCCTTAAAGATATTGAGAAAAACTGGCAGAAAAATTCAACTACTTTATTAGCGATTGATAAAACCGCTGAGAGTGACCAAGGTTTAAACCAATGGTTTAATTCTTTATTGTCATTGGTTGAGACCATGAAGTCCAATGCCATTGATCAGCCATTAGGCTTAACCGGTAAGAAAAAAGGTCACCTGCCAGCTGCGACCGCAGGGCAAAGCCGCGCGATTATCAATGCTAAATTGGCCACGCTCAATAAAGCAATGACCGATCCCGTCTTAACCGCTATTCTTGGTAGCAATAATGAAAACGCAGTGGCGGATAATTTATCGACCGCACTTGCTGATGCGACCACACTATTGGCGCAAATGCCAGAAGACTTAGCGACGGCTGATAAAGCTACCCAGCAAGAGCTGTATGACAAGCTGACGACCATTACGCGCATTATTAAACGCCAATTGATTCCGACGCTCGGTATCCGTGTGGGCTTTAACAGCACTGATGGCGATTAAAAAAATGCACTCTATCGATACTAAAACAGCAAATGAGTCACAAAAGCAGCAGCCTAATAATGAGCTGTTAGTAACATCCGCATTGACCATGCTGTCTGCTGTCATGGGTACAGCCGCGCTTGTCGGTATCCATCATCGTTATCGTAAGCAGCGTCACCCTGATGCCAGCTTGCAGGACTATGTAGTAGGTATGCGCTCGCAGTTGCAGTCGTTAATCGCAACATCAAAACGTGAGCTCGTGCAGTTTCGTTATGCTTGTCAGCAAGCTACAACTGCATGGCAACAAGCTTATCGTTTACCGATAGATGATTTGAAAAATGCCAATAATAATAGCCTAGCTGACTTTAGCGCCGCACATACCACCACCGTACTACCGCGCCCCGTTTGTTGGGTTAGCGGTGTTGCTTCTATGCCAAAAAACATCGTATTAGAAAATGATGATGGCGCTGATGCCTGTCATAATGAAAATGACTTTGGTGTGGTCGGTATCGATGCCGATAGACAAATCGTCTGGCAAACGACTATGCCTGAACGTGTGCACGATATCGTTGTTCAGCCTGTTTTGGACCGCGAAAGTAACTTTTCTAACCACAACCAAAATGCTAATTATAACCAAAATCGTGATGTCGTGGTCATGGGTCGGCGTCCGAGTGCAAAGTTTTGGTTATTAGACACGGCGAGCGGACAAGTAAATTTTGCTATTAAAGCATCTACTCATCGGCATTTTTATGGGCATGCTTGCTATAGCTTAGATGGTAAGTTGCTCTATGTGACTGAAAATGACACCATAAGTTTAGAGGGTAAAATCGGTATCTATGATGCTGATGATAATTACAAAAAAATAGCAGAATCTGACTCGCATGGTATCGGTCCGCATGAGCTGATTATGCATCCTGATGGCGAGACGTTGGTGATTGCGAATGGTGGTATCAAAACCGAGCAAGCGTCGCGCGAAGAACTTAATTTAGACAGCATGCGTCCATCATTAGTTTATCTTAATCGTCATACTGGCGCTTTGCTTGAGCAGATTACGCCTGAACACAATCAGATGAGCGTACGTCACCTGGCCATGCATGACGATGGAACGGTGATGATAGGTATTCAGTTTCAAGGTGAAAAGCATATCAATGTGCCGCTAGTATTGACTCATAAACGCGGTGATAGTGATTTTAAAGCGCTTATTATGCCCAATAACCAGTGGCAACGCTTTCATCAATATATCGCCAGTGTAGCGGTCGACAGTGAGCGTAACTTATTATGCGTGACCACGCCGATTGGGGGTTGTGCAGCGCTTTATGACTTAAATACTCGCACCTTGATAACTGATGTAAGCTTGCCAGATTGTGCAGGGACAGCAGTACTGTTTAGTCAGCGCACTAATAAGACAGATAGTCGTGATGAGCAATCAGGCTTTATTGTTAGTGATGGCCAAGGTCAGTTAACGGCGTTAACTGTTGATAGCTTGGCAACGGCACAATTGAATACTGTAGAGAAAAGTGAGCGTATTCTTAAAGACAGCAAATGTCATATGATGTCGTTTGACAATCACTTGCAAGCGCTTTGAGCATGAATATGCCTTCTGCATATCAGTCACCTTTATTAGAAAAATCTATTCAACGTTTGGCGCAAGCGGATATTGAGCTACATATCAGTAAAAAGCGGGTTAAAAATATCAACTTTCGCCTAAAACCGCATAAATTAATGGTTTCTGTGCCATTGTTTATTAGTTCAGCCCAAGCTGCGCAGGCTGTGGCGAAACGTGTGCCATGGGCAATCGCTAACCACGGCCAAGTATTAGAGCAATATAGACGGCGACAACTCCCTTCAAAAGAGTCTTCAAAAGAGTCATCAACTGCCGATAGCACGTTGCTGTTATGGGGCGTAGAGCAATCGTTTACCTTAAATTATGATAAAAAAATTACTTACTATCGACAACAGCTTTCTGAAGTCATACCTTCTCTGTTTGAAAAATGGCAACCAATTGTCGGTGCGACAGCCAATGAGATACGTCTAAAGAAAATGCATACGCGCTGGGGCAGTTGTAATACCCGTGCACGGCGAATTTGGTTGTCTGTCTATCTGCCCGCTTATCCTATCGAATGCACCGAATACGTCATCGTCCATGAGCTGTGTCATTTGCATCATGCCAATCATAGTCGCGTCTTTTGGCAAACGGTGGCGACCGCGATGCCTGATTATCAGCATTGGCATAATATGCTGGCAGGGAAGACGGGACAGTTAGATTAAACTCTTCACCTAAGTATTATCAACAAGTATTATCAACAAGTACTGTCAACAAGCGCCATAAGACTGATATGATTAATCATAACGATACAAATTATGTCGTTTAAATAATAAGTCTTATCTATCGTATATACAGGGATGTCATATGGAAAATGTCAATCAAGCAGCGTTTTGGCAGCAGCGTTATGAGCAAGACAGTATCGGCTGGGATATGGGACAGGTGTCGCCACCGCTCCAAGCTTATATTGATCAATTGCCTGAATCTGCTAAAAGTCAGGCTGTTTTAGTGCCAGGGGCAGGTAATGCTTACGAGGTTGGTTATCTCCATGAGCAAGGTTTTACCAATGTTACCTTGGTTGATTTTGCGCCTGCGCCGATTGACGCTTTTGCGGAGCGCTATCCTGACTTTCCAGCTGAGCATTTAATCTGTGCCGACTTTTTTGAATTGTCGCCTGAGAAGTATCAGTTTGATTGGGTGCTTGAGCAGACGTTTTTTTGTGCGATAAATCCTGCGCGCCGTGATGAATATGTAGCGCAGATGGCAGCATTATTGAAACCGAATGGTAAGCTGGTTGGTTTGCTGTTTGATAAAGACTTTGGACGAGATGAGCCACCGTTTGGCGGTACAAAAGCTGAATACCAACAGCGTTTTGCGCCTTATTTTGATATTGAGATTATGGAGACAAGTTATAACTCACATCCCGCACGGCAGGGCAGTGAGCTGTTTATTAAGATGCAAGCAAAATAATCTCACGCTTGATGTTTTCTCGAGCTTGTTCTTCTAACCGTGCATAGTAATAATCAGTCAGATAAAGCGTTGGATGCGCTAACAATCCTTTTAATACTGCTATGCGTCCAACGCGATAATCTATATTTGAGATATGCGCATATTCTTGGAGGACAGCTTGCGCATAGCGTTCATACTCAGGCCAAGATGCCCCTAAAATACTTAAGTCCATATCTAGTAAATAGGCGGCATCGCTTTTTCTAGCTTTGTCTGACCCTTCATCAATGTCGGCAATTTGATGGCTAGCCGTCATCATTATCAGCGCGTAGATATATTGGCATTGCTCAGCACTTAGATAAGGGCTTAAGGACTTGACGGCATATTCTGCACTTTTAGGCTCATTATCTGAGCGCGTCGGCGCATATATCACGTCATGATAAAACAGTGCCAATGCGATAATATGCGGCTCATTTAAATGGTGCTTAATCTGTTCAAACTGCGTAAATAACTGCTGAATATGCTGCAAGCTATGATAAGTGCGCTGGCTTTCGTTATAGCGCACGGCGATATCTTGCCAAAGTGCTTTTAATATTGCTGGCTCGATAGCGTTATTAATAGCCGTTAAATGCCACTCGAAAATCGTCCCAAGCTCAGTCTCTATTTGTGACAACCCGTCCATAGTTAGCCTTTATTTAATGACTGCAATCTATTAGCAAATGCTTACTTTTTACTAGCCGCATCTTCAAATGCTTGTTTAAAGAGCTTACCTAATAAATTAACATCATCGACGCGGGCATAATTTAAACGAGTGACAAAGGCGATATGACGATGCGGTCCTTCCTCGGCTAGTGGCACCGCAACTGCATTTTGATTTTGCAGATGTAGCTGGTCTAATGCCATCTCTGGCACTAATGTCGTCCCCATATTGGCAAGGGCCATTTGAATAAGGGTGTTTAAGCTGGCATCAGAAAAACTGGATTTCATTTGCGCGCGGTCAAAATGACAGACCGTCAGTGTTTGATCCGTCAAGCAATGTCCTTCACCTAATAGCATCAGATTTGCCGTTGCTAGCTCATCAGCATTGATGGTTTTAAGTTTGGCATGGACGTCATCTTTTGGGAAGACGGCAAAAAAGTCCTCGCTCCAAAATTCAAAAGTATGCAAGCCATCGACCGCATACGGCAGCGCAATAATGGCGGTATCAATATGACCATAACGGACTTGCTCAAGCAAACGCTCGGTTTGCTGCTCGACAATGGTCATACGAAATTCTGGATAGTGTTCACGTAGCGCAGGCAACACTTTTGGCAGCAAATAAGGGGCAATCGTTGGAATAATTCCGACGGTCATAGGGTAAGCAAGTGGTGACTGATGGCTATGCGCGCGCGTGGTCAAATCATTGACTTCCGAAAACACGCGCTGCGCCCGCGTCAAGATATCTTCACCGATAGGCGTAATCAAGACTTGCTTATTATTACGCTCAAAAATCTGCGTATCAAGTTGTTTTTCTAACTCGGCGATACCCAAGCTCAGCGCTGATTGTGAGATATTACAGTCTTCTGCCGCACGCTTAAAATGACGATGTTTGGCAACCGCTAAGGCAAACTCAAGTTGACGTAAGGTAATCATAAAACCTCTCTGTTAATGGGTTTTTAACGCAATTTGTTTTACTCGTTTATCTTGTGTACTATAGCAATTTAATGCCGATGTACGGATAAAAAAGCAGATAGAATAGTTTAACAAGTTTAATAAAACAAAACATCACATTAAAAACTTTTAACTGGATTAACCATAGAATTCGCGTATAGTTTGTCAGGTAGCCCAGTTAAGCAAAGGGTTAGTAGAAATAACCAACAATAAACATCCATTAACTCAACAACAATCAATCAAAAAAAGGAGCCAATCATGGCGTCTATTATCAATCAAGAAATCCCAGAGTTTTCAGCAGATGCGTTTGTAAACGGTGAGTTCAAAACCATCACTTCAGAAGACGTAAAAGGCAGCTGGGCAATCTTCCTATTTTACCCAGCTGACTTTACCTTTGTTTGCCCAACTGAACTTGAAGACATGGCAGCTCATTACGAAGAGCTTAAAGGTTTGGGCGTAGAAGTGTACTCAGTATCAACCGATACGCATTTCACCCACAAAGCATGGCATGATTCTTCAGAAGCCATCGGCAAAGTAACTTACCCAATGATCGGCGATCCTACTGGTCGTATCACTCGTGGCTTTAACGTCATGATTGAAGAAGCAGGTTTGGCTGAGCGCGGTACATTCTTAGTGGATCCAGACGGCTTGATTCAAGTTGCTGAAATCCATGCAGGCGGCATCGGCCGTAGTGCAAAAGACATGCTACGTAAAGTGAAAGCAGCACAGTATGTTCGTGAAAACGACGGCGAAGTTTGCCCAGCAGCTTGGGAACAAGGTCAAGAAACTCTTAAACCAAGCCTTGATCTAGTTGGTAAAATCTAAGTCTTCCTTTATTAGACTAAAGTTATTAGATTAAGATTTTAGTATTATTTAAAGCGGTATTTGCTGATTGATAATGCTAAATAAAGTGCTAGAAAAAAGACCCCGTTAACTGATGTTAACGGGGTCTTTTTTTGTCTCAATCTTATAAGACTTTATAATGTCTAACGGTATAAACTGGCCACTAGTTAAGCATGAGATTGTAATTTATTTTTATCGATTATTTTGTAAATCTCATCTTTTAAATGCAGCTTTCGCCGTTTCATTTGCTCGATTTCTTCATCGCGACTGGCATGCTTGACCAAATCTTTATCCAGCTGATTGATTTGCTGATCAAGCTGCGTATGTTCGTCAAAAATAGTCGCAAAGTGACTGTCTTTTTGCTTAAGCTCAGCAATAATATCTCTGTTGTCTTGCCATGTATCAGTCTTTCTCATGTTGTCATCCTTGTTATAAAGCGCAAGCTTATCAAAGCATCGGCGCATTTTAGTTAAGAGTGCTGTGATGAATTGCTATGATTGTGAGACTTGAATGTCATTGAGCCAAATCGTTATTCAGCTCAAAAGTGCATAGACTTACTAGCAGCAGAAAGGGCTGTTAATACACTGCGATAACCGCCAACCTGCCATGGGACAAATAAGAGTTTTTCTTATTCGCTTCACTCGATTGTAGCGAAAAAATTTGCCAGATACTACGACTATCATTGACTTCTATTTATCAGTGGTTTTGAATTTAAATAATAATATCGGTTTATGATATATTTTACAAAACGTAAGGTTTGAGTTTATCAGCTTGCCCAAAACCTGCAAACCCCTGATAATAGACGTATCAAAGGTGGTAAGGCCGGTATTTTTAGCGTTCTAAATCAGCGACTTAACTTATCACCAAACCCTATTCAAATGCTCAGCATCGTAGCTGGCGTTACATATTTAATAATAATGAGGAACAAACATGATAGATAAAAGTTTATTAGATGCAGTCAAAAGCTACAGTGAAAACATGACCCGTCCAATTACCTTTGTATTGGGTAACGGCGAACATAGCAAGCGCGCTGAGCTGATTGATTTTTTGACTAAAATCGCTGGCACCACGGATAAGATTAATTTTGACAGTACAGCTACCGATGACAGCTTGCCAAGCCCGATTAGCTTTAAAGTAGTCAGCCATATCGATGGCGTATTGACCGATACCGGCATTGTCTTTAGCGGTATCCCTGGAGGTCATGAATTTACCTCGTTGATTTTGGCGATTTTGCAAGCTGGCGGTCATACGCTAAAACTTGATGAAGGTATTCAAAAGCTGATTAAGCGTTTTAATAAGCCGCTACAGTTTCAGACTTACGTGTCGCTCTCGTGCCACAGTTGCCCAGAAGTGGTGCAAGCGCTGAACCAATTTGCCTTGCTCAATGATGACATCAGTAATGAGATGATCGATGGCGCATTATTCCAAGAGCAAGTAGAAGCCAATAACATCCAAGGCGTACCAGCAGTGTTTTTAAATGGTAAGCCGTTTGCGAATGGTCTGATTGACACGGCTAAATTGATTGAGAAGTTGCAAGAGCAATTTCCTGATTTACTGAGCGAAGCTGATGACGATGCTGAACAGTTAGAGCAGCAAGATGTGACGATTATCGGAGCCGGTCCTGCTGGCGTGGCGGCAGCGATTTATACCGCGCGTAAAGGCTTAAAAGTCACTATGGTCGCCGATCGTATTGGTGGGCAAGTGAAAGACACGCAAGATATCGAGAACTTAATCTCTGTACCTTTAACGACCGGTAGTGAGCTGTCGGCGAACTTTGAAAAGCATTTGCACGAATATGATATTACGCTTAAAGAGCATGTCAGCGTCAAAGAAATTAGCGAAACGGATGATGAAAACTACCGTATTCATCTAAATACTGGCGAGACGTTTGAGACACGCAGTATTATCTTGGCAACGGGTGCTCAGTGGCGTAAGCTTGGTGTCCCAGGTGAAGATGAAAACGTCGGTAAAGGCGTTGCTTACTGCGCGCACTGTGATGGTCCATTCTTTAAAGGTAAAGACATCTCTGTCATCGGTGGCGGTAACTCAGGTATCGAGGCGGCGCTAGACTTGGCAGGTATCGTTAAACATGTGACCGTCCTTGAATTCGCCGATGAGCTAAAAGCGGATCAGGTATTGATTAATAAAGCCAAAGAAAAAGCCAATATTGAATTTATCACTGGAGCAGCGACTCAAGAAATCAAGGCGCAAGATGGTAAAGTGACGTCTATCGTTTATCAAGACCGTAGCAGCAGTGAAACCAAAGAGCTTGATGTTTCAGCAGTGTTTGTGCAGATTGGTTTGGTGCCGAATACTGAATTTGTCAAAGGCTTTGTTGATCTAAACCGCTTTGGTGAGATTGAGATTGACGAACGATGCCGCACCGACCGCAAAGGTATCTTTGCTTGTGGTGATGTCACGACCGTACCATTTAAGCAGATTAATATTGCAATGGGCGAAGGTTCAAAAGCCGCATTATCAGCGTTTGAATACTTAGTTATGCAGTAAGTTATTTAGCTTTACCGTTAGTGTTAAAAGCCATCTCAAATGAGATGGCTTTTTTTTGTGCTTATACAATCAGTTTTTATTCCGAATCAACGCAATCACGGGCAGCGCAACCACATACATCAACACACCATATACCGCAGCAGGTAGGGCGATGACCGGTAATGTGCTGACACCCATAATGATAGGTGCCAAGGTAATCGCAGTTGTGCTGTTTTGAATACTGGTTTCTATCGAGATGGTTTTGGTATCAAACCAGCTGAGCTGCATGGCTTTAGAGGTCAGAATACTTAACGCAAACAAGATGACAATGATAAAGACCAACTCAAACCCAATAGACGCCAATTGCTCTTGTAGTAATTGCCAGTTGGTCGCAATAGCAGCAAAGACGATTAAGACAAAAAACAGACTGGCTAAGCCATTTAGAATGCCGCTTCTACGTACCATAAAGTCAGTAAATTTATAACGCGCGAGCATACCTAGGGTCACAGGTAAGGTAGTCAGTAAAAACATCACCACGCCGATTTTTAGTGCGCTGATAGAGCCTGCTTGATCTTGCATAAAGTGATTAAAAGCCAGCGTAATTAAGATAGGCAGTGTCACCACTGATAACAGTCTCACTACGCCCGTGAGTGCGACTGACAGCGCCACATTACCTTTAGCATAGTAAGTGAGCATGTTGCTGGTCACACCGCCTGGGCAAAAGCTAATCAGCATGATACCAAAGGCAATAGCAGGTGGCGGCGACATGACTAAGACGACCGCTAACGCAACCAAAGGCACAAAAATGACTTGGTTGATTAAGCCGACAATAAACGCTTTTGGGTGATTAACGATGACCTTAAAATCACTTGGCTTAAGCCCCGTTCCTAAGGTAAACATAATATAGGCAAGTGCTAGCGGCAATAGCGCCAACGCATTATTACTCATGAAACATTCCTTGTTAAATATAGAGGCGCATTAAAGACCTATTGAAAGCGTATTAAAAGTAACTTGCTAAAGAAATCACAGTCCTTGTGTTTCTATCATCTTAAGCGTTATTAAAAATTTAGCAAACGTTTGATTTTGCGTTTGATGTAGTTTTAATCTGCTAATACACCAGCTACCGAGAGTAATTCACCTGCTTCATCTTCTTTAATAATGCGAGTTTCATAGAGTGCCGCTTCTCGCCAAGCTTGTAGATGAGGATTGTTTAACATCGTTGCACAATACTGTTTGGTTATTGGTTGCAATGGTATGCCCGAGGCGTCCGCATAAGTCTGCAAGCGTAGAACCACAGGGGCAAAAAAAGCATCGGCAGCCGTGAAAAGTCCAAACAAGTAGCTGTCTTTTGAGCGATTTTTTAAACAATCTGCAAAGATATTTTCTATACGGGCGATATCGCTTAGACAGGCAGCGCTTGGTTGTATTTTTGCTTTAGCTCGAATGTTCATCGGCATCTCACTACGAATGCCCATTAGACCTGAGTGCATCTCCGCAATAATGCTTTGGCAATAGGCGCTATTTATTCTGTTGCTGGTATTGATCTTAGTATCAGACTTACTCAGTCCTGTCCAAACATCTAAGTCTGTCAGATAGTCATTGGCGTGAATGGCAATCGCTAAGGTATCCCAGACCGTGACCTTATCGCTGTTATTATCGATGTCTTGACCATAAACCAAAACCGGTACTTTGCCGGTTGGCGCATGCTCATTGAGAATGGCTGTCGCTGATGGATGAAACAGCTCAATCAGTTGCTCATCAAAATCAATGTTAAATGCCTTGAGTAGTAGCCAAGCTCGCAATGACCACGACGAATAATTTTTATTGCCGATGATGAGTAGCGGTTTTTGCATCATAAAGTCCTATTAGTCGGTATCAGTAGGATTTTATTATGTCTTTATTATTAAGAATTGACCAGTCAATAGTTTAGTGGTATGCAAAAAAACGCCCATCCAAATTTTGGACGGGCGTTTCTCAAGCAGTAACGATTATATTTAAATCCGTATTAATCGTCTAATAAATCCATACGCTTTGCCGCCTCATAAATACCCGTTGAGCGGTTACCGGTACGGCAAAAAATCAGCATTGGCTGCTCAGCTTGGTTAAAAAAGTCCGCAAACTCTTCGACATGGTTTTGATTAAGCTCACTACCGGCAAAAGACACTTCTTTATAAGCAAGTCCTGCTTTTTTAGCGGCGGCTTCAATATCAGCACTGGTTGGTTGGTTTGGTTCTTCACCATCTGGACGGTTGTTGATAATGGTTTTAAAACCATTTTCAGCAATCATAGGTACTTGGTCAGGGGTGATTTGTCCGGTAATACTAACTTGATGGCTCATAAGAGCTCCTTGTTATTTTTTAGCGTAAAAATGAAAATTTTGTGATTAGCTTAAAGCACTTAAGTAAAATATAACGGCTCTTTACAACAAGCCTTGCATCAGCGCACTTTGATACAGTAATTTGGCGCGTGCACCCGTGCCGCAAAACATCAGGATGGGTTTGGGCATGGTGCGATAAAAGGCTGCAAACTGCTCGACAGTCGCCATGCTTAAACGCTCATCATCAAACGGTAAATGCTGATAGGTGAGGTTGGCTTTTGCCGTCGCGCTGGTAAAGTCACAGCTATTGGGCTGCGTCTCTGTCTCAGCGTCAGGTCGAATATTGAGCACAGAGCGGTAGCCAAGCTCGGCAATCTTGACGCATTGGCTTGGGTAAATTTGCTTATAAATGGTTAAATCATCGGTCATAAGTAGCTTAAGTCGCATATATTAAATGGCGTTAGAATTTCTGGTGTTTCTAGAGACAGTAAGTTTTAAATCTGATAGTAATTTAGCATAACACAGCTCTTATCATATCTCTGTTTTGTCATTGATGTTTTATAATTAAGGTTTTGTCACGGGTGTTTTGTCACGGGTGTTTTGTCACGGACAATAACGGTCATGAATAATTTAACTTGAGCTGCATAAATGCAGTGTTATTAAACATCCTTAAGCGCATTGACCGCATCCATGGTACTTAAATAAACCTGCCCTGATAGGTGGGTTATGACCGGTGTGTTTTCAATAATGTCCATCACCGGTCCCTTGATAAAGCTAAAGCTTAAGTGCTTTTTTTGATTCAACAGCTCTTGATTGAGGCTGATAAGCATCTCTTGGCCGGTCAAGTCAATATGATTGACCGCTGACATAATAAGAATAATCTCATGCGCTTCGGGATATTGCCGCGTCGCCTGTATGACCCTGCGATGCACGGATTCACTATTGCCAAAAAACAAGCTCTCATCGATACGCAGCATCAATAAATTGCTAAACGTCACCACATCATGACGATTGATATTGCGAAAATGTCCCGTACCCGCTAGCTGACCAACGACGGCGACATGTGGTTTGCTCGATTGCCAAATTAGGCTGGCAAACGACACCATCAAACCGATGACCAAGCCAGTATTTAGCCCAAATATCAGCACACCGATAAATGCTGCTAGAAAGCTTGCCGCATCTAAGCGGTCGCGTTGCCATGCTGACTTTAAAGTCGCCATATCAATGAGACCGACAATCGATGCCATGATGGTCGCGCCCAATAAAGCATAGGGCAGAGGTGATAATAAATTGCCAAAAGCGATTAACGCTGCAATCATGATCAGTATCGTTACTAAACTTGCGACCGGCGTTTTGGCACCTGAATCAGCATTCATTGCGGTACGTGAAAAGCCGCCAGCGACCGTAAAGCTTTGAAAGAATCCGCCCGCCATATTGGCCAGACCCAAACCAGTAAGCTCATGATTGGCATCAAAGGTTTCGCCGCGCAGGCGTGCATAATTGCTTGCAACTGAGCTGCTGGAAACAAAGATAATCAATGCCATTAAACCGGCGCTCGGTAATAGGTTGAGCGCTTCATGAAAATCTGGCACGTACGGTAGGGTAAAAGTAGGCAGACCCTGCGGAATAGTACCAATCGTTGCCACGCCGTGCGTTGTCCAATGTAAGCTCATGCTTAATACGATGGCAAGAGCAAGCAAAATGAGCGGAAATAGACGCTCAGCCCACTTAGTATAAGAGGCTGACAACCAAGAGCGCCAAACCCATTTGCTCGCATAACGGTTGGCAAATAACAGCGTAAAAGCAATGACGCCAATAACTAAGGTTAGCGGATGCAGCTGGCGGGCATACATCTGCATACTCGATAAGTAACCAATGAGACCATTACCTGCAATAGGAATCCCCGTCAGATACTTAAGCTGACTGACAAAAATCAGTACCGCCGCGCCACTGATAAAACCTGCTGATACGCCGCGACTGATAAACTGCATAATCCAGCCAAGCTTAAGCCGACCTGCCAGCCATAACATCGTCCCAACCATCAATGACAATAAACTGGCCATTAATATATATTGCTGCGTGCCCTCATTGGCGTAAGGATGCAAACTACTTGCCGTCATAATCGCGGTGATAGCGACGGGTCCCACAGCTTGCACATTACTTGAGCCTATCCACGCATACACCAGCACGGGTACGATAGCCGCATAGAGTCCATAGACAGGCGGCAATCCTGCTAGCACCGCATAACCTAAGCTTTGTGGAATGACGAGCACCCCAACGACCAATCCCGCGATGACATCAGTCGGCAGGGCAGACAGCTGGTACTGACGTAACCAAGCAGGAATCAGACGAGTGGCGATAGAAGGCATAGCAATAGGTCATCACAATATAAAAAAGGTTAATTACAGCTAAGAGCTAAATGACCAATTATGCGTCTGTTTTGGCACAAAAGCGCTCATACAATAACTGCAATACCGATAACGCATCATCGCTTGCGATACTATAATAGATTTGCTTGCCCTCGCGGCGGGTCGTCACCAGCTCGTCTTTACGTAAGATACCAAGCTGCTGCGACAAGCTTGGCTGACCGACACCGACTAAGTCTTCAAGCTCACTGACGCAGTATTCACCTTGGGTTAGCTGACATAGCAGTAATAAGCGATCAGGATGCGAGAGCGATTTTAATAATTGACTGGCCTGCATGGATGCATGTTGCATTTGCTCAGCAAGGTCTTTGGGTGCAAAGTCTGTTACGCTGGCAGATACAGGTTTACCAGTGTGATTAGTAGACGTGCTCAATGCTGAAGTTGAAGTAGTCAGAGCGAACTCCTTATTTAAGCTATAGATAAAAAAGGCAAAGTTTATAGATAAGATATGGTTATATATAGTTAATTATCAATGATATCGCGATTTATAGCAAGTTATCATTATTTACATTATATAAATTGATAAATTGTTAGCTGGTTGCTATAGTGGTATGCAAGATAGGTATTATGTACATTCAAATATTATAAACAAGTATTTATTATACGTAAGACTTCATTAAATAATAAAACATTCATATAAAAACAAAGAGGTAGCCATGCAAGTTCATTCCTTCTTACATAGCGACACAGAGACCTACACCCATGTACTCGCTGATGTGCAGCAGCAAGTGTGTGCCATTATCGATCCTGTTCTGGATTTCGATGCCAAGTCAGGACGTACGGATACCGCTAGTGTCGATAAGGTAATAGCGTTCGTGCGTGAGCAGGGTTGGGCGCTGGTTTATATTATAGAAACCCATGCCCATGCCGATCATATATCGGCCGCTATACATGTAAAAGAGACACTTGGCGGCAAACTGGTCATCGGTCAACATATCACTGAAGTGCAAAAAATATTTAAGCAAATTTTTAACTTTGATAGCAGCTTTCGTACCGATGCCAGCCAGTTTGATATCTTGACCGATGATGGCGAAACCTTGGCACTTGGCGGCATTACGATTACTGCCATGTATGTGCCCGGCCATACGCGCGCGGATATGGCGTATCTTGCCGCTGACGATGAAAAAACCGTGGTCTTTGTCGGTGATACGCTATTTGCTCCCGATGTGGGTACGGCGCGCTGTGACTTTCCGGGAGGAGACGCCAAAACCCTGTATCAGTCTATCCAAAAACTGCTGGCACTTCCTGATGAGACCCTGATGTATCTGTGCCATGACTATCCAAGTCAAGGTCGCAAGCATTGTCCAACCACGACGGTAGCAGCGCAAAAGCTCGGTAATATTCACGTTAAAGACGGCATTAATGAAGCCGAGTTTGTTGAGATGCGTGAGCGCCGCGATGCCAATTTAGAGATGCCGCGGCTCATTATCCCATCTGTACAACTTAATATTGATGCCGGTCATTTTCCAAAACCAGAAGACAATGGCACCCGTTATCTAAAAGTGCCGATTAATGCGCTTTAGTAACTAGGGCGTGTCCTCAATATACAAATAGAGCAGAAAGTTACGCAGGCACAATACGAGTAGCAGCCATCATAATGCTAATCTGTAAGATGAAATGAGAAATATGGTGAGATAAAAAGATGGCTGTTTTTTAGGATCAATTAATAATAACTGAGGATTTAGCTATGGAAATTAACGTTGGAAGTACTGAGCGTTTACTACGTATTATCGTTGGTGTGGTCATTATCGGCTTGGGGCTTTATTTCCAAAGTTGGTGGGGCGTAGTCGGTCTAATCCCCCTGCTAACTGGGCTATTCCGTTTTTGTCCGTTATATAAAATGCTTGGGATGAACACGTGTAAGCGCTAAATAATGATTAATTTTTATCGTAATAAATGCATAAATATCAAGCATAGGCGCTTTGCTAAGACGAGTGCCAATTCCAGTGCTAATGATAAAGGAGTTGTATAATGACTGAGCAAAACTCTCATCTGGTCTGCCCGCATTGTCAGGCAACCAATCGTATACCCGCCACACGGCTAAATGCGGCACCAAACTGCGGTAAATGTGGTCAGCCATTATTAACGGCCGGTCCTCATGAGCTAAATGCCCAAACGGTTAGTAAAGTCATTCAAAAAAACGAGGTATTGACCATCGTTGATTTTTGGGCAAGCTGGTGTCAGCCGTGTCTGATGATGGCACCGCAGTTTAAAGCGGCGGCCAGTCAGTTGCCGCAAGTGGTTTTTGCCAAAATACAAACCGATAAATACGAGCAAGCGGCGGCTCCTTACAATATTCGTAGCTTGCCGACGATGGTTGCTTTCAAAAATGGCAAAGAAGTCGCGCGCCAGTCTGGAGCGTTACCTAGCGATCAAATTGTGCAGTGGGTAAAAAGCTTAAACGCATAAGCGTTGCTTGAGTTTTTACTCCTGATTGTTAGACACAAAAAAGCCAATATGCTTATCGCGTATTGGCTTTTTTTGTAAGCTATTCTAAAAGATTACTTATGTAAGGTAAAGTGAGTCTATATGGAGAGTGCAGTCCAGGTAAGAAGTACAATAAGTGTTAAGATAAGGATTATAATTATCAAATTCAAAAATATTTTTAACACTTTCGAATCATGTGTTGCTGACTTTGGTTTACTGGCTGTAAACTTACGAATTTTTTCTTTTGTACTATCGAGTGATATCGAATCAGGGATATTAATCACTACTACTTTACTTCGTCGTCCTGATCCGTGGTCTGTTTTAGCAAAATCATATTGAAAATTATTTTCATCATTAAACTTACTTTCATACTCAGCTAATGATCTGTCGTACTTGCTGCGTTCGATAGGGTCGGATAATGTTTTATATGACTCATTAAACTGCTGCATGATTTGATCAGCGTTTGGATGATTGTTCTTGTCCGGGTGATATTTTTGCGATAAAGATTTAAAAGCAGCTCGTATAACTTCCGGAGAAGCATTCCTAGATACCATTAAGGTGTCATAGTGAGTATGAAGACTATTCATAGTTAAGTGATCTTATTAAGTTAACTTTGCTTAAGTATGATTAATTACTCACCATAAATCTTAATACCATTGGCAAAGCTACAACGCTGGATACGGGCAGACTGAATGATGGCATCACGCTCGCCATACAGTCTTGATAGCTTGGCATCGCGCGCTTTAGTATTGTTGCTTTGACCAACACCAAAGCTGATATTAGGGGAAATACCCCAGCGTCCAGCGGAAACCCCAACGCCGACGCCTGAGGCGGATAGGGTTGATTGCTCATTGCGCGCCGCATCGACATAGCGATTGACGCGATTATATTCTTGACTAAGCGCTTGGCAATCATAACTTTGATAGGTGCTTGGTGGCACATATTGCGGGGTGATATTACCCGTTGAGGCGCAGCCTGAGAGACCAAAAACGCCAGCTGTTGCCAGTAGTGTTGCTGCAGTAAGAGTTTTCATAATGTCTCCATAAGCTAAATGAGGATGTTTACCGTGCTTATTAATGCCTGCTGTTAATTAATATCTGTTTTGGTATTAATTAACAATGTTACGTTTTAAACAGTACATTTTAGAAAGCGTATTTATTTAAGATAGCAAAAAAGTGGCGATTAAGATATTGAAAAATATATCGTTTAGCAATGATTAAAACAAATTACCCGGTTTGCTAAAGGCAAGCACCACGATGCCGATATAAGCGACACCTGCAATCAGAATACCGGTTTTTCTTTGGCTCAGTGTTGCATTGTTATTAAAGGCTTTGATACTGGCGCTAAGGGCGGCAACGAGCAAGATAATTTTTGCAAAAACCCATTGCACGGGCGCATTGGCACTCATTAATTGCATGAGCATACCAGCCCCTGAAAGAATAATAACGGCATAGAGGATATGGGTAGAGATTTTGAGCGCCAATGGCATTTGCTTGTTTGCGCTTAATACCAGATAGCTTTGATATAAAAACGCCGCAATCAACAGTACTGCTATGAGCATATGTAAATGTTTCATTGGGTAGGATTTCCTTTAAAGGTGCCGTTTGCCAGCTTATTTATATTATTAGAAGTTAGTATTTGATTATAATGTTTAATGGTAGCTGTTTAAAAATAGTAAACAATAAAACCGCCATCTAACCTTTGTTTTGACCAGCGCACAGTGGACTCTCAGGGCTTTGACCTTGCCACTCTGTTGGCGTATAAGCATGAATAGCCAAGGCATGGATTTGACCACCTTGTGAGGTCAGTAGCGAGTTTGCCAGAGCATATACCAGCTGATGACGCGCAACTAGACGTTTGCCTTCAAAGGCGTCACTGACAATGGTCAGTTTAAAATGGCTTTCTTTACCGTCAAAGTAACCCGCATGATTCATCGATTCATTTACCAGCTCAATATGCTGCGCTTGCAAAGCCTGTAGCTCATTATTAAGGGCATCGGCGGTTGGAGTGTTAGTAGACAGATTGGTCGTAGGCGTATTGATAGTCATAATCATCCTTTATCTTATAGGGCTTAACCATTTAAATGGCTGATTGTGCCCATTATAGCAGACACAGTTCACTGTGCCGCTATGCTGCATCAAGTGACCGTTTATAGCCGTGCAATAGTCAGTTTACTATAAAATATTTTAGCAGCACGCATAAAAAAGCAGAGCGCAATATATGACGCTCTGCTTTTCTTATTTATCATTACTTACCATTAGTCCGTACTTGTCATTAGATTGATACTTAATGCTTAAGCATCATCCATTAACGGCGTGATCTTTGATAAAGCGGCATCACTTTAGGCATTAACGATTGTAGCTCAGCGATACGGTTGTTACTGGTCGGGTGAGTGCTTAAAAATTGTGGTGGCTCGCCTTTGCTGGCGCGCTGCATCTTTTGCCATAAAGTAATCGCTGCTTGTGGGTTATAGCCTGCACGTGCCATTAGCTCTAGACCGATTTGATCCGCCTCAGATTCCTGTGTACGGCTGTGCGGACGGCTCAATCCTAAATCGCCCGCGACGTTCGCCAGTTGCGCTTGCCCTTGTGAGAGACCAAAGATGCTCGCTGCCATACCAATACCAGTTTGGGTAGCGTATTGACGTGACAAGCGCTCACGTGAATGCTCACGTAGGGCGTGCGATATCTCATGTCCCATAATAGCGGCAATTTCATCGTCCGTTAAATTCAAGCGGTCGATAATACCCGAGTAAAACATAATTTTACCGCCGGGCATCACAAAGGCGTTTAAATCATTAGATTTAATGGTATGCACTTCCCATTGCCATTTTGCCGCATCAGGACGATAGACGCCGACTTGACCGACCAAACGGTTCGAGATATTTTTTAGGCGATTGAGCTGCGCGCTATTGGTATCCAGTAAGCCGCGTGCTTTTGCTTCTTGCAGCGTTTTGGCATAACTTTGCGCCGATAGCTGCAATACTTGCTCATTTGAGACTAATAATAGCTGCTGACGGTCAACGCCGACGGCACCAGTGCTAGTCGTGCTAGAACAACCGGTCATAGCCAATGCCGACAATGATGCCGCCATAACTGTTGTGGTAAGCAGTTTTTTCATAATAAACGTCCTCGCTGTAAATGGAAAAAATAAAGTGGAACAATGCCAATATTAAAATAGTAGAGGAAAGGGTAGCTTATTATTGAAGTATTGCTACCGTTTGCCCGTCTACTAAAACAGTGGAATTTTACTCCAACTGTCATTAGCCATAAGTATAATAATGTTAACAACCTAAAGCCTAGACAGAAAAAGTAACAATAGGCGGTAGGATTGTAAGTGCTGTTAAAAGGTAAGTAGGTCGCACAAGAGATAATGGAAGTGGATACAGCAGTTAAAGCCGCTTTATCGTTTGCGCGCAAGCGTTTCTATTTCTATAATTTCTATAGAAAAATTATATTTTGCTAGCATTTTAACGTTGTCAGCATGTTGTAAGCAAAGGTTAGGCGGGCAGAATGCTGAGACTGCTATTATTTTTTCTATTTATTTGAAATTATTATCTTAATGAGGTAAATTAAAATAGCAATTAGAATCAATACTCTATGCTTGTTTTTCTCTTAAGATAAATTTAAAAACCATACCTTTGATTAAAAATTTGAAAAAAGGTATTGACACTCTCAGAATATTTGCTAAAATAGCCAGCCTATCGAGACGTAGTCGTTGTTAACAACATTGCGATTTGATAATTAGCGGGAATAGCTCAGTGGTAGAGCATAACCTTGCCAAGGTTGGGGTCGAGAGTTCGAATCTCTTTTCCCGCTCCAAATATGGCTTGCAAAAGCACTAAAGCCTCACTTCTTAGTATAAGAAGTGAGGCTTTTTTTATGCCTGAAATTTGGCAAGCTAATGTATAACGCTATGACAAAGTGCATGTGAGAAAGCGTATGTGATAAGTATAAGTAGCAGCGTTACAAAACATGGATGATTGGACACATTCATTTGATTTTAAATTGGCATACTTATTTGATGTATTAAATATTAAAAATTTTCAAACAATATATCGCCTCCATTAATAATTATTATAAGGATTAACCATGCAAGCTTTTGAGCACAAATCATTTAATGAGCTATTTGACTTAACAGGAAAAACAGCGATTGTGACGGGTGGCGCTAATGGCATTGGCAAAGCAACGGCACTGCGTTTGGCACAAGCGGGCGCAAATATCGTCATTGCAGACCTGAAATTGGAAGAGGCTGATAAAGCGGCCAAAGAAATCGAAAGCTACGGTGTCAAAGCCTTGGCGGTTGAGTGTAATATCTTAAAAGACGAAGACTTGGTAGCGATGGTCGATAAAACGGTAGAGATATTCGGTAGTATCAATATCCTGATTAGTAATGCAGGCGGCGGTGGCGGTGGTCAAGAAAATCCGTTTAAAATCTCTATTGATGATTTCCGTCGCGACTTTGAATTGAACGTTTTTAGCGCGTGGCGTCTATGCCAATTATGCGTGCCACATATGAAAAAATCAGGCTATGGCTCAATCGTTATCACCACCTCGATGTCGAGTGTCAATAGAAGCCCAGATATGAGTGGCTATGCAGCATCAAAAGCGGCGGTTAATCATATGGTGGCGAACCTTACTCATGATTTCGGTCCCGAGGTGCGTATCAATGCTGTAGGTCCGGGTGCCACGCGCACTGCGGCGTTAGAGAGCGTATTGACGCCTGAGATTGAAGAGAGAATGTTGTCGCATACGCCTATCAAGCGCTTAGGCGAAGCGGATGATATTGCTGGTGCGATGCTATATTTTGCGGCGCCTATCTCTGAGTGGGTCAGTGGGCAGACGTTATTTGTTAATGGTGGCGGTGTGCAAACCTTAGACTAAAATTAAGATTAACGGTAATAGCTAGTGTAGAAAACTCGTCATATAAAAAAGCGTCACCAGATATTTAATCGGGTGACGCTTTTTTATATGAATTTTTAAGTGACTAACTGACATTCAATACTTGTGAAAGTTCAATGTATACAAGCCAGTTTTAAAAAACGCTATTTTCTAAGCGAAAAAGCCACCGTTTTATTGCCTATCCAATTCACCCAGCTGACCGGAAAGAAACGCAGCTGTAATCTAATTAAGTTTGCCATCACGCCGGGTACGACTAGGAACTCCCGTTTTTCTACCCCTTTTAGCATAGATTTAACGGCATGTTCAATTTTTAGCTCGCCTGCCAGCTTTTTCATACCGACACCCGCTTGTGCCATGACGCCGACTTCCGCTTGGGTGAGCGGCGTATCTATCGGTGGCGGTGCAAAAACAGTGATATCAATACCGTGAGGTTTCCACTCAAAGCTTATCGATTGCATCATGCCCCAAATAGCAAACTTTGAGGCGCTATAAGAGCTGTAGCCATAACTGCCGGTAAAAGATGACATCGAAGCGGTGACCATGACTTGATCGCCACGTGATAAAAACGGACGCACGGCCGCTAGGACGTTGCGCGTACCAAATAAATTGATATTTATAACACGCTCAAACTGTGCTTGGCTCATCTCATCAAACGTCCAAGGACCTGTAATTCCAACGAAGTGCATGACAATATCAGGTGGCTGCTTGCTTGCCGCATCGGCGATTTTTTGAGTTGTTGTATCGGCGTCGGTGACGTCCAATTCATAGCTGATAATCGAAGCGTTATTTTTATTAATAGCTTGCAAGGTTGATAGCACCTCATCAAACGGTTGTACGTCAAACAGTACTAACTTAGCGTCTTGCTGAATGAGCTGCTTAGCTGTCTCAAGCCCGATACCAGAGGCAGCACCAGTGATATAGACAGTTTTACCGGTAAAGTAACCCATCACGCGCTTTCCTTCTGCAATGAGCGACTTTTTGCCGATTTGTTCTGCAAGCTGCCAAATTTTGCTTCACCGATTAGATGGCTGACTTTATGTCCGGGAATCAACCAATAAGGGGTCGCTTCACTACTTGAGGCGCAATTGGGGAAGTCAGGGTTTTTTGAGGGACCAGCGATGGTTTTTTCAATGACCATCGAGATATATTGCTCATTACTACCTTCTAGCGTATTGCCGTTTAGGATAACCTCCACGCCTGTGTCTTTAGCATAACGGCGGATGGCATTCACTTTTGAGTTCATCGGTGCATAAGCATCGGCGCCCACGCCATTTTCTGAAGTCACTCTGATGCCATCTGGGACGCGTGCGACTAACGAATGGTTGCCTTCGGTATGTCCGGGGGTATGTACGAGCGCGACGCCTTCGCCTAATTGGATGCTACCAGTAAATTTAATTACTTTATCAGCATCGACGCCTTCGATGCCGTTTGGGCAATACCAATCTGCTTGCACGGGTAATAAAGACGTAGTACTTAGCCATTCTTGCTCGTGAATCAATAGTTTCGCGTTAGGAAAGTAGGCAGGCTTATCTTTTTCACCTACATTTTTAGAACCGAGCCAGCGGCGTACATCTTGGGTATGCAGATGGTCGTAGCTTATATAATCAACATCTTCTGGGGATAAGCCAACTTCTGCTAAAGCGCCAGTGACATCACGGATGATAGGTGCAACCACGCTTTCAAGTGGTGACCAGTTAGGCATCTTGTCTGTTAAGCGTTTAAAAAATGGTGTCTCACGGTCTGCTTCGATATCAGAAGGAGAGAATAGCAATGTTTTTAATTCACCCAAAAAGTCATGATATTGAATGATAAAAATGCGGTTGAGGATATGAATGTAGGGGAATTTATAGGTGCTTTGGGTATAGACGCCACTGTAGGCGTACCACGTGGGGTAGGGAACACGCACCATGTCGGCGCTTTGATAAAACTGTACCGGCGCTTCATCCATAAAGCGCTCTCTAAAGGCGCTTGCTTGCTTACGCGCTGCTTTTAGACGCTCTTGTGGTAACGGGCTTTGGCGAACGTCATCAAACTCGTGAATGGCTTTCATGCCGAGTGCTTGCAAATCCATAATGCATTTCCTTATGACTGATGGATATCTTAAAATAATACTAACAGTATTGTTTTAAGATTTATAGCGACTTTAAAAAACTGCTCAGTTTACTAAGTTAGGTCTATTAAAATTTATCCCAATAAGGGTCATCACCAAAACGCTCAGCGATAAAATCAATTAAATAGCGGCAGCGCTGCGATAAAAAGCGGTTTTTTGGATATACCGCATAGGCATTGAGTGTGGGTAATTGATATTGTTCAAGAATAGGCACAAGCTCACCTTTGGCCAACCGTTTATAAGCGATAAAGGTTGGAATAAATACAATACCTTGACCTTTTACCGCTAAGTCCACCAAGAACTCGCCATTAGTGGCTTTGATTTTGGCATCAATGGTGTGGTTGTGTTTTTTCCCTTGCGCGTCCGTCAGGGTTAGCGTGCTTGTTTTACCAAGACCATACTGCAAAAACTCATGTTGTTGTAAGTCTTCTAGGGTCGCAGGCGTTCCCATCTTTTCTAAATATTCTGGACTGGCACAAAGTGCATAACGAATAAGTGCCAAACGTTTGGCCTGATAACTGGAATCTTGTAGCTCTCTGATACGAATGGCAAGCTCATAGCCTTCCTCAATCAAGTCAACATGGCGATCAGAAAAATCGAGCTCAAAGTTCAAATTGGGATGCTGATTGGCATATTCATCGATGACATCATTGAGATGCATCAAGCCGAATGACAATGGCGCGGTCATTTTTAAGGTGCCCTCGATACGCGTCGGTGCGCCACTGGTTTCCTCGTTTAGCGCATCGACCTCGCTGAGTATATTGTTCACTTTTTGGTAATATTGCTCACCGGCTTGGGTTAGGTTTGATTGGCGCGTGGTGCGGCTAATAAGCTGACTGCCCAAACGTGTCTCTAAATCCTTAAGACGACGGCTAACGGCTGATTTGGCAATATTTAATTGTTCAGCGGCTTTGGTAATGCTGCCTGCTTCAACAATGCGAACAAACATCGCCATGTCTTCTAGTTGTCCCATCCTAGCTACCTCATTATTGTTATTTAACTATTGTTATTTAGCTATTATTATTTTGCTATATCGTATGATGACCATGATATAAAACGGTTATTTCCCAAGTGTTCTCTTTATCTAAGTATATATTTAATATGTCTATTTTATTTAATATTAACGATACAAAAGATAAAAGGCTGAGTTAAAAACCCAGCCTTTTATCAAAAAACCAAATAGTCGAGACTGTGGTCAATCTAAAAGCACTATCTTAAATGGTTAAATTACCCTTATTTAGTGTCTGCTTTTTTAAGGTCTGCTTTTTTACTACCTTCTACCTGAACGACCAGTTTGATGTCTTTCATCATACCGCCATCGGTAAAGGTATTGATGCCCCATTTGGTTCTATCGATAGTGGTTTCAAAATCACCACCACAAGCTTCAGTTTTTAATAAAGGACTGTCATAGCAGTTAAATTTAGTGGCTTTTAAAGTCACTGGATGGGTCTTACCAAGCAGGGTTAAATCACCTTTGACCGCTTTAACTTTATCGCCATCAAATTCCCATTTAGTCGATTTAAAATAAGCGGTTGGATATTCTTTTACGTTAAAGAAATCCGCAGATTTTAGATGGCCGTCAAAAGCTTTAATGCCTGTGCTCAAGCTGCCCATAGGAATCGTAATACCGACAAAGCCTTTTTTCTCTTTAGGGGCGTATTCAAGAATACCCGATAGATTATAGAAGCCGCCAGCATTGGTCGTGGTACCGAAGTGGTCTACAGAAAAGCGCACGGCGGTATGATGTGGGTCAAGCTCATAAGTCACAGCGTGACCTAGGGTGCTAAGCAGACCAAGCGTACCGATAGCAGCAAAAGTAAGCGCACGATTGGTTTTTTTAATAGAATTTACAGTGATCATAAATCAATCCTTTTGTTAAGTGAGTAGGTAAAAGTCAGTATATTGTCGAGTAAATATACTGCTTTTTTAATTATCAGCTCAAAGACTGATATTGGTTTAAAATTCTTCGGTTTAAAAGCGCTTCATTTAAAAGCTAGCGTTAAGTATATCTTATACACCAACACAATAAGTGTAGCAAAAAATCATGGTATTGGAGGTATGGTATTGGAGGTTAGGCAGTATCGAAAAATACTTCTTTCTGTGGCGGCTGATACCTTCTATCAAATACTAACTGTTTTTATCATTGTATCAATAGAACCATTCCTTGATTGTTCTCTAAATAAGAACTCATATTTGTAATTATCACGGTTTATCTATTGATAAGCAACGACTACAATAATGTCGTTGCCTAATCAAACAAAAGTCTTTTAAATAAACACGTTATCTTTAGAAATCTCATACTATTGGAGAATAATCATGGACAAATTACAAGAGCTTAGCGCCCCAATTGGTCGCCTATTTTTATCAATGATTTTTATCTTTTCAGGTTTTACTAAAATCACTGGCTACGCTGCCACTCAAGGTTATATGGAATCGATGGGCGTGCCAGGTATGTTATTACCTTTGGTCATCGCTGTTGAGCTGCTGGGTGGTATCGCCATCCTATTGGGCTTTAAAGCGCGCTTGGTGGCTATATTGATGGCAGGCTTTAGCGTTGTCTCAGCATTGCTATTCCACCAATTCTGGATTGATGAATCACAAATGAACCCATTTATGAAGAACATCGCGATGGCGGGTGGTTTCTTGATGATTTTTGCCCATGGTGCAGGTGCTTATTCAATTGATCACAGCAACACGCGCAGAATTTAGTATAGTAAAATGCTTAATCCATATGGTTTTATCATCATTCAGGAGTTGCTATGAGCGCATCAATCAACATCGCCCTAGTTATTGGTAGTTTGCGAAAAGAATCTATCAATCGTAAATTTGCCGAATATATCGTATCGCAGATGCCTGACAGCGTCACTATAAAGGAAGTCCACATTGCAGACTTGCCGCTCTATAATCAAGATTATGATGATAAAACCATTGATAGCTATGAGCGTGTCCGTCAGCAGCTAAAAGACGCTGATGCGGTATTGATTGTCACCCCAGAGCATAATCGCACCATGCCTGCGGCGTTAAAAAACGTCGTTGATATCGGCTCGCGTCCCTATAAAGAAAGTGTCTGGACGCATAAAAAAGTTGCCGTAGTTACGGCATCGCCGGGGAGTTTTGGTGGTATCAATAGTGGGCTTGATGTGCGCAAAAGCATGCAAATGCTCTCGGCGCAACTGATGGTCGATCCAGAAATCCATCTCAGCCGTGCAACCGATAGCTTAAATGAAGATGGCAGTGTTAGCGCCCGCACGCAAAAATTTTTACAAGGCTTTGTAACTGATTTTGTGCAGTTTGCAGGCAAGTCGGGTGGCTAACTCACTCTCTAATAATGCTGCGAATACTAATAATGAAGCTGCTAATAAAGGTGATAGTCACCAATCAGCTTCATCTGACTCACAGCCGTTACATTCAAAGCCGCCAAGTTTTTGGCGGCGCCATCAAACGCCTGTGCTATTAACCGTGGTTGGCGGGGCGATTGATACCATTGGTTTTATCACTTTGTTTGGCTTTTTTACTGCTCATGTCACAGGTAACTTGGTGATGGCAGGCAGTGGCTTGGTCAAAGGTGAGGCGGGTCTATGGATTAAGCTTGCCGCCTTACCGTTATTTATTTTGACGGTCATGGTGACCAAGATATTTATTGACCATAGTAAAAATAAACAATTAACGCTGAGCCATTTGTTCCTAGCGGAAGCGTTTTTTTTGACCGCTTTTATGATTGCCGGTCTGTACTATCAACCCTTTGTCGATGCCGATGATATAACCGTGGCGATAACGGGTGGATTAGGTTTAATTGCGCTGGCGATTCGTAATACTGCCAGCAAGACAGTGATTAAGCATATGAGTCCGACGGTATTGATGACCGGTAATACTACGCAACTGGGTATCAACCTGACCGATTATTTGCTCAATCGCACAGCGGATAATGGCAAAAAACTGGCGCACAGCTCGGTATTGGTGTTTAGCTTTTTAGTCGGGGCGTTAGTGGGTGCGCTGTTATATATGCAGCTGAGTTTTTGGGCAGTGGGCTTGTTTGTACTACCCGTACTGTATTTATCAATGAGGGCGCGCGATAAAGAATTTTTACAACATATTGCCTAAGCGTTTTTAGCTGAATTATTCTAGCGCTTACATTATAGAGATTAGAAAGCATCGTCCATAAAAAACGCCATATCTATCAGATATGGCGTTTTTTTGCGTGTTAATTAAATGCTTATGTTTAGCTAGCTACTGTTTAAGGCGTAGCGTTTTAAGGCGTGGCGTTATGAAATACCGAGTTGTCTTGGTATTCTGGATGCTTATCGATATAGGCTTTGATATAGGGACAAATGGGTTTCACTCGCAAGTTTTTCGCTGCCGCATCGTCTAGGATGGATTTGGCAAGATAACCTGCAATACCACGGCCACCTAACTCTTCTGGCACTTCGGTATGGGTATAAGCAATGCCTTTTTCACCTTGACTGGTGGTAAAAAACTCATAATCTTCAAAGGCGATATGGCCATCGATATGAATCTCAAAACGCTTTTGCTCAGTATTGTCGATGACTTCGTAGTTTAATGGTGTTTTGTTTGTTGTAGTTGACTTTGCATTCTCTGACATAGTTAAATTTCCTTATATCGTAAGTATGATTAACATCTTATAGACCCAATTTACATTCGTTATCATTACATGAGCGATAGTATCAGTTTATGCTACTAGCTCTGTTATGAATACAAATGGTTCTGTTATGAATATAAATGGTTCTGTTATCCATATATTACGCTATCTTTATGACGTTATTGTTCTAAAAATAAGAATAGTTAATTGCGATTATCGTTGTTTATCTATTAGCTGACAACAATTATAATAGACCCATTGTTTAAGCAAGTTAATTAATAATAAATTTATAAACATTTAACCTATTAATATCTAAGGATAAATTATGAAAACCATCTATCATGCAGCAGATTCTCGTGGCGATGCCAACCATGGCTGGCTCAAAAGCAAGCACACCTTTAGCTTTGCCAATTATCACAATCCAGAACGTATGGGCTTTGGCGCGCTACGTGTCATCAATGATGACTTCGTCATTGGCGGTCAAGGCTTTGGTAAGCACTCACATCGCGATATGGAAATTATCAGTATTCCTCTATCCGGTAAGCTCGGTCACGGCGATAACATCGGTAATAACGGCATCATTGAAACCGGTGAAATCCAAGTGATGTCAGCGGGTACTGGTATCACGCACAGTGAAATGAACGGCGACGATACCGAAGCGGTGAAGTTCCTACAGATTTGGGTTATCCCAAATAAAATGAACGTTGAGCCTCGTTATCAGCAAATCCGTATGGACGATATCCTAAAGCCAAACGAGTTCAATCAAGTATTGTCACCCAATGCGGACGACGCAGGGGTATGGATTCATCAAGATGCTTGGTTTAGCATGGGCGATTTTGATAAAGGTATCACCCAAACTTATGAGCTAAAAAACCCTAATAACGGCGTTTATATCTTTGTCATTAGCGGTAAAGTCGTGGTAAACGGTAACACTTTGGATACCCGCGATGGCCTTGGTGTTTGGGATACTAAGAACTTTACGATGGACGTAGAAGAAGATGCTAAAGTATTGCTAATGGAAGTTCCAATGAGCTTTTAAGCATCCCTGATGCTAAATGTAAAAGGTGCTAAGTTTAAAAGCTGCTAAATTTAAAAGGTGCTGACATTAAAGTGCACTTAAGTTAAAAATAGCATGTTGAGTTAAAAGTAGCGTGGTAAAAAAAGCGTGGTAGAAATAAAAACATCATTTTGCCGCGCTACTTTGATTTTTTTATAGCGTGTTGCCCATTATCTTTACATCACATCCCGTATCACATAATAAGAGGTGAATCATGAGTATCGAAACCCTAGAACCACGTTTGGCCGATGTTGGCGGTATTCCTATTGCGCGTCTATTGCCCAATACAGGCAAAAAGCCCATCGGCGCTTGGTGCTTTTTAGACCATGCTGGCCCTGCTGAATTTGGCGAAGATGAGTCAGGTATGCAAGTCGGTCGCCATCCGCATACCAACTTGCAAACCTTTAGCTGGATGTTAAATGGTGAAGTGCTGCACAAAGACAGCTTGGGTAATGAGCAAGTGATTACCAAAAACCAAGTCAACGTCATGACAGCGGGCACCGGTCTAACCCAAGGTATCAGTCATACTGAGCAAAGCGTTTTCGCAGATACTGGTGGCTCAGCAGATGCGGCGCGCGGTTTGAGCATGGTACAGCTGTGGATTGCACTGCCAACGGATCAGCAAATCGAGCGTAGCTTCCATCATTATCCAGAGCTACCAACCTGGCGCGAAGATAGTGTCGAGATGATTCTGACCACTGGCAGCTATACCAGCGTATCAGGTGAGCGTTACGAAGCGCCGACCATCCAGTATTCAAAAATGGTTGGTATCGATGTCTATTTCGTTGAAGACGGTGAGGTCACGCTTAACTTAGAGCCGGGCTTTGAATACGGAATCTTGGTGACAGAAGGACAAATCGAGTCTGAAGGCAAGATTTGTGAGCAAGATCAATTGTTCCGCTTCCATGATAGCGATGTTGCCAATAATAAAAGTATTAAGCTGGTCGCCAAAAAAGGCACCCGTGTGATGTTTATCGGCGGTGAGCCATTAAATAACCAAGTATTACTGTGGTGGAACTTTGTCGCGGACAATAAAGAAGAGATTGAGCAATCTATCATCGACTGGAATAACGGTCACGAGCGTTTTGGTAATGTCGATTCAGATATGAAGCGCCTGCCAGCGCCAGAGTTACCTGAAGGCTTTAAAGGTTAATGTCTTTAAAGGTTAATTTAACGGTAAGCTTTATTCGTTAAACTGCCTTTCAAATAGATATGTATTATTAAGTTTTTTTACAAAAGCAAAGTACGGATTTATCTCAAACGTCCATATAATAATTGAGATTAAAGAGTAGGAGCTTTGAGGTTATTCATTGCCCCTACTGGTTTAACGGTTATTTTCATTGGATTGAAATTCTATTAATCATATGGAGAAATATATATGTCAGACCTAAAAACATTACAGCAATTGGCTGAAAAGCGTCGTTCTATCTATGCATTGAGCAATCAATTGCCAGTATCAAACGATGAAATCGTCAAGTTGGTTGAGCATGCGGTTTTGCATACGCCATCAGCTTTTAACTCACAATCAACGCGTATCGTGGTTTTATTTGGCGATGACCATAATAAGCTTTGGCAAATGACCGAAGATACCTTACGTGATATCGTTGATAATGAAGAGCAATTTGCTGCAACTAAGCAAAAAATGAATGGCTTTAAAGCGGGCGCTGGTACGGTTATGTTCTTTGAAGATCATAGCGTCATCAGAGATATGCAGGCAGCCGCTCCTTTATATGCAGATAAGTTCCCAATTTGGTCGCATCAAACCAGTGCCATGCACCAGTATGTGATTTGGACTGCCTTGGCAAGTATCAATGTCGGTGCCAACTTACAGCATTACAATCCAATCATCGATAAAAAAGTGGCCAACGAATGGAACATCGATGAGCATTGGGAACTAAATGCTCAAATGGTATTTGGTGCGATTGAGCAGCCAGCAGGCGACAAAGAATTTAAGCCCGTTGCAGATCGTATGCAAGTATTTGGCAAATAGTATGTTTTATATTTGCGTATCAAACGTGTGCTAAATAACGGTCGCGTTTGATACCTAAGGCGAAAAAGCAGCAAAACCAAAAAAGCGCCATCCGACTATCCGTTGGGTGGCGCTTTTTTTGGTTAAAATGGCTAGGGCATGATTTTTTAAATATTGAGCTTAAAGATAATGGCAAGAGTAGATAGTTAGGATTGGCTTTTTTTACGACCCATCAAGCTATTAGCTACCCATGCTGGACCAATTAATAAGAACTGTAAATCTTCAAAAAATGATGGTTTTTTACCCTCAATTTTATGACCGATAAACTGTCCAATCCAAGCAACAACAAAGATAGCTGCCCAAACCTTAAAGCCCCACGGTAATAACGTCATTACCGATAGGCAAATGAGAATAAACATCCCCATGGCTAAAAACAGCGGCGTTGATAAGCGCATATAGAATATTAATACCAAAGCGCTCATCACCAAGGTAAACCAGACGGAGAGCGACATGCCCATGCCTAATATACTGACAAAAATAGCCGGAACACATAACCAATGGATTTTTTTATTGACTAGATTTTGATGACTGACAGAATACTCACTGAGCCATTGCTCAAGTGTGCGTTTAGACATGCGATTTTGCGACGTACGAGACATACTAACCTCCCTGTTAGTAAATAAATGACGGTTAAGCAATAATAGTCAGCAGATAAATGGAAAACTCTACTAATTAATACCAGTTGTAGCACTAATTGGCCCAATCTGCCATTTTATCTGGTAAACCGCACAGTCAAAGCTTGTTATCTTTTTAACCTCATCTGCCTGTTTTTCAATTTTTCGTCACTTACTAAAATTATCCCTTAACGTACGGGTTTTGCCAATTCTACAGAATCTTGCTCACTACGATACCACTCATACAGTCCGACAAACGAGTTCACCTGATAAACCATGGTTTGAATAGCAAAGATATAATTGCCCGACATTAAGTTGACGGTCAGCCAAACGAAGTTGGATAAAATCCATAACCACCAATTGAATGAATAACGCAGAATCATCGCTGCCTGCGCGGTGATAGACAGTACAAAGGCAATGACGTTAATCCAAAAGAAAGAGATAATGCCTAAAAATTTACTATTATCATCTTCAACGACCGCATAGCCATAGCTGGCAAGTAAATCATTCACGGTAGGAAATAGCGCCAAACCAATAACCATAAAGGCGATGGTTAATAGCCAAATCCAGCGACTGGCAGATTTGGGCACCATATCGCCATCGGCATCGGTGTGCTTTGACCAATAAAAAATCCCATAAAGATGACTGAAAAAGTTAAAGAGCGGCGCTAACATCAAACCAACTGCGCCAGAGGTTGCTTGGACGACAAATTCCCCTGCGGTCGCTGCCATGCCAAAGCCATTACCCATGATATTTTTGCGAAACGATAATGACACCACGCAAATCAAACCAATAAATGACACGGCTAAGTAAAACCAGTCAAGGGTCGTATGTTCAGTAGTCAGCCAAAAGCCTGCTGATAAAGCAAGCACGCCGCAAATAAACCAGATGACAATCCATTGTATCGCCCATTTTCCGGTGATGTTGTCTAGGAGCTGAATACGCATAACGCCTTTTTCCTTAAAGTATAAAAGCTATAATAGTTTTTTTCTTTTTTTTAGTATGGTTTAGTATGCCGTTTTTGCCATCGCTAATATTTGCCACAGTCATTTATTTCTAGCAATCATTTTTGCTTTCGTTCTTTTTATTTTCGTTTTCTGATACTGTTATTTGCCATAAATAACCTCATCGATAATTAACAAAGCTTGCTTATAGCGGGCATCATAATCGGGTTTATCAATCATATGCGGCTTAATATCATGACGGGCGAAAATATCTAATAAGCGCTGCTCAAAGCGTCCGCGTGCTTCAGGCGTGCCCAATGAGCGCATGCCATCGTCAACCCATGGCGTATTGTTATCAAGCATGATCGTATGGTCTAAGCGAAACTCATCGATACAAGCAGCCACAAAAGGATGGCTACGACCCTCGTACTCTTCACAAAAAGCCTGAGTGGTGACAAAGTCAGTATCAACAATGGTAACGGGCGCTGTTGCCCTAGCGGCGGCATCACGGATTGCTTGGGCATGATTGAGCGCAATGGGTCCGTAATCGCTGTACTGCAAGCCAATCTCGCTACCACCCAAATCTGTACCGACGTATAGCCGCCCCATCTCTAGGGCAAAGCTAGCTCCATAATAATTGGCAAGTTTATGTACCAAGGTGGTCTTGCCTGAGCTTTCACCGCCAACGATGGCAACGGTTTTGGTATAGTCGCCGCGCACTTGTGGGTGCAGCGCCGACCAATGCGCGACCGGATTACGTGCAATCGCATAGGAGTCGAATTCAGGCTGTAGGGGCGTGGTGAGCACTGGCATGATTAGCTGCTCACAAACATCGCTTTGCGCCAATGGGTGATTTTCTGCGACAAACAATACCGTCTCTGCTGGCAACGCTAATGCATCACTCAAGCGTTGCAGCTTGGCATTGCTGGCAGCAATATCTATGCTGACATCAGCAAAGCTTTCATGGAGTGGCAGCTCAATCTCATCAGTGGTATGAATATGGATAAATGGCAAATCAGCACACGCCATCTGGAGCCAACGCGCTTTATCTTGTAAGGTAATATTAAAGTCTGGATGCGGTGCTGGATGCGCCATAATCACGATATTTAAGGTTTTTGCTTGTCCTGCTGCTGCCAATATACTGCGCATCTGTCCTAGATGTAGCGGTTCAAAATGTCCAATCATTAAGCCTGAGTCGTACATAGCTATCCTTACTATTCTAAAAATAATTAATCGACAGTCGTTGTTTTAGTTATTTATCAGCATGGTATAAAGGTTTAAACAGATTTACAGGTAGGTTATTGTAAATTGGCAGTGGTTTATGAGTTTTTTATTGATAAGCAATAGTATCAAGCCATTCATTTTCTTATCATTATTGAAGATAATTCGCAATTTTTGCTAGTAAATCTATAAGATTCACTGAGCTGTTATCAATCGACGATTACTGAATTTGTAACAAGAATTGTAAGGTAGCAGCAACAAAGTCAATTATGAAACATTTTGAAATAATTATTTAAAATCAGGGGTTTACGAGCAGTTATGAGAGGTTAGGGCAAGCTTAGGTAGCATAAATTCACAAAGCACGTCTACATCCTCAACAGATAGAATAGGAATAGTTGCTATACTGATTCGTAAGTTGAAAAGACTCATATGAATTTAAGAATAGTTTTGAAAAATAATATTCAAAAATAACGATAAATAATAGCTATAAAATAAATATAACCAATATTAAGAGAGGTATTTGATTTGGCTAAGTTAGCAAAATTACATCGCTCACAAAATAATCGCATGATAGCAGGTGTGATGGGCGGTATCGCAGAATATGTGGGTTGGTCGCCAACATGGGTGAGATTGCTATTCGTTGTTATCTCAACGATGAGCGCAGCAGTACCAGGTATTTTGATTTATATTATCCTATGGATAATCATGCCAAAGGCAAGCAATCAGTCGTATCAGTAAGATGCTTCTAAAGTTAAAATTTACTAAAGCACAAAGTTTCTAACGTACAATGAAAGTAAAGTAATCATAGAAAACAAGATTTAAAAAATAAGGCCAATAAAAAAATAACAGCCCCCGAAAAAACAAAAAGCCTGACTCATCAGGATAGCAAAGACATACTTTTCCTCCTGCCCAGATGCTCTGCATTTGGGTATTTTTTTATCTTACTTTTATATCTATAGGCTTAATAACGCCTATCCGGACAGTTTAACGATAAACAAGGCGTATAACTGACGATTTAAGCCCGTGAGATAAATTTAATTGCGGTAAATATAGATAAAATAGTCAATTTTTAGTAAGGTGAGCAGGCAAATAGAGTCGTTGCCGAATAGGCTATACGAGCGCTATCAATATTTTATTTCATAATACTAATTCCACCGTGGCTTTATTACGATGCCCCAAACTATGACAATCCAAACTATGACATCACAAGTGACAACCTCGATGACACAAGAAAAAGACTCTCAACCGATGACGTTTCAAGATCTCATTCTAACCCTACAAAATTATTGGGCCGACAAGGGCTGCGTTATCTTGCAGCCGTATGATATGGAAGTCGGCGCGGGTACTTTTCATACCGCGACATTTTTGCGTTCATTAGGTCCTGAGCGCTGGAATGCCGCTTATGTGCAGCCATCACGTCGTCCAACTGATGGACGCTACGGTGATAACCCGAACCGTTTGCAGCATTACTATCAGTTTCAAGTGGTGCTTAAGCCCAATCCACCCAATATCCAAGAGTTGTATTTAGACTCATTAAGAGCCATTGGTATCGATCCGCTGGTGCACGATGTGCGTTTTGTTGAAGACAACTGGGAGTCGCCAACGCTTGGTGCGTGGGGACTTGGTTGGGAGATTTGGCTCAATGGTATGGAAGTCACCCAGTTTACTTATTTCCAACAAGTTGGCGGTATCGAGTGCTTCCCAGTGACGGGTGAGATTACCTACGGTCTTGAGCGCTTGGCGATGTATGTACAAGGCGTCGATAGCGTTTATGATTTGGTCTGGGCAGATGGCGAATTTGGTCGCGTGACTTATGGTGATGTCTTTCATCAAAACGAAGTTGAGCAATCGACCTATAACTTTGAGCATGCCGATGTGCCAATGATGGGTCAGATGTTTGACTTCTATGAGCAGCAAGCGGATAAGCTAGTTGCCGAAGGGTTGCCACTACCCGCTTATGAGATGGTGCTAAAAGCGTCGCATGCCTTTAACTTACTTGATGCGCGTGGCGCGATTTCAGTGACCGAACGTCAGCGTTTTATTTTGCGAGTGCGTACACTGGCACGTAAAGTCGCCATTGGTTATGTCGAAGCACGCGCTAAGTTAGGCTTCCCATTGGCTGATGAGGCGCATCGTCAAGCGGCGCTCGATAAGTATTTGCCAAAAGAAGATGAAATAACTGAAAACACAGATGACAATCAAACTACTAATAACAATAAATAGGAGCATCCCATGAGTACTATTCTATTTGAACTGGGGTGTGAAGAATTACCTCCAAAAAGCCTAAAGCCTTTACGTGACGCGCTACAAGCCAGTGTCACTGAGCAATTGACTGAAGCTGATATCACGTTTGATAGCATCAAAGCCTTTGCTGCTCCGCGTCGTTTGGCGATTCAGATTCAAGGTATCAGCGATAAGCAACCTGACCGTAGCGAGCAAAAGCGCGGCCCGGCGATTAAAGCGGCGTTTGATAGCGATAGCAATCCAACCCGTGCGGCAATGGGTTTTGCCAAGGGTTTAGGTATTGAAGCCAGCGAGCTCATAACCATTAACACCGATAAAGGTGATTATGTCGGTTATGAGCAAGTCATTCATGGTCAAGCGACCACTGAGCTGCTACCTGCGATATTCCAAACGGCGCTTGATAATTTGCCAATTGCTAAACGCATGCGTTCAGGCGCAAGCCGCAATGAGTTTGTACGTCCGGTACAGTGGGCGGTATTGATGCAAGATAGTACGGTCATTGAGGCCACTATCCAAGGGCATCAGACGGATACGCAAACCCGTGGTCATCGCTTCCATAGCCCTGATTATCATACTATTGCGCATGCCAATGATTATGAGCAACTGCTCGATGGTTTAAAAGTGGTGGCTGATTTTGATAAGCGTCAAATGCTGATTAAAAATCAAGTTAAAGCGCTGGCCGATGAAGTCAATGCGGATCCTATCGTACCGCAAGATTTATTAGATGAAGTAACCGCGTTGGTTGATTTCCCTATTGCGCTACGTGCAAACTTTGAGGCGCGCTTTTTACAAGTACCACAAGAAGCGCTTATCTCAACCATGCAAGCCGATCAAAAGTATTTTTGCTTGACCGATAAAGCGGGCAAACTGCAGCCGTACTTTATTTTTATTACCAATATCGAGTCAAAAGACCCCAATCAGATTATTGAAGGTAATGAGAAAGTCGTGCGCCCGCGTTTGGCTGATGCAGAGTTTTTCTTCTTACAAGACCAAAAGCAGCCATTATTTGCGCTCACAGAAAGCCTTAAAACGCGCGTCTTTCAAGATAAGCTAGGTACGATTTGGGAAAAATCTGAGCGTATTGCGAAACTTGCCGCTTTTATCGCTACTTTAATGCAACAGCAAGGTCGTGATATTAGTATTGATGAAACGGTACGTGCTGCAATTTTGTCCAAAGCAGATTTGGCAAGCTCGCTCGTCGGTGAATATCCTGAATTGCAAGGTATCGCAGGTACGTATTATGCGCGCTTAAATGGCGAGCCAGAAGCAGTAGCAGCAAGTTTGGAAGAGCAGTATCTGCCCAAGTTCAGCGGTGATGTGTTACCAAAAACGCCGATTGGTATTTGTTTAGCATTGGCCGATCGCTTAGATACGCTAGTTGGTATTTTTGCCATTGACCAAGCACCGACGGGTTCTAAAGACCCGTTTAGCTTACGTCGTTCAGCGATTGGTATTCTGCGTATTTTGATTGAAAAACAATTACCGATTAATCTAGTGGCTCTGGTTGAGCAAGCGATTAAAGGCTATAGCACGAGCGATGGCAGCAAGATTGCTAAAATGGGCGATACCTTTACCCAAGTGATGGCGTTCTTAAATTCACGCTATCGAGCCATGTATACCGAGCAAGGCGTTAGCGTCGATACCATTCAAGCCGTACAAGCGATTAATCCGCATATGCCGCTTGATTTTGATCAGCGTATCCGTGCGGTACAGACCTTTAGTAAATTGCCACAAGCTTCAATGTTGGCAGATTCAAACAAACGTGTTGCCAATATTTTAGCCAAATCAGAAGTCAGCGTCGCTGACAATGTCGATGAGTCGTTATTATCTGAATCTGCCGAGCAAGAGTTATATCAGGCTGTACAGCAAGCACAAAAGGCGGTCAAACCGCTGCTAGAAACGGCTGACTATACGCAAGTATTGCAAACGCTGGTCAGTTTAGATGCGCCATTGACCCAGTTTTTCGCTGATGTCATGGTCAACAGTGAAGATGTCGCACTAAAGAACAATCGCTTAGCGCTACTTAAGCAAGTTCGTGCCTTATTCTTAACCGTTGCTGATATCAGTGAGCTGCAGCTATAGTTGGTTGATTATAGTTTGACAGTTATAGTTTGAAAGTTATATTTGACAGTCATAGCTCAATGACACGCTGAGCAACTATACTTTTGATTTATTAACGACTTAAAAAACTGGCTCCATGTGGCCAGTTTTTTATGCGCTTATTCTGCAGCGTTAAGTTTATAATGTCTTAGACCCTATTCGAAGGAGCACTGCCGTGTTGGCCGTTATTATTGTAATTCTAATTATCTGGGCTGTGATGTGGGGCTTTTATAAGTTTATGTACCCACGCGCACCCAAAAGTATGATGCCAAAAAAAGGCGATGTGACCACGCCGCGTCAGTGCAATTTTTGTGGCAACAGCTTGGCTGAATACCGTGGTGTATTAGAGACCAAGCCCGTTTTTATGGAAGAGAATTCCACAGTAGCTAATCAAAGTGATAATAGTATTGCCGATAATAAAGTATTATTCTTTTGCAATTATGAGCATCAAGCGGATTTTCACGCCGGTAAGACTTATCAAGCAGATGCTTAACTTGTAAGCCATAAGTCGTAAAGCATAAGTAAATAAGATGTTATTTACATTTAAAAAAAGCGCTTAGCTTCAATGAGTTAAGCGCTTATCTTTTTAGAATAGCAATTTAATATCGGTACAAGCTTATAAAATAGAATGGGCGTCTTTCATAATTTTATTTAATAAGGCTTCAGACTGCTTGCTTTGCTGCAGACGATCTTCTTCACTTCTTTGGTTGGTATGGATTTTTTCATACAAGTTCAAGCAGCACAGTACTAAGAGGCTTTCTTGACTGAGGCTTGGCGCATCGCGTTTGAGATCTAACGCATAGTTATTGATATAAGAAACCGCTGAGTGCAGCTCTTCTTGCTCATGCACTGGGCAATAAATCGGATAGGTCACGCCAGCAATCGCCACATCGACCTTTTTAATTTGCGGTTCAGGAGTGCTTGCAGCTTTAGCAGCAGGTCTGGCAGCGCTGCTGTTTACCGTACTGTCAGTAGCACTGGCGCTATTTGTATTACTACTATCAGTATTCGAATTATTTGGCATTGGTTTTTGACTGTCTACAGGGTTTGCGCGGTCATCGGTCATGATAAATCCTACAATATATGTCAGTAAAGTGAGTAATTAACTATCACAGCTATAAATATGGTAATGATAAACTTGGCGATTTAATGAATAAAAATTAATTAGCAAAAATAGGCAAGTTAAGCGTGATTCATTGCCATCGGTGCCTAACTTTTTTCCTAACTTTCTGCTTAGCCTTCTGCTTGATCAATACGGGTTAAGCGCTTTAATACCACTTGCGTGCGCTCAGCTGCCAGCTCGTTTTTCTTTCTCAAATCGTTATTTTGCTGTTTAATATCGCTGTACTGCTGCTTTAATTCATTATTTTGCTGCTGCAGCTCATTATTTTTTTGTTGTAATTGGCTAATCTGTTTTTGCAAATTATCTTGCTCTTCGCCTATCATATGATGCGCTTCAGCAAGGTTTTGATAACGCTTATCTAAATCGCTCAATTGTTTTTTGGCACCGTCACGCTCTGTATAGCTGCTGTCGAGTTTGGTTTTTAGCGCGGCAAGCTCCTTTGGGTCAGTCATTGGTTGTTGCTTGAGGCTGCTAAGTTCAGCACTGACAAGCTGATACTGTTTTTTAATGTCGAGTACCATTTTTTCTAATATTCTAAGTTGGTCATACATAGTCAGTTTTTATCCTTAACAAGTAAGCGTGAATGAATTTTGTTCTCTGCGTTTAATAATGCCATAGGTGACCGCATAATATCTATATCAACAAAGTAATTGTATGCCGCTTTGTTTCGTGACTGCTATCAATCGCCGCCTTATTCATAACATCGTGCGGCGTTTATCCATATTTAATACTATTAATCAATAACTAGGACCTCTATTATGAATGATAATATCTCTGGCTGGAATACATGGCTGACTGCGTTTGATGACTGGACTGACGTGTCTATCAGCGAGGTACATGGCTTGATGACAGGGCTGATGACCGCCTGTGATGCGCCTGATGAGCCAGTATGGGCAAAGGTGTTTGAGGAGCTGAGTTTTGCGCCATTACCTGATGAAGCATTAACCTTGTTGACTGAAGAAGCGGAAGACACCGTCTTTCAGTTAAAAGACAAAGACGACGCTTATTCGTATACGCCGCTGGTACCAGATGATGAACATGACTTGTACGAGCGCGTGATTGCTCTGAAACAGTGGGCAAATGGCTTTATGACTGGTTTTGGTATTACTGACTGTGGTCTGAGTAGCGATGAAAACGAGATGCTGTCGGATTTGGCTAAAATCGGCGGGATTCGTTTAGAAGATGACGAAGACTTTGAAGGTGGCGAAGAGTCTTATCTGCATATTTATGAGTTTGCACGCATGGTGCCAGTGAGTTTTGCTACCCGTAAGCGTAAAGCTGTGAAAGATATTGCCTTGATTGCTGGACTGGCTATCGATGCCAAAACCACCAAAGAGCTACAAGCAGAAGGGAAGTTGCCAAAACCGATGCCGCCAGTGCTTGATGTGATGAATCAAAACCGTCCGTCATAATAAAGACGCCATCGTAAGAAGCAACTATCATAAAAACCAACTGTCATAAAAATTAACTTATCATCAATGCTGGGATTTGCTAAAAAGGTATGATGGATTTTAAGAGCCAGCATTGGCTCTTAATAAGCATGGGTTCTTAATAAGCATCGCCTCTTAATAACAGAAGGGAAACTATGATGATGACTGACAATGATATAATTTATTTGCGCCGCTGCATTGAGCTTGCTACGGAAGCATTAGAGGCGGGCGATGCGCCGTTTGGTAGCGTATTGGTTGATGGTGATGGCACTATATTATGTGAAGACCGTAATCGCGCCAATACGGTTGATGCAACCTACCATCCTGAAATTGCCGTGGCAAAATGGGCCGCTCAAAATATGACCCCTGAAGCACGGGCAAAAGCAGTGGTCTATACCTCGGGTGAGCATTGCGCCATGTGCTCTGCCGCGCATGCTTGGGCAGGACTTGGTCGTATTGTTTATATCAGCTCATCAAGGCAGCTAAGTACATGGATGGATGAGATGGGCGTAACATCGACATCGCCCATCCATTCATTAAGTATTCAAGAAGTTGCGCCGAATGTACCAGTAGATGGTCCGATTGCTGGCTTAGATGAAGAAATTAAAGCCCTGCAACAGCGTTCATTTCAAAAAAGCTCATTAAAAAAGGCTAATTAAAAAGCTGGGTCTTTTTATCTTGTAGTACGATAAGGATGTCTTATGACGGTAATAAATCACAATAAAGGCAAAGAGCAAGCAACGGCTAATGCTAGTTATCCTACTGCCAATAATTATCCTACCGACAGTATCGAATGGCTAATACGGCTGATTGCTTTCGATACGGTCAGTCGCCATTCAAACTTAGCATTAATTGAAGATGTACAAGCTTACTGTGAGCAATTGGGCTTAACAGTAGATTTGACCTTTAATGCAGCCAAAAATAAAGCCAATTTATTTGTTACGGTGCCAGCAGGGGCAAACGCTGACGATGTGAATCATGGTCTGGTGTTATCAGGTCATACCGATGTGGTGCCTGTCGATGGTCAAGACTGGACATCAGAGCCGTTCACAGCGACCATTCGTGGCGACAAGCTATACGGTCGCGGTGCTTGCGATATGAAAGGCTTTATTGCTTGTGCGTTGACGCTATTGCCACAAGCGGTAAAGCTATCTAACGTAGGTCAATTGCGTCGACCATTGCATTTGGCATTGTCATTTGATGAAGAAGTTGGCTGCTTGGGTGCGCCATTGATATTGGCCGATTTAAAGGCGCGCGGTATTACACCTGACTACTGTATCGTTGGTGAGCCGACCAATATGGCGATGGTGGTGGCGCATAAAGGCATCGCGGTTTACCGTTGCCGTGTCCATGGCAAGTCAGCGCATTCGTCATTGACGAAACAGGGTGTCAACGCCATTAGTTATGCCAGTCGTCTGATTGGTTATGTCGATGAATTGGCAGAAGAGATTAGTTATCGAAGCGATAACGATGCCATGTTTGATGTGCCTTATTCGACACTTTCGGTGGGTACGATAAAAGGTGGCACCGCGACCAACATTGTTCCCAATCTGTGTGAATTTACCTTTGATTATCGTAATCTGCCGCATATGACGCAAGACGATATTCTTGCACCAATTCAAGCCAAAGTGGCGGAGCTAAACGCACAAATGCAAGCACGCGCTGCCGATACCGGCATTGAGCTGCTACAAGAAGAAAGTGTGCCAGCGATGACCGATAGCGACAGTGCCGAGCTGCAAGCGTTAATAGCTGCACTGACGGGCGATGATACACGCCATAAAGTTGCTTATGCGACGGAAGGCGGGCAGTTTACCAATGCGGGCATCCCAACGATTATCTGTGGTCCCGGTAGTATTGAGCAGGCACATAAAGCCGATGAGTATGTGGCGCTGAGTGAGATGGCACGCTGTGATGAGTTTTTACAAAAGCTGCTAAACAGCTGTGCCAGCAATTGATACAATAGGCAGCAAGTAGTTCTTTTGCAATATATATGAGCATAAAATACACCGTCTTTATGGCGGTGTTTATTTTTTCACCATTAAGTATTAACCATTAAGCATTTAAATTTTCTATTAATAAAAAGTAGGGGTTGGTTGATGTCTTGGCATCTGTTTGCGGTATTTTTTGCAAGTACGTTTTTTATTTCAGCGACCCCTGGGCCGAATATGCTGCTGGCATTCCAGTATGGTATGAATTATGGCGTGAAGCGCACCTTATGGACGCTGGCAGGTCTGAGTTTGGGCTTATTTTTGCTGCTACTATCGACACTGCTAGGCTTAGATGTAATCAGTCGCCAATCGCCTTGGGTGCTGACTGTTATCAAAGCTGTGGGTGCCGCCTATTTAATCTATTTGGGCATCAGCTCGTGGCGCGATGCTGGTGATAGTAGTTTGATGAGCGATGCCCGCGAAATGGGCGAGGAGGTCGCGGCTGACTATCCTGATACAATGTCAGCTGTGACTGATAAAACAACGCCGCAGCCACGCTCACTATCTAGTGCGGCAGTCAAAGTATCGCCGAGCAATATGACCTTATTTCGTACCGGTATTTGGGTGTCGCTGTCTAATCCAAAAGCGATCTTGTTTTTTGCCGCGTTTTTCCCCAAATTCATCAATTTTAGTGCGCCGCTATGGCCGCAATATATTTTATTAACGGCAGGGTTGTTCTTAAGCGAGACAATTTGGCAAATCGTTTATACATTGGGCGGTACAAAGCTGGCAAGTTGGCTCGATGTTGGCAATCGCTTAGCGTGGTTAAATCGTGCGTGCGGGGTAATCTTTCTCTTAATTGCCGCGGCGTTATTGGCTGAAGTATTAAATGGTTTTATGGTTTAAAAGACGAATAATATTTAAGATTAATATCAATTACAAAAAAGCCATTCACTATTTAATAGTGAACGGCTTTTTTATTGATTCAGTGTCCTAAATGCTTAAGCAAGCACTTCGATTAGCTCACCTTTCACCATATGCGGACTAACAAAATCCGTAATACGTACACTAACGATTTTGCCGAGTAACTCATCCATTTTATCAACGTCATAAGGGAACATGACCGTACGCGTATTATCGGCTGTACCGATTAAGCAGTCAGGATGGCGATTGGCGATTTGCTCGACCAAGACACGAGTCGTCGTACCAACCATCTCATGGGTTTTAGCGAGCGTTGAGTCGATAATTACTTTTTGGAATTCTGCCAAGCGCGCTTTCTTAGTTTTGAAGCTCACATCATCCGGCAACTCTGCCGCTGGCGTGCCCGGACGCTTCGAATAAATAAAGCTATAAGAGTGATCGAAATTTAATTCTTTTGCTAGATTTAAAGTATCTTGGAAGTCTTGCTCAGTCTCACCGGGGAAGCCAATGATAAAGTCACTCGACAAGTGAATATCAGGACGTATGGCTTTAAGCTTATTAATCTGATTGATATAAACATCAATGGTATGGTTGCGTTTCATCGCCGCTAAGATAGCGTTTGAGCCACTTTGAACCGGTAGATGCAAATGTGATACCAGCTCTGGCAGTTGTGCATAAGCGTCAATGATATCATCGGTAAACTCGAGCGGATGGCTAGTCGTATAACGAATACGCTCGACGCCATCGACGTGCGAGACATAATGCAGCAGTTCTGCGAAACGGCAAATACTGCCATCGTCTTTTTCGCCACGATAGCCATTGACGTTTTGACCTAACAGATTGATTTCGCGCACGCCTTGGGCGGCTAAGCTGTCAATTTCAGCCAATACATCATCAAGCGGACGTGATAATTCTTCACCGCGGGTATAAGGCACGACGCAAAATGAGCAATATTTTGAGCAGCCTTCCATAATAGACACAAAAGCCTTATAACCTTCTACTCTTGGCTCTGGCAGAAAATCAAACTTTTCAATACTTGGAAATGACACATCCACTGTACCAATACGATTTTTAGGTGAGATTTCACGCTGCTCGTGCGATTGGTCATAGAGCTCTGGCAAACGGTGCAAAGTTTGTGGACCAAAAACCATATCGACATAAGGCGCGCGTTTTTGGATATTATCGCCTTCTTGTGAGGCCACGCAACCACCAACACCGATGACTAAGTCAGGACGTTTTTCTTTCAATTTGCGCCAGCGACCCAATTCTGAAAAGACTTTTTCTTGGGCTTTTTCGCGAATTGAGCAGGTGTTCATCAACAGCACATCGGCTTCGTCGATATCGTGGGTGACTTCCATACCATGTGAATCACCAAGTACGTCGAGCATTTTGCCAGAGTCATAGACATTCATCTGACAGCCTTGGGTGGTAACAAAGACTTTTTTTGGCGCGCCATTGACTGGTGCTTGGGCTATTGGTTTTTGGATAGAGTTTGGCGCTTTGAGTGCCGTAACGGCAGGCGCAGTAACCGTTGTGTCAACAGCAGCGTCATCGATGCGGGGATTAAATACAGTAACACTCATAAGCGAAGTCCATGATTGACTAAAAATATAGCGGGGTAGGCGATTAACTGGTGGCGTATTTTATCACAACCCCGCCCCAATGTGAAAAGTTAGCGTACGCTTATCGGGATAATTATGCTAGATTATTTATAATAGTATCAAATGCTTACCTAGTATTATTCAGTAATAAATGCTATTAATTACGATTATCACTGTTTCAAGCGTCGTAGCACCTCTGTGTTACGCAGGGCTATCCGATTTATTAACGAAAAGTAAAGCTTCTGGTTGAATGTGCAACGAGTATAGTATGATGAAAGTAACCATAGCTGTACTATTGTTTAAATGAGCGTTTTAAGTAGGATGAAAACATCATTTAAACCTATATTGAAACAATTTATTTAGCCAAATTATTTAGACTTATTATAAAGAGAATTCGTATGACCAAGCCGCAAGTTGCTCAAGGTATTAAGGATAAAAATGCCAAGCGCCAAAATATTACGCCTGACCGCCTGAAAAAAACGGCGCTAAAAACCAGCGTTTTGGGTTTGGCGACGGCGATGGGTGTCATGGGCTTGTCGCAAGTCGCTTGTGCCGAACTCACTTGGGGTAGTGATAGTAGTTATCCGCAAGAAGGCAAGTATCAGCCAGAAAGCTATAAACCAGACAGCTATCAACCACAAAGCTATCAACCACAAAGCTATCAGCCGGATAATTATCAACCACAGAGTGCGCCGTCAAACAGCAGCTATCAAGCAGATAATGGCGTGGGCTCATTTACGGCGGCGGCGATTGCAGCCGAGCGCGGTGATGTCAACGCCCTTTATAATTACGAGCAAGCGATGAGTGGCGGCTTGTTTGCCATGTATCCGACTTATTGGCGTATGAATGTCGATTTGAATTCGCAAAGCCCAGCGGCGGTATCGCAGTTTGTGCGTCAATATCCAGATACGGTAGTGGCAGAAAAACTGGCGGCCGATTTTGCGGAAACCAAAGCGGGTTCCAATGATTATGCCGCCGTACGCCAAGTGGCAAATTTGATTACCAATGCTGACGATAGCGAGCGCTGTGCGGTTGCGCTTGGGTTTAATAATGGCGGCGATAGCATGCGTGCCATGGCAGCCAAGCCTGACGTTTGGCTGGCCACCAAAAAGCAGCCAGCCTTGTGTGACCAGTTGGCGCTAGAGATGAATAATAACGCCCTGATTAGCAATCAAGATAGAGTATCACGCCTCAAGCGTATGCTGCGTAAAGGCAAAACGGGCGATATTATGGCGCTGTCTTCACGTCTTGGTACGCCTATTCCTTACTCGTCGTTAAGTGAAATTCAGCTAAATCCATCATCGTTTTTTAGCCGCTTTGCCCGCGAAGCAAATACCCAAACCAATCAATACTTGTATTTATATGCGATGGGCCGCTTGGCAGAAAAATCCTATCGTGAGGCGGCGCTACAACTAGACTTTGATATTAAGCAAGACAATCAGCGCTCAGCGAAGTTGTTAAATGATGACACCCGTCGTTATGCTTATCGTATTCTTGGCGTACAGCGCATGAATCACAATACCGACGATGGCTTTAATGTCGAAGCGGTTGACTGGTTCCGTAATAGCTTAGATGATGACTTTAGCTTTGAAGAAGCTGAATATTATGCTATGGCAGCGATTCGTTTTAGTCGTTGGGATGATGTGGTCGAAGCCATCTCAAAAATGGATGCCGAAACGCAAAAAAACAATCAATGGCAATATTGGCTGGCTCGTGCTTATGAGCAATCAAGTGATGCCAACAAACGCAATACCGCCAAAAAGATGTATCAAAACTTGGCAAAAAGTAATGAGTATTATGGCTTAATGGCAAAGGATAAGGTCGGTCAACGTTTTGATGCCAGTCGCTTAGGCGGTAGTAATTTACCCAATGTCAGTACCGCTGACCGCGCGCGCGTCATGCAAAACCCACACTTTGCACGGGCATTTGCTTTATACAATGCCGATGCCAGTCGCGCCTATGCCAACCGTGAGTGGAATTGGGCGGTGAAAAAAGCGCGTGATAATCGTGATGATAATTTGATTATTGCTGCGGCGCGCCAAGCGTATGATATGGGCTGGCTCGATCGGGCGATTTATGCTGTTGATAATACCGATAGGGTAGACAGCTTGGCTTTATCGCATCCGATGCCGCACCAATCGGCGGTCGTCCGTCACAGTCAGTCGGCGGGTATCGATCCGGCGTGGGCGTATGGCATCATGCGTCAAGAAAGCCGTTTTGTAGCCTCGGCGCGCTCAAACGTTGGCGCCAGCGGTCTGATGCAGGTCATGCCTGATACGGCAAAATATATTGCGCGTAACTTAGGCGAGACTTATAGCGCCAGCCGTGCCAATAGTGGCGATACCAATATTCGTTATGGTACGTGGTATATGGGCGATATCTTTGGCAAATTAAATAGCCAGCCTGTTTTGGCAACGGCGGGCTATAACGCCGGTCCAAATAATGCCAAACGCTGGCAGCCGACTTATGGTTCACTTGCCGCTGACCAGTATGTCGAGTCTATTGCCTTTCCTGAAACCCGCAATTACGTCAAACACGTGATGGAAAACGCTACTATTTATAGCAGTCTATTAGGTCGTGATCAGCCTATCAGCCAGCGTATGGGAACGGTTCCTGCGGCATTCTAATGCTTTTCTCTTACCCTAAAAAACCACTATCAGCTTGCTGCTAGTGGTTTTTTTATAAGCGTTTCTTTTAATAGGTACGGTTTTTATAGGTACGGCTTTTATATGCACTTTTCTTATATATAGTAAGTTCTTTTTAAATAAGATACAATTGTTTTAAAACAAACGAAATGGCAGAATAACAAATGACCTATTCAGCAGATTTTCGAGCACAAGTGATTAAAAGTGTCAAAAGCAAAGATATGAGTATCCGTCAGGCTTGTACTTTTTATAATATTAGCAAAACCGCATTACAGCGCTGGCTCAAAGATTCAAGTATCAAACAAACCGGAATAAACCACCGACTAAAATACCGAATGAAGCACTCTTAAAAGACGTTGAACAACATCCAGATGACTATTTGTATGAGCGAGCTAGGCGATTCAACTGTAGTAAGAGCGGCATGCACAACGCTTTAAAACGCCTAGGTATCAGTCAAAAAAAGACCTTAGAGCATCCAAAAGCCTGCCTGATAAAAAGAGCGTCGTATCAGAGTAAGCTTGATAGCTTTACACAGCAAGGCTATCCCATTGTGTATATGGATGAGAGCGGCTTTGAGGCTGAAACTATAAGACCTTACGGATACTCACCGATAGGCAAACCCTGTATCGACAGCTTCAACTGGCAAGCAAAAAGCGCACTAATGTCATCGGTGCTTTGTATAAAAAGATGCTGTTTGCGCTTGATTACTTTGAACAAAATATCAACAGCCATATATTTTATGACTGGTGCAAATATACGCTTATTCCAAGTCTCAAGACTAAATGCGTGATCGTTATGGATAATGCCCGCTTTCATAAGAGCAAGCGTATTAAAAAATTACTGAACAGGCACGGCCATCGTATTCTATGGCTGCCACCCTACAGTCCTGATCTAAACCCCATTGAAAAGAAATGGGCTCAAGCTAAGTTTCTACGCCAAGGGTGGATGGAGAATAATCTGCCTAAGCTATTTCAGGATATGGGCTGTATTTATTTTATTGTGAACTGACTATACATTGCTTTCATATAAAATGCTTTTATAGCGCTGATATATGACGGGTTTTAAATCGCCCTTTTAAAGTCAGTTATCCACTTTCTAGGCACTGTTTACGTTTTTGCTATAGATTAAAAAAGGCAATTTGCTACCATGACTCTAATTACCGTCTGCGTTTTTCGTTGGTTGATTCTTAGGCTGCTGATATTTTAAAAGCAAACTGGCTTAATGCCGAATATAACCAATTCTAGAAGCTATCTTCTTCATTGCTAAATGCTTTAACCTCTTATGATTAAAAAATATTTCAATCTGCCTATATTGTCGCAAGCTAGGCGTCAGTTATGTGTTCAGACAAAGGTGGGCTCGATGTCAAAGACAAGGCTATCGGAGCATTTTAATCAATGCTTGATCAGCAAAAAGTATGAAAGTAAAGGCAATGCTGCTAATGCTACGATAGCTATTACGGCTTTACTTTTGTTGCAGGGTGCCATGGTATTGCCAGCGCAAGCGGCAAGTGCTACCAAAACGGGACAGCGTGTGCTGATGATTGAGATGACGCCAGCGCTGTGCAGCTTACAACCGACGCGCGCGCGTATGCGCCAGTGTTTAGAAGGCTATTCGCTAACCGTTTCGGGTTTGGATATGGGCTATGGCGAGCGCTGCGGGCGTGGTAGTGAGCCACGTTTGACGCCACTACAATTAAAAGTCGTCAATCGTATCATGCCTGATACCACGGTGCGTACCCAAGCATGGCAGCGCTATGGCGTCTGTAGTCCGCTTAGTGCCAGTAATTATTTTCGTCAAATCACTAACTATGCCGGCGACTTAAAACTGCCGAGTGAATTGAATACGGGCAACAGTTATACGGTATTAAAATCGCGTTTTGTGGGACAAATGACCCGCTTAAATAGCGGTATGTCAGCGGATAGCGTTGATTTGATTTGTCAGGCAGGTGCGCGTCGTCAAATGGTATTGACGGACGTCCATGTTTGTTATGAAGGCAGTGCCTTTGGCACTTGTAGCAACGTCGTCGATAACTGTGGCAGTAAATTTATTATCTCAGGCGGCAAGTAGGCATTAGTCATAATCAGTAATGAACCACAAAGTATATCCCTCTAGCTTTTCAGTGCGTGACTATTAATTAGGGCGCGATTATTCATAAGCAAAAATGACCATAAGCAAAAACGGCAGTGTTATGTATTTAACGGTAATACAACTTATGTAATCGTATTAAATTCTCTTAAATAATGCTGCTAAAGTTCCTATTAAATCTTTTCTTTTTTCAGCTCTTATATCTCTCTAAGACTTTATTTTTATAGCTTTTTATCGTAAGATAAAACATCTGTTCGTATAAAATGTAACAATATAACCCGCATAGTTATCCATCACGTTCGCGCTTTCTCTAGACGGTTAATAGGCTGAGGTGCTACACTAGCTCTCGGTTTATGACTGCTATATTCAGCGAGTAAATCGCTATCTAAAACGATCATCCTCAATCAGAACCATCAATCAGAATCATGAATTATCTAATCTATAATTAGGGAGTATTCAATGTCAATGAAACAGCCTTTACGTGTTGCCGTCACTGGTGCCGCTGGTAATATCAGCTATGCTATGTTATTTCGTATTGCATCTGGTGAGATGCTAGGTAAAGATCAGCCAGTTATTCTGCAATTGCTTGAAATCGCCCCAGCACTTGACGCCCTAAAGGGTGTGGTCATGGAGTTAGAAGACTGTGCATTCCCATTATTGGCCGGTATCGTTCAAACTGATGATGCGACCGTTGCATTCAAAGATGTAGACTATGCTTTGCTAGTCGGTTCACGTCCTCGTGGCCCAGGTATGGAACGTAAAGATTTGCTAGAAGCCAACGCTGCGATTTTCTCAGCCCAAGGTAAGGCACTGAACGACGTCGCAAGCCGTGATGTAAAAGTATTGGTCGTCGGTAACCCTGCCAACACCAACGCACTTATCGCTCAGCGTAATGCACCAGATTTAGATCCACGTAACTTTACTGCTATGACTCGCCTAGATCATAACCGTGCCATGGCACAGTTGGCTGAGAAAACAGACAGCACTGTTAACGACATCAAAAACATGACTATCTGGGGCAACCACTCATCAACTCAGTATCCAGATCTAACGTCTGCAACTGTAAACGGTAAGCCAGCACTAGATTTAGTCGATCGCGAATGGTACGAAGCTACCTATATCCCAGAAGTACAACAACGCGGTGCAGCGATTATTAAAGCTCGCGGTGCATCATCTGCCGCTTCTGCTGCCAACGCTGCCATTGCACACGTACGTACATGGGCACTAGGTACTGATGAGAACGATTGGGTATCTATGGGCGTTTACTCAAACGGCGAATACGGTATTGCTGAAGGCTTAATCTACTCATTCCCAGTAACCTGCGCTAACGGCGACTGGTCTATCGTAGAAGGCGTTGACGTGTCATCAGATTTCTCAAAAGAGAAAATGGCCGCAACTGAGCAAGAGCTTAGCGAAGAGCGTGATGCAGTAGCACACCTGCTTCCATAAGTAGGCAATCTACTCAAGCTGTTATATAGAATTTAATCTGAAAAGCCCTCTACGATAGAGGGCTTTTTTGTGCCTTGCGTAACCATCAATACAATTGCTAACGTTAGCTAAACGTTGATTAACAGCTATTAGCAGCAAGCTTGCTACAATAAAGTGGTTAATTTAAATAATAAGTACAATCAAATCATTATTAAATTTTTGTCATTAAGGAAAAGACTATGTTGGGTGAACCTGAATACAATATGAATGAGTTATTTGCGCAGTTAGGGCTTGATAGCTCGGATGAAGCAATTGACAGTTTTGTCGAAAATAATAAACTGGCAAAAGAAGAAAAGTTAATCGAAGCGGCGGTATGGAATGACAATCAGCGTGCCTTTTTGCAAGAAGAGTGGAATAAAGATGCCGCATGGGTAGAAGTTATCGATGATTTAAACGTGCGTATGCATCCTGATGCCTAAAAGATAATAGAATATTAGACTAGATAAAAACCCACAAACGTTATTCACGCTGTGGGTTTTTTTTATACATTAGTCTTTTATAGGCTTATAACTACCATTTTAATTCGACTGCTTAGCGCGCCATTCGAGTAAATCGACAACATCGTTATGAATACCTGCTTTTAAGGCTTCTAAACTCTCGTAATGGCGCTCGCCATGTAAATAATGCAAGAAGCGTACTTGTAAGGTTAAACCGTATAAATCTGCTTGTAGCTTAGGGAAATGTACCTCTAAGCGCCAATCATGTTCTTTATCTACTGATGGTCTGATACCAATATTGGCAGTACCAAATAAGCTATGCGGGCGTAAACCTGCAACCCCTGGGTTTTCGCTATCTGTCAGTGCGGTTAAGCCGTTCGGTATGACATAACCATTATCATCAAGGCTGACGACATCGACAGCAAAGATGCCATGTAAGGCAGGTTTTATGCGTTTTAAGTCGACATTGGCAGTGGGAAAGTCCATGGTACGACCGATTTTATCACCACCAACGACGACGCCTGTCATCGCATAATCGCGACCCAATAAGGCATTAGCCGCATCAATGTCACCGGCCAATAATAGGTTGCGTATACGCGTAGAGCTAATGCGCGCGCCTTTGCCTTTATCGTCGATCACGGTATGCAGATTGGTCACATCTAAGCCGTAATTACGCAAAAAATGACTGTCACCGGTACGATCATGACCAAACTTAAAATCATCACCCAGTACCAAGGCTTGTACATTCAAGCGCTGCGCTAAGATATCGGCAAATGCCTGCGCTGATAGCGAGCGAAACTCCGCATCAAAGCTTGCGACAATTAAAGTCTCAATGCCATACTCTGCCAGCAAAGCCTGCTTTTCGGCAAGATTGGTGAGGCGGGCAGGCGCGGTAGCTGGCGCAAAAAACTCACGCGGCTGCGGTTCAAATATCATGACTGCCGAGCCAATATTTTGCGCCTTGGCAATATCACGCACGTGCGCAAGCATCGCTTGATGACCCAAATGCACGCCATCAAAATTACCGATAGTCAGCACGCAGGGTGCTAAATCTACTGGGCTAGTATTGGCAGACAAAGCGCTTGGCGATGCCATCAGTTGCTCAAGAAAATAGGTGTTCATAAATTTTCAGCTATGATAGATAGGACCGGATAAAAAAGAAAAAACACACCTCTACCAAAGATTGATGTGTCTAAAATCAGTCATTATAAAGTAAAATAGCCATACTAACATCCTATAGTCTGCTGATAATCAAACAACCACGCTAACAGCCCAAAAGGTATGGTTTTTATCTGGCTTACCTTGCTTGCTTTGTTAATTGCTTCTGCTGACTTCCGCTACGTACAGCTAGATTAGATGAGAGATGCAACGATTAAGTGTTAAGCCTTAAGTATTAGACATTAATGACTAATTAGCCGTTATTTATTACTTATCATTCATTTTTACTATTAATAATCATGGAAACGCTATGCCTGATGCTACCTCTGTCGCTGCTTGTCATGATGCCTCTCATTCGATGGCACCTGTCTTGGCAATTAATAAGCTCAATGAGGGCTTTACGGTACAGCGTGCTAATAAAGAAGATTTACCCGCAATTTTAGCCATTTATAACCAAAGTATCGCCGGTAAGCAAGCAACGGCCAATCTAACGCCCGTCAGTTGTGAAGAGCGTCGGGATTGGTTTGAGGAGCATGTAAATAATACTACGCGACCTATTTATATTGTTCGCGCTGTCGAAGAAGCAGAAACTGTAGGCGGTGGAGGTGAGGGGCAAACAGTATCGCCAATCGTCGCTTGGGGCAGCTTTAGCGATTTGTATGCACGGCCGGCTTATCATATCAGCACTGAGATTAGTATTTACTTGCATCAGGATTATCATGGTCAAGGCTTGGGTAGCTTATTGACACGCTGGATGCTGACGCAAGCGCTGAGCTTAGGTATACATAATGTGGTGGCGCTTATCTTTGCGCATAATCAACCAAGCTTAGGATTGTTCCGTAAGCTTGGCTTCGAGCAATGGGGCTATATGCCAAAGGTTTGCGATATGCAGGGGTTTATCGCCGATGTGGTGATGCTTGGTAAAGCGGTGATGACAGCTAATAATGACAAATAATACAGATAATAATGCCAAATGAAGTAAATTTAGAGAATAGCAGATAGGTGTTCTATCCTAAAATCTTCCATTTTCCACCAATCTTTTGTAGCTCATAAGTCAAGGGTGCAGGCTCGCTTTGCCCCCTTAGCATCAACTCGCCAGTGATGGTGGCACGGGTTTTATCATCGTTGTATATAGTATCAGTAAAAGTAACGCCATCAACCGTTTGCTGAAAAGCAGCCTGTGTATTGGCTAGCTCTTCTTCGAAGTTTGCCATATCTACTTCATAATAAGAGGCGGATTTTTTCGCATCGCCATAATATAAGCTGTCTAGCGCTTGTTTAACGGTATCTTCCGGCGTCCCGTCTTGGGTCGGATTGGTCACTAAGCTTTTTTGCTTAGCGGCAGCGGTAACTGGATTGAGATTATTACTAGCAATCGTGGTTTCATCTTTTGTGCTATCTGCTGCCTGTTTACTATCAGTAGTAGTGCCTGCTACTTCTACTTGGCTCGCGTCGTTCTCAGATGTTTGTGCGACCGCTGTAGCATCTTCATTATTACTGGCAGCAGTCTCAGTTTCACCCTTATCATTATTGCTACAACCACTTAAAAGTAGTCCGGTACTCAAAATGCCAACAGTCAGTATATTTGGTAAGCGTAACAAGGTTGCTGATAAAGCTGTTTGTGAAGCTGATGATTTAGTCGTCATATTAGTCCCCAAAATTCATTTATTCATTAAACAGTAATTATGGCAACTATCAGCAGCGTTCACTGTCAATTCTCATACTAAGCTTGTTTTGGTTTGGTAAGTTAAAGCCTTGCCTAGTGCTTAATAATTAATCCTTAACCATGTTTTAGCTGGCGCGGACGGAAGCCTGTTGCCAATAGCACAACGCCATAAACCACCGCACCGACGACGCACATAATCAGTAGCGCGACAATACGTTTCCATTGAAAATCATTGGTTGGGAAATAGGGCAGCATGACATAAAGCACAGCAATCATAGAGGCGGTAGAAATCCCAAACTGGGTAAAGAGTTTTTTCCAATGGCTACCAAAGCGGAAAATATCACGCTTATGCAAGAAGTAATATAACAAGCCCGCGTTCACAAATGCCGCGCCCGTGGTTGCCAATGCCAATCCACCATGCAACGGCATATCGAAGAAGTAAAATATACCGATAAAAATGACACTAAATACCATATTGGCAAAAACGGAAACAATACCAATTCTGACTGGCGTTCTAGTGTCTTGACGGGCGAAAAAGGCGGGTGCAAAGATTTTAATTAACATAAAACCTAATATGCCGCCCGCCATGCTTTTTAACGCCAAGGAGCTCATTTGTGCATCGCGTAAGGTAAATTCGCCACGTAAAAAAAGCGCCTGCATAAGTACGTCAGAGAGTATAAATAGTGCTGCCGATGCTGGAACACCGACCAAAATAATTAAGCGCGCTGCCCAATCGATGGTCTTTTTAAAGCTAACGTCATCTTTTCGTGCTTCACTTTTCGATAGACTTGGTAGAATAACTGTACCGATAGCCACGCCAATTAAGCCTAGGGGTAACTCGCTCATACGCTCAGCAGCATAAAGCCAAGAAACCGAACCGCCAATCATTAATGAGGCAAAAATAGTGTTTAATAATAGATTAATCTGCGTGACAGAGACGCCAAAAATAGCTGGCAGCATCAGCTTTAAAATACGGCGAACGCCTTCATGCTGAAAGTCAATCTTTGGTGCGACCAGCAGTTTTTGCTGCGAGAGCTGTGGCAGTTGTATCAATAGCTGGAGCAAACCTGCGATAGCGACAGAATAACCAAGCGCCATAATAGGGACGTCAAACATAGGCGCAAATACTAGCGCGCCGCCAATCATAGATAGGTTGAGTAACACTGGCGCAAAGGCTGGCGCGGCAAAACGGCCGTAACTTTGTAAAATACCGCTGGCAAAAGCGGTCATAGAAATAAATAATAAGTAAGGAAAGGTCAGGCGTAGCAGCTCAGCGGTGATGGCAAATTTATCTGGCTGGTTAGCAAAGCCTGGGGCAAATAGCGTCACCACCCAAGGGGCGATTAAAATCACTACGACCGTCAGCATCGATAACACCAGCAGCAGCGCTCCTGAAGTGCGACTGACTAAAATCTGAACCTGCTGTAGGCTATATTTTTCTTTATATTCTGACAGCACAGGGACAAACGCTTGGCTAAAAGCCCCTTCTGCAAATAGACGGCGCAAAAAGTTGGGTATCTTAAAGGCGACCAAAAAGGCGTCCATCAGACCACCTGCGCCAAACACGCCTAATAACACAATATCACGCACCAAACCTAAAATACGCGACAGCATGGTCATACTACTGACCACCATGGTTGAACGAAATAACCGACTTTTTGCCATGAGAACCTATTCTGCTAATTTGTTTAATGAAGGTTGTGTAGTGATGGTTGTTTGCTGCTGTAGTGTTGTCAAAAAACTGACGGATTATAGCACTTTCATTGTCCTGATAAATGGATTGAATGGGGAATAATATCTGCTGTCTACAGAACTTTCGATAAGACTATTATCACAATTTAGCTGGTCAATTTATGACTTGCTCGCAAAATGGTGAGCAACCATCTCACGCAACTTTTTCCATTCAAAATAATCACCGGGGTCGGTTTTGCGACCGGGCGCGATATCACTATGACCAGTAAGATGCCTGCGAGTTTTTGGATAAGCGTCATAGATAGCAACGATAACTTTGGCAAGCGCTTCATATTGGGCGGCGGTAAAGGACACAAAATCTGAACCTTCAAGCTCAATGCCAATGCTATAATCATTACATTCAGGGCGACCCAAATAGCTAGAGCGTCCGGCATGCCACGCGCGTTCGTTAAAGTTGACAAACTGGGTAATTGCGCCATCGCGCTCTATAAATAAATGCGCTGAAACTTCTGCACCTTTAATGCTTTGAAAGTAAGGATGCGCCTCCCAGTCTAATTGATTGGTAAATAAGGCCTTGACGTAATGTAAGCCGTCAGTATCGCAAGCTCCAAATTCATTGGGCGGCAAGCTAATATTGTGAATAACAATGGCATCAATCGTGATATTTTCAGGTCGTTTATTATAATTGGGTGACGCAAGCCAAGTCGCAGCTGATAATCGACCGGTATGAATAGTCATTGACGATGCTGTAGACATAATACTCTCTTTTATAATGTGATAATAAATGCGCGGTAAATGCTGATGATTATAAGTTTTTTATGAATAAGCGGCGCATTTAACTAAAAAAATAGTCGTTTAAAACATTCGTTCAAAACATTCGTTCAAAACCATGGTTTAAAGCTGTTATTAAAAACACTGATTTATAATATCACTCTGACAATTCGAGAGACCTAATAACGCGATAAGCGTATGACTCCTACAGTGCGAGATGTTACTCATGTCCATATATTCAAAACATTCAAACCTTTTGGCGATAGATTGTACGCCAACAAGCATTGGCAGGCGAGCACGTTTGCCACTCACCATAGCTGGAGTGCTGCTGACCGCACAAGCACAGGCGTTTTTGCCAACGCCGGCATCACTTGTGACAACAGGGGAGTTGGCGCTAGATACGGCTGATAATAATTCAGCCTCTAAATCACAAAGCACTGAGCCAACATTGATGGCTTATACTGAGCCAAATAATACCATCAAGCCAGATAGTGTCTCAAATACCGCAGTCACTTCTCGGACATCTAACCATCAAAGTGCTAATAATACTAATAGCGATAATGGGGCGAACACCCAACAGCTATTAGCATCATGGCGTGCGCAAGCAAAAACAAAAAACCTTGCCCAACATATAACATGGCGACGGTTATTATATTTCTTTGATGATCAAAAGAATTTAATCGGCAAGAAAAAAGACAGCAGTATCGTTGATGATGCTGCATTTTTCTTAAGTAAAAATGGACAGCATGATTCAGCTGCCGAGCTTGATGCCTTGCTGGTTGCCCTTGCTGACGAAATGGCTACGACTCCAGATAACAGCACTGCTAATAACAAACTATCCAATCGTGCGACTAAAAACTCGGGACAAAACTCAGTATTATGCCGTCTCCCTGCGCGCGTCCAATGGCTGACCGATACACTCAATATCGACAAGAGCGGCTTGCAAGTTGACTGTCCAGAGCTGAATGATTGGATGCAAAAGCTGGCACCTGAGCAGCTGTCTATTATGTTTGCGCAAGAGTACTTAGACAATCCTATTTCAGCCTTTGCTCATACGCTATTACGTATTGATTCTAAAGCCAGCGTGGCCGATCCAAGCCAAATTCATCATGCAGTTGCGCTAAATTATACGGTAGGCGGCGATGCAACCGATAGTTTTTTGGTATATGCCATCAAATCGATGACCGGCGGTTATGACAATCTGATTGAAATTGACCCTTATCCAGAGAAGCTGGCGAAGTATCTGCAAGAAGATGAGCGTGATGCGTGGACCTATCAATTGGATTTGACCCCAGCAGAAGTGCAACAGATTATGCTACATGTTTGGGAAACCAAAGATTTGAAGTTGCCGTATTACTTCACCACTGATAACTGTGCCTCTGAGATTTTACGCTTGATTGACGTGGTACGCCCGCAGCAGCATTTATTAAGTCGCCTGCCTTATGCCGTGATTCCCTCAGATGTCGTGCAATTACTTAATAGCGAAGGCTTACTTGCCAGCACCAACTATACGCCTGCTGATAGCACCTTACGCCAAGCGCAGTTAAATAAGGTTAAAGAGCAGCGTGAGCAAGTGGGCTATCATAATAGCGCCAAGCAGACGTTAAATGAGATTAAATCTGCCCAGTTGAATCCAACCTCGAGCATAGCTGCCGACGGAAAAACGCTATTGCCACGCCGTATTGCAATAGCGGATAACAATCCGATAGACAGGCATCCGCTGCAACTGGGGTTTATCGGGCTAGGGCAGCGCGGTGATAATAACTATATCGATTTAGGTGTGCGCGCAGGTTATCACGATACCCTCGATCGTCCTTCAGGATTTCCGCAGTTCTTTGATTTAGAAGGCGCGGCTGCAACCTTGCGTCTGTATGACACCGATAATGACAAAGCCAATCAGCCAAGTAGTGTGGTCTTGCAAAATGTGACCTTGGTGCGAGGGCGCTCGTTTAATCCGGTTAATTCTGCCAAAAAAGGCAAAACTTGGGGCGCCAGTATTGAAGCGACCCGCGTAAATGACGGCTCGCAGCAAGAGGGCAGCGATCATTTAGTTGGTAGTTTAGGCTATGAGACCGGTTGGTCGTGGGCGTTTGGCACACCTAGCGCGGGCACAGGCGAGATGCCGCCACAGCTATGCTATACGCTTTTGGCAGGTACGGCGCAAGCAGGACGCGGTATTAATAAAGGCTATCGTGTCGGCGCAGGCGTCAATGCCGGTTGCCGTTATCAGATTAACAATCAGTTACGTGCGCAGGCTGAATTACAACTGCCATATTGGTATCATGGCAGCAGCGACGAGTCTAATGCCCGTGGTCATTACTGGCAGCCGATATCGACATTAGGGCTACAATATGATATCGATAAAAAACAAGCGTTACGTATCAATGCCAACTACGAATGGCAAGATCGTATCGATGCCAAGGAAGACATACAGCTGTCGTATAGACGCTATTTTTAGAGCTTGTTATTAAATTATAAAAACCTTCTTAGCCAGTTATTAGCATAGACAGTCATCAGAAGCAGTTTTTAAATAAAGGGTATATGATGAGTACGCAAAATTTACTGATTATTGGTCAAGGTGATATCGGTTTACCCGTCACCAATAAGCTCGCGCAGGACAGTCTCAACGTCACGGGGCTGGCACGTCGTGAGCGTCATCATTATGACCTACATCCTAAAGCTAAGTTTTTGCAAGCCGATGCTTTAACGCTCAGCGCTGAGCAGCTGCAAGACTTTACCGCGATAGCGATTATAGTAACCCCTGATGAGTATTCGACCAGCGGTTATCATGATAGTTATTTAGCAATCAGCCAGCATTTGGCAACATTAGCGGATAAACTAACCAATCTTGCGCGCATTATTTTTATTTCATCAACGGGTGTCTATGGGCAAGATAATGGCGCATGGATTGATGAAGATACCGCGCCTGTGACGCCAGAGCGTGAAGCCTCGCAAGTGATATTGCAAGCGGAACAAGCATTGCAAAAAGGTTTTGGTGCTAAGGCTATTATCATTCGCCCAAGTGGTATTTACGGACGTAAGCGCCTCATGCGTCTGCGTAAAGCCCGCGAGCCACAAAAAGAGCCAGTGGCAGCAGCGCACTGGAGCAATCGCATTATGGATCGCGATTTGGTCACCATTATCGCAAATGTCATGACTATAAGTATGCCAAAACCGCTTTATATTGCTACTGATTATGCACCAGTCACCACTTTTGAGCTCGGCACGTGGTTAAGTGAGCAGATAAATGAAGTGCCGCCTGTTATTGATGACAATAAAGCGAAAGTAACGGGTAAGCGCTTGCACAGCAACATTCCGTTAGCTTGGCTGGACTATCCTGATTGGCAAGCAGGCTACCGAGATATTTTGCGTCATCAAGAGCAACATCAACACAGTCAAGAATAGCAACGCCAATAACACCAATAACAAAATGACCGTTTGAGTTGATTGGTTTTATTTTTATATCTTTTAAATTTATAAGCTTAGGGAAAGTTCATGACCCAGCATTCTACTTCTGATGACCGTTTATCCAACGCTAGCGTTATAGCAGCAGAGGATCAGCTTGCAGAAGGTCATGCTGAGCAATCCGCTAATTTAGCAAATAGTCAGCAGCCAGCGATTGTACATCCTAATTTTGACCCAAAGCGTTTGCCATTGGACCCTGCACGACCATTGACTGATATTCCAGAGCCTGCACGGCGCTTAAATAGTCAGCTGCGCCGCTTATATGGTAGCTCGACCCGTTTTTATCAGCCCAATACAGACAGCTTATCGAAATGGGCATTGATGGCTTCAGAAGCATTGGCTGAGCATTTAGCACTGCTCAGTGCCGCAAAACTGGTTGAGCTGCCCGAGAGTTTTTATCACAATCATAGCGAGCAGCCGTTATTAGCTTCATTAACAGACATGACTTTGCTTGATATGGCAGATATCCAGCGCGCGCTGCAAGCGTATCCAAAACTGAGTCGTTATGGGTTTTTGGCTACTGACAATATAAATACTGACAATATAAATACTGCTAAGAATATTAAGAAGCCTTTAGCGTCAGAATCTTTGCGAGCATTGACCAAACGTTATAATCCTGATGAGCTGCTCAATAGTATCTATGCTGACGATTGGCAAGTGGTATTGCAGCCACAACAATTTGACAGCGGCGAGGGCAGTTTGGCGACTGATCTTATGGCCTGTAGCGTCGCCGTCCATGCTTTGAAGCAATGCAGTACGCGAAAAACGATTAACCACAGCTACAGCGCGGCGCAAATTTGTCAGCATCTGCGCAGCTACTTGCTCAGTCAGATTATTTTTGAGCCAGCACAGCGCCATGCGTACCGCCAAGTGCGCTTATTTACGGGGCATATTATCGTTGCCGCCTATCATTTGGGCTGGGATATACAAGTCAGTAGCGATGGTCAGTGCTACTTTAATATCTCATCACGTTGTGGGTTATTGACGCGTTACGCAAATATGCAAGATTATGATATCAATGGTTGGTCAAGTTAAACCTCGACGACTATAATGCGCTTCACAACTTTTCATTGTTTAACTTTCCATTTTCTTTTTGCCGATAGGAAGACCCTATGCTTAATGCCGCAACGCCTCATAACCAAGCTGCTAATAATGTTTCATTTTCATCGCATCAATTTATCCAATTGGCTTTAGACAATCAGGTCTTAAAATTTGGCGAGTTTGTCTTAAAGTCTGGACGTATTAGTCCATACTTTTTTAACGCAGGTTTGCTGGCGTCGGGTGAGATGTTATCGTTATTAGCGCGTGGTTATGCCGATGCCCTAGCTGAAAAAGTGGCAGAACAAATGGCAGCTAGTGATAATGGTACAAATGAGCAAGAGCTGGTTATTTTTGGTGCTGCTTATAAAGGCATTCCATTTGTGGCGGCAACGGCGCAAGCATTATGGCTGCATCATGGTATCAATGCTAAATGGGGCTATAACCGTAAAGAAGCCAAAACCCATGGCGAAGGTGGTAATTTAGTCGGTGCTGATGTCAAAGGCAAGGCGGTTTGGGTGCTTGATGATGTGATTACTGCTGGCACGGCGATGCGAGAAGTGGTTGAAATTTTAGAGCAAGCGGGCGCAAGCGTTGCCGGTATTATCGTCGCCCTCGACCGTAAAGAAAAAGGTTTGGCGGAGCGTTCTGCTATTCAAGAGCTGGCTGCAACCTTAGAAGTACCAGTGCGCGCGCTGATTGATATCGATGATTTAATCAGTTACCTAGCAGAAAGTAGCCCAAATAAAGATGCGACTCAACTTGCAAAAATGCAGCATTACCGCGCCCAGTACGGCGTATAATTTATCGCAGTCATTGCTATGTTTCAGCCATATTGGGTGAAATTTGAGTCATGTTATTGATGTCTGTTCGAACGATTAATACTATTTTAAATGATTAATACTATAACGTAAGTGAGCCTTATCATGAGCCAAGAAAAACAAAAGAAATCATTAAACATACTCGTCATCATGGATCCAATCGAGCAGGTCAATTATAAAAAAGATACCAGCCTTGCGATGATGTGGTCGGCGCAAGACCGTGGGCACAGCCTTGGTTACTGCCAGATTCATGATTTATGGTTAGATCGTGGGCAATTGATGGTCGATACCCAGCCGGTGACAGTCAAGCGTGACCCGAATGATTTTTATACCTTGGGTGAGAAATCGACAGCGCCGGTCAGCGCTTATGATGTGATTTTGATGCGTAAAGATCCGCCGTTTGATATGCGTTTTATTTATGCCACTTACATGCTTGACCATGCTAAAGCCGCAGGCGTACTGGTGGTCAACGACCCACAAGCGATACGTGATTGTAATGAAAAGCTGTTTGCTACTTGGTTTAGCGATTATATGAGCCCAACGATTGTGACCAGTAAACAGGCACATATTCGCAAATTTATTACTGAGCAGCAAGATGTTATCGTCAAGCCATTAGATGGTATGGGCGGCACCGGCATCTTCCGTTTGACCGCCGATAGCCCAAATATCGGCGTGACGCTGGAGATTTTAACCGAGCTTGAGACGCTACCGATTATGGCGCAGCGTTATTTGCCGGAAATCAAAGAAGGTGATAAGCGTGTGTTAATCGTCGATGGCGAAGTGGTCGATTATAGCTTGGCGCGTATTCCGGTGAAAGGTGAGACGCGCGGTAATCTTGCGGCAGGTGGTAGCGGTGTTGCGATGCCGCTCACCGATATCGAACGCCAAGTGGCTCAAGTCGTCGCACCGATTGTCAAAGAAAAAGGGCTGATGTTCGTCGGTTTAGACTTAATCGGTGGCCGTATCACTGAGATTAATGTCACCAGTCCAACCTGTGTGCGTGAGATTGATGATCAATGCGGTACTGATATTGCAACTGACTTTATTATCGCTATCGAGAAGAAGTTAGCAGTTTAAGTACTGCCGTTTAAATAATGACGTTTAAATAATGACGTTTAAATAACGATGTTTAAATAATATCTCTTAAATAAAACAATGTATGCAAAGCGGTAAGGATACAGTAATTTATCACTAAGCTATGTGCACAATACTTAAAAAACGATGTGCTAAGATATATTGATAAACCGTATTGCTTAATAGCGCCTTTAAACAGCGATAAAACGTCATTAAAAGCGCTGTTTTTATGATTTTTTAAGCGTATTTATAACAGCCAAGCCGCGATTACTCATGGCTTGGATTTTTATTATTTACGCTGCATAAAGTGCTGTCTATCAGGCAGCGATTTACACTATACTATGCGGGCTTTTATAGGCTCATTTTAGTTCGATAAATAATACAGTCAAAAGATAATAAGTCTTTCATATAAATAAAGAAAAGATAGGCAGGCGTTCATGAAAACACCGCATATATTAATGATGGCTGCTGGTACAGGCGGGCATGTATTTCCAGCACTTGCGGTTAGCGAAGAATTGACCAAGCGCGGTGCTGTTATTCACTGGCTTGGTACGCCAAATGGCATGGAAAATGGTTTGGTTGCACCCACTGGCTATCCTTTTCATGCGATTGATATGCAAGGATTGCGCGGCAAAGGATTGGGGCGCTTGCTTAAGCTACCCGTGACGTTATTGTCAGCGACGATGGCGGCGATTAAAGTGATTCGTGGCAATCAAATCGATGTGGTCGTTGGCTTTGGTGGTTACGTCACTGCGCCCGGCGGTATCGCGGCGCGTTTGACTAAGACGCCGCTTATTATCCATGAACAAAATGCCATTGCAGGCATGAGCAATCGTTATTTGGCCAAGATGGCGACCAAGGTATTGCAAGCGTTTGAAAATACCTTTGCCAATAGCCAGCATGATAGCAAGATTGAAACGGTGGGTAATCCCGTGCGCAATGCTATTAGCGGTGTTGCTGAACCCAGTATTCGTTACGATGTCAATGACAGCTCGCCGCTTAAATTATTGGTGGTGGGTGGTTCGCTCGGTGCGCAAGTGTTAAATGAGACGCTGCCAAAAGCATTGGCGTTGATTGACCGTCCGTTTGAGGTCCGTCATCAATGTGGACGCAATAATGAGGCCGCCACGCAAGCGGCGTATGACAGTGAAGCGTTAAGCGCCCATCAGTTTACGGTACAGCCATTTATTGATGATATGGCAGCGGCGTACAATTGGGCGGATATTGTGGTTTGTCGGGCGGGTGCTTTGACGGTAACTGAAATTCAAAACGTCGGCATTGCTGCGATATTTGTGCCGCTACCAAGCGCGGTTGATGACCATCAGACGGCAAATGCACGCACCTTGACCTCACACAAAGCGGGGATTTTGCTGCCACAAAGTGAGCTGACGCCCAAAAGTTTGAGTAGTGAGCTTGCGATGCTAGATAGGCGTGCTTGTTTAGAGATGGCAGAAAAAGGTCATGCGCTTGCCAACCGCCATGCCTGCCAACAGGTAGCCGATATTATCTGGCAGGCCTTATAAAAGCTGATTGTCTTAATCATTATTTTATTACCTATTATTTTTATTACGTATTATTAACCAAATTTGTTTGTCTACAATAAAGAGAAAACCCTATGCCAACCTCTGCTAAAGCCTTAACTAAGCGTTTAATTGAAATACCAGAAATGCGCCGTATTCAGCATCTGCATTTTGTCGGTATTGGTGGCTCGGGGATGTGCGGTATCGCTGAGGTTATGAACAATCAAGGCTATGAAGTCAGTGGTTCTGATATCGCTGAGAGCTTGGTGACTAAGCGCTTAGAGCAGATTGGTATTACTATTGCGATTGGTCATGATTCCAAAAACATCGCCAATGCCGATGTTATCGTCGTATCGTCTGCCATCGACCGTAGTAATCCTGAAGTCAAAGCGGCGCTTGAAGCGCGTCTGCCAGTGGTACGCCGTGCTGATATGCTCGGCGAATTGATGCGCTATCGCCATGGTATCGCCGTTGCTGGCGCGCATGGTAAAACCACCACCACCAGTTTGCTGACAACCATGATGGCAGAAGGGCAGCTTGATCCCACCTATGTGATTGGCGGTAAACTCAATGCTTCAGGTAAAAATGCCGCGCTCGGTAGCAGCCGTTATTTGGTTGCCGAAGCCGATGAATCTGATGCGTCATTCTTATCTTTACATCCGATGGCGGCGATTGTTACCAATATCGATCAAGACCATATGGAAACCTATGGCAATAGTTTTGACAACTTAAAAGCCGCTTATATCCAGTTTTTACAAAATATGCCGTTTTATGGCTTGGCGGTGGTCTGCGGTGACGACCCTGAATTGTACTCCATGATTGATGATATTGGTCGTCCGGTATTAACCTTTGGTCTTGAACCCTTTAACGATGTACAAGCCGTTGACTTGGTCAGCGAAGGCACAAAAACTCACTTTACCGTCTTGCGCCGCGACCATGAGCCATTGCGTCTAACCTTGAATATCCCGGGCGTACACAATGTTTATAATGCGCTGGCCGCTATTACCATGGCAACCGACGAAGGCGTAGATGACGAAGCCATTAAGCGCGCCTTACAGAAATTCGAAGGCGTTGGTCGCCGCTTTGAGCAGCATGCCTCCGTAGATATCGATGACGGCAATGTTTTGCTTATTGACGATTATGGTCATCACCCAAGAGAAGTCGACGCGACCATTAAAGCGGCCCGTCAAAGCTTCCCTGAGCGCCGCTTAGTGATGATGTTCCAGCCACATCGTTATAGCCGCACCCGTGATTGTTTCGATGATTTTGTCGAAGTACTTTCAAGCGTCGATGAGTTATTGTTATTGGACGTTTATCCTGCTGGTGAAAGCCCGATTGCTGGTGCCGATACCAAAGCCTTGGCACGCAGTATCCGTTTGCGCGGAGCCGTTGAACCGACGATTATCGATAAGGATAATTTGGCACCAGTCATGCAGCGTTTGCTTCAAGCGCATGACATGTTGATTACCCAAGGTGCGGGTAATGTTGGACAAATAGCGATCGAATTGGCCGCCAATAATTTATATATCAAATAAGCCGCAAACGAATTTTAGGAACGAGACTCATGACTACTCATAACCAAGAAAACAATAACCAAGAAAATGAAAAAAACATGGATAAAAGTAGCGATAATAAAAATATCGATACTAATATCAATGTTGGGGCGAACACCGCTATTACCAATCCAGAGGCAGCCCTAGCAGCTGCTGCCCAAGCTGAGAGTAACAGTGTGGAAAATAACCAATCAAGCCAAGATACATTCTTAAATGTCGCTCCTAGTAAAGTAAAAGATGCGAGTGAATTTGGGAAAGTGGCTGTGGTATATGGCGGCAGTAGCAATGAGCGCAGTGTCTCTTTAGATAGTGGCGCGGCCGTTTTACAAGCGCTGCAAAACCAAGGCGTTGATGCCACGCATTTTGACCCTAAACACCAAGATATTACTGAGCTTCGTCAATATGACCGCGTGTTTAACGTTTTGCATGGTCGCGGCGGCGAAGATGGTCTGCTACAAGGCGTGCTGCAATGGTTTAATATTCCGCAGACCGGTTCTGGTATTTTGGCATCAGCACTGGGTATGGACAAAGTACGTACCAAGCAGCTGTGGCAAGGTTGTGGTTTATCGACCGCACCGTTTTCATTACTAACTGCTGATACCGACTGGCAGCAAGTGGTTAATATGCTAGGACTGCCGCTGATTATCAAGCCAGTCCATGAAGGCTCAAGCATTGGTATGACCAAGGTTAATAATCTTGATGAGCTTCCTGCTGCGTATGCAACCGCCGTACAGTGCGGTGATGCAGTGATGGCTGAGCGTTGGATTACCGGTCGCGAATTTACCATTGTTATTATCGATGATGAGGCCTATCCGGTTATTCGCCTTGAGCCTGCCGATATTACCAACTTCTATGATTTTGAAGCCAAATACAATCGTAACGATACCAGCTACTACATTCCCTGCGGTCTAAGCGCTGCGGATGAAAAGCATTTGCAAGATTTGAGCTTAGCGGCATTCCGTGCGGTTGATGCGAAAGGTTGGGGACGTATCGATGCGATGCAAGACGAAGCGGGCAACTTTTGGCTGCTTGAGATTAATACCGTACCGGGCATGACCAGTCATAGTTTGGTGCCAATGGCGGCCAAAGCTCGCGGCATGGATTTTGAGAGCTTGTGTTGGCATATTTTGGCGCAAACTGTATAAGTATCGATTAACGATTTTGCCGCTAATAGCTGTACGACTGATAAATGCACGACTGATAAATAGAAGAGGTTTGCTTAATAAACGTTCAATTGGCTATTAAATAACTGATTGGACGTCTTATATATAGGTATGCAAATATTTAGCATAAAGCTGCTAATTATGTCTCGGCTAAAACCAGCTTTACAAACTACTTAATGATGGTAATTAGCCTGTTTAAATATCGTCAAATGTATCGCTAGAGCTGCTATAGCACAGCTTCATGTAAACTTGTGTAAATTCGTTGTTAGTAGTAGGGGTTAGGCTATTGTTTAAACGTAAAATACGTTAATATTGTAAATATTGGTCTATATTCGTGATATTTATGGTTATTTGCGCCACTATCTCTTAAGTCATTCATTAAATGAGAAAAATGTTACGTTTTAATGACAATAAGCGCACGTTATAAACCGTTTTAGACAAATAAATTGATAATATGTTAGTTTTATAGATTCCTGCGAATGTTTAGCAGATTTACTTTTAATAGAAGCACTATTGGCGTTATGCAAATAGCTTTAAGCAAAAATAGGGACGAAGTTTATTATGACTCAAACTGTCAATGACGTCGCTGACTTGATGAGTGATAAGACCCGTCGCCCGACATCTAGTTTTCAAGTACCGACTTCGGTCAGATATTTCTTTACGGTACTGGTGTTGGGCTTGCTTGTGCTGATATTAATCATGGGTGGTAAGGCATTACGCGACGCACCGCCTGCTGCTATTCATGTCGATAATCGAGATTTGACATTTGCGCAATATCAAGCGTTACAGCATGTCATGAGCCAACAGAGTGTGAGCAGTTTTTTCACCTCGGACTTGCAGGCACTAAGAGATATTACCACCAGTTTGGCTTGGGTTGACCAAGTGAGTGTGAGCCGTGATTGGCAGCGTGGTATCGTCGTTAAAGCCTTACCAAAACAGCCGGTGGCAAATTTCGGTACTGAGCGTTTGGTTGATGCAAAAGGGGCGGTTTTTGTTCCTGCTGACAGTCGAGATTTAACGCAAGAGCGTTTTGCGACGTTGCAAGGTGATATGGCGCAAGCGCCCGTTATTATGCAACAAATGCAGCAAGTCAATGATTGGTATGCGCCGCTTGGTATGCAAGTTGAAGATATCATTTTGTCACCAAGAATGACGTGGCTGATTCGCTTTGATAATGGTCAACGTGTCATCGTTGATAATGAAAATACCGCGCAAAAACTGTTGAATTTAAGTCAGCTGCTCGGCAATCAGTTAAGCAATCGCCGCGATGAAATACAGTCTGTCGATCTTCGTTACAAAAATGGATTTACTATCGCATGGAATCTGGCGCCGCCAAAAACTACTGAAACACCACCGTAAATGAATAAAATATTAACAAAGCAGTCAAAACCTTATATTTGTCTGCTTTCTTAATATAAAGAGTTAACATACAATATCACCGCGTGCTGCTAGCGCTTTTTAATGATTTAATGGAGACGTCATCTGGTCTCCTGTTTAGCGATAATTTGTCTGGTACCATGAAAAATACTGAAAATCTGGTTGTTGTCCATCTAAGTGCCACGGCAGTATATGTCGTCATTGGCAGTGTTGTCTCTGCAAAAGACATTCGTATTATGGGTGTGGGGCAAGTTAAAAATAGCGACTTTTATCAAGGTCAGATAAAGCATCGTGAACGTTTGCAGGGCGCTATCAAACAAGCCATTCAAGAAGCCGAAGATACCGCCAATTGCCGTGTACATAGTGTCTGGTTGACCATGGCGACGCCTGAGCTATTAAGTAAGAATAGTGCAGGCGATGTCAGAGTCGAAGACGAAGTCGTCCGTGCCAAAGATATGGTACAAGCGCTGTCAAATGCCAAATCGCAAGACTTGTCGCCTGATTATTATTTGATGCATTGCTGCCAGCAAGGTATCTATATCGACAACCAAGAGTTTATGGTTGATGATGCTATTGATATGGTCGCGCACAATATCACTGTGATGTATCACATGATGATGATGCCAGTATCTAGCCGTCAGAATATCCAAAAATTATTACAAAGCTGTGACGTCGGTATTGACCATATCGTTTTTGATGCGGTTACCAGCGCCGAATACAGTTTGATGAGTGATGAGCGTCAGCAAGGGGTTTGCTTAGTCGATATCGGTGCGAGTACAACCAGTATTTGCGTCTATAAAGAGAATAAGCTGATTTTCACCCACTGTATCGCTACCGGCAGTCATGAAGTAACGATGGATATCTCAGCCGATGTTGGTATCTCTATGATAGAGGCGGAAAGGCTGAAAAAAACGTATGGTACCGTTGATATCAATAGCGTTGATCCTAGCTCATTCTTTCTCTTTAAGCCGCAAGGGTCGGGCGATGAAATTAATATTGGTACGTATAATTTAGCGCGTATTATTGAAGCGCGATATGTGCAGATTTTTACTGAAGTGGTTCGCCAATTACATGATGCGGATTTGCTAGGCTATATTGATAAAGGTATTGTACTCACAGGCGGTGGCAGCGCTATTAAAGGCATGATACCTTTTGCCAAAAAGCTGCTGAAAATGCCTGTCGTATTGACCAATACCCATCCTGCTATTAGTGCTTATAATCATTTTGATAATGATGAATCGTTTAAGCAGCTGAATATGCAGGTCAATGATCGCGCTTATCAAACCGCGTTTGGTACATTACTATATAGTCAAAGCGAGCAGTTTCGCCGTAGTGAAAAAAGTGAACCGGAAGCGATTCAAAAGAATCGTGTCACGGGTGTTTTTCAAAGTGCAGGGCAGCGTTTTGCCAGTGTACTCAAAAAGATATTATAATCTGCTGTAAACTTACTCAGATGAAGCAGTTAAGAGCCTGCCGCAGTATTATAGGTAAGCATATTTAAAGCAACACCCTGTAGAATAACTGCATATATAGGCTAAGCACAACTATTTAAGCCTTTGCCCTGTTTTATTTAAATACATTTATATATAGTAAGTCGATAGCGCGCCATATGAGTGTGTTACCACGTATCGACCATCACGCTATCTGCAACTGGAGAAACCTTTTTATGTCAAAATACACCATGCCAGATGATAATCAGCTTCAAAACAACGGCCAGGCAAGCTTCACTGTATTCGGTGTGGGCGGCGGCGGCGGTAATGCGGTTGAGCATATGGTACAACAAGGGATTAGAGGTGTAACGTTTGTCTGTGCCAATACGGATAAACAAGCGCTCGATCGTCTGACAGCGCCGCATAAATTGCAGCTTGGCGCTAAGACCAACCGTGGTCTTGGCGCAGGGGCAAACCCAGAAGTGGGCCGTGAAGCCGCAGAAAGCGAAGAAGAAGCCATCCGTGCTTTACTTGAACACTCAGACATGGTCTTTATAACCGCGGGTATGGGTGGTGGTACAGGTACGGGCGCCGCTCCAGTGGTTGCGCGTATTGCTAAAGAGATGGAAGTGTTGACGGTCGCAGTTGTGACCACACCATTTAAGTTTGAAGGTGGTAAACGTATCAAGGCTGCTAAGGCTGGTATCGAGCAGTTGACCAATTTCGTTGACTCTATCATTACCATTCCAAACGACAAACTTATGAGTGTGTATGGCAACATCTCTATGCAAGATGCCTTCAAAAAAGCCGATGACGTCCTGTTGCATGCGGTACAGGGTATTGCAGAAACCATCGCCAGCGAAGGTATGATTAATATTGATTTTAACGATATCCGCACCGCGATGACAGCTAAAGGTCATGCGATGATGGGTATCGGTCGCGCCAGCGGCGATGATCGTGCGCGTCAAGCGACCGAGAAAGCCATCAGATCGCCATTGCTTGATGATTTGCGTTTAGAGAATGCCAAAGGCTTACTCGTTAACGTTATCTCTTCTGAATCTTTATCATTGGATGAGATGAGCAAAATCAGTGTCATCGTTGAAGAAATTACTGATATAGATGATGCGCATATTTTCTATGGTTCAGTGATTGATGAAAAAATGGGTGATGATTTACATGTAACAGTCATCGCAACCGGTCTGACCTTAGATGAAAATGCTGGTCAAGAGCCTGAAGTGGTAGAGCAGCCTGTGCCATCGGTAAACAGCACCCAGCCTGTTGATCCAAACTTGCATACCAGCGCGCTCAACAGTCAAAAACAGTCGCAAGCTCAGTATCAAGAAAGCCCGATACGCGCAAATGTGACTCAAGAGCAGCCTAAAACCAAAACCAACAGTATTCAAGATTATCTTAAGCGCCAACAGAACAAATAGTGCTTAGAATAAGTAGGCATTAAAATGAATGCTTGTTGTAGATAGTATGAATAAAGAAGAGCCAGTATTTCGATACTGGCTTTTTTGTGCCTGTCTGTTTTTAAGCTTTGTTTATTTATAGGTAAGATATTTATAAGTTTTGTCTATTTATAAGCGGGCGATTTATACAACCTTTATAAATAAAGTGACGCTCTATCCAATTGCGGCTTATAAATAGCTATAAACCGTTATTTATCGCTGATTGACAGTTTATTGTCTGCTAAAAGTCATTGTTAAAATAATGACGATAAGTGTTATCAATCAAAGACATAAGCAAATTAACGCTTTTTAGCGCTAGCGAAATAGGGTCGGGTAATGCTACACTATGTCAATTGTAACAAAATATGTGAGAAGACAGCCATGAACCAACGAACCATAAAAACAGCGATAGCCGTTACAGGTACTGGTCTTCATAGTGGTCAACCTGTTGACTTAGAGTTTCATCCACAGCCTATCAATACCGGTATCGTATTTGAACGTTCTGATATTGTCGGTAGCAATCCTATTCCTGCCAGTGCCTTTTTGGTACAAGATACCATGATGTCATCGAATCTCGTATTTGGTGGCACCCGTGTGGGCACCGTTGAGCATTTGCTCAGTGCGGTCGCAGGACTTGGCGTTGACAACCTATTAATCCGCGTATCGGCGTCAGAGATACCGATTATGGATGGTAGTGCTGCCCCATTTGTGGGACTGCTGCTACAAGCAGGGTTTTGTGAACAAGAAGCGGCAAAGCGCTTTATTAAGATTGTGCGCCCAGTACGCGTTAAAGTTGACGATAAATGGGCAGAGCTACGTCCTTATGAAGGCTTTGAGCTCAATTTTGAGATTGATTTTGACCATCCGGCCATTGATAAAGATTTTCAGCATGCACAATTGCAGTTTTCAACGCAAAACTTCATTGAGCAATTGAGCTCAGCGCGTACTTTTGGTTTCTTACGTGATATCGAAACCTTACGTCAGAATAACTTGGCGTTAGGCGGCAGTATGGACAATGCCATTGTCATTGATGATGCCAGTATCCTTAATGAAGAAGGCTTACGCTTTAATGATGAATTTGTACGTCATAAAATTTTAGATGCGCTAGGCGATTTATATCTGATTGGCTATCCGATTTTAGGTCGTTTTAATGCGTATAAGTCTGGTCATGCACTAAATAATATGTTGGTACGTGAGATATTATCAGATCCTGATAACTTTGAAATTGTAACTTTTGATGACAATGTAACCTGTCCTATCGAATATTTACCATTAAATGGTTTAACAGTTGAAGGATGAATACAGGAATATACACGAAGTATCGAAACATTTACGCAATATTACATAAGATGGTTATAAGTAGCGCTAAATAATATTCGTTTAAATAGATATTTTCTTTCTCATTTTACCAATAACCTGCTTCAGAGTAGGTAAAATAAAAGATGTGAGAAATAATAAAATCATCTGTCAGTGAGGTTCACATTGTGAATGGCACTGACAGATGATTTTTTTTGTTGACGAAATTACAAAAACGCAGCTTTATCAGCGTCAATTACGGGTTTAATTTACATAAGTTTACAGAGTAAAGTGGGGATTTTTACGGATTAATCAGGCGCAAAAGTGCCTTTTTGAGATTTTCATCAGTGGTGACATGCTCTGCAGCCTGTGATATAGTCCGCTTTGTGTTTTGGCTAAGAGCCTGATTTTCATGGGCTTTACGAGGCTTTGATAAGGGTGCCGACAAGGCTTGTGATGGTTTAGGATAATCATTATGAGCAGAATTTTTGGCTACTACAACGCGGATTTGCTTGAGTTGTTTAAATGTAATTGACTGCTCTGTTAACACCTGCAAATAAGCGCTCTGTAAATAGCGAATATGATTGGCGGCAGTCATCGAGCCCACACTGAGTATGAGTTGCTCAGAGGTTAAGCCCACGACCCAGCAGTTATCGAGGATTTCCTCAGGTAGACAATCTACCAAAAGCTCTTTTACCTCGGTCGTAGCTTGCAGATATAAACGCATATTATCAGCCAATGTTTGAGGTAGCGCACTACCAGCAAAGGCTTGATGATCGATAAGTTTAGCAAGTCGGTTAGGTTGTTTTTTTGACATCGTGAACACTCATCTAATAGGTGACAAAATCGATATTCATCATAAACAGCGAGCTTTTGTACTAAGGATTTTATCATGTTTATTTCATGGTCATCTTCCCTAAATTAATTCATGCTTTGTCACGGATGACGAGCAATCCTGTATTCACAATAGGTAGTAAATTTATGAAACAAGCTTTATTAATTTTGTCAGTATTGGGAATGGGTATAGCACAGACGAGTGGTGCTGTCGAAACAACCTTTCAACCAAATAATACCTTGAGTCATACCATCACCAATATCTCTACTTCTGCGAACTACGGTTCAAGTCGCAATATCTATAGCACTAAAAGTGGTGCTTATGTCTCAAGCAATGATGAAATCAGTCAAGCAATTGACAATCTTAGTGCCCATGCTAAGCAAAAAGAATATCAGCTTGCCTCGCTAACCAGCCGCTTGTCTTACGAGCAGCGCCAGCAGCAAGCAAGCTCAGTGCCAGATCGTTATTCTGCACCTGCGATTGCCGCCGCCAATGCTTCACGTGTGGCGCTATCTAGCAGTAGTGGTTACTGTGCTCGTTATGTGCGTAAAGCCCTACAATCAGCGGGTTATGAATTTACGCCTAACCCTTCAGCGTATCAGTATGCCTCTCGTGGCACATTGGCCCAAGCTGGCTTTACCAAAATCAGTAACAATACGCAGCCACAAGTAGGCGACGTCGTGGTCTATGATCGCACCTCAAGACGCCCGCATGGCCATATTCAAATATTTGATGGTAATGATTGGGTTTCTGACTTCCGTCAAAACAGCATTAGCCCATACAGCGGTCATCATAACTACACGACATGGCGTGATTCAAAATACGTCGATGATGCATCAGATCGCGGTATCTACCTTGCAATGGCTGACAAATAAGCAGCAGCTAGATGTAACGTAATTCAAAAGTTTTCTCCGAACCCAGTAATGCTCTTTATGACATTACTGGTTTTTTTTGCTTGGCATAAAGAGGTTATTTGATTAAAGAAGCTATGTAGTTGGAGAAGGTGCTTAATTTAAGCAGCTATCTAGCCAGTGCTGCCTGCTTATCAAATACTGACCAATATTGCAGATTGTGAAAATCGGGCGGGGAGGCGTGTTTGGGTGCAAAATATACCGCCGTTGTACCAAGCCTTGTACCAAACGTCGTAGCAAAGCTTAAAATCACACAGGGATGAATGTATTCAATGGCAGTATCGTCGATAAAAGCCTTTGCGTTAGATAGTTGGCTTAAGGGCACAGTAAAGCTGCGTTGATAAAGATAAGAGTTAGCGGTGCTGGTATTAGGTGTTAATGAATCGATAGCAGGTTCGATTTGCGCTGATAAGGAGTTTTGCGCTGCGTTGGCAGTGCCATTATTCGCAATGCCATTACTCGCAGTGTCATTACTTGCAGGGCAATGGCTGGCTGTCCAGTTAATAAACGCCCGTGTTTGTCCATCAGGTTGTAAAAGCGGCGTTGGCGGCAGTGTCGCAGGATGACGATAGCTTGCAAACTCGTAAAGCGCATAACGACCGTCAGGGCTGGCATTAACTTCAATATAAGCGCTAGTTTTATTAGCATCCGCTCCATCAATGCCAATCTCATTAACATCATTTATCGAAACGCTATTATTTATTAATCTGTCTGTTATTAAGCCGCCTGCTAAAAAGCACTCAAGGCAAGTTTGCTCCCATAAATAATCTGCAAATCCTACCTGCGTCGGTTGCCATGTTGGCCAGTCTAATTGCGCCGCTAACGATTTAAGTGGCAGCGTTATGTGATAATCAAGCTGTAACTGCCACTCTGGCTGCTGAGCGCTTCGGGTTATCTGTGCGGTTTGGGCTATCTGATTTGTTTGAGCTAAGGTTACGATGACTTCTACCTGAATGCTTTGTAAGTCTTCTATCGTCACGCCAAGAGTTTGGGCATCAGCGGCAAGGGTGTCGGTTGCGAGGCATAGATAAAAAGTTTGGCTCATAAGTTAATAATATCCGCAGTTTAATAGTATTAAGGATATCTTATAGGCGGTTCGCTATAAAATGAATACCAGTAGCGCGTTATCATACTTGTACTGATTTTATTTAGGACTGACTATAAATAGAAAACAGGAAATGGCGTATAGATAACATAAAAGCCGCTAGCAAAATGCTGAGCGGCTTTTATTAGATAGGATAGAACATAAACTAAGCTGAAAATAACAACTTACTGCGCGTGACGAGCAAGGTTTGATAGCTTAGGATTGGCATGTGGGTTTTTACGTAATAACAGCGCCATACGACCAATTGAATGAACCAAAGAGGCATTAGCTGCCGCTGCAAGCTGAGCGCCGATGACATCGCGTTCTTCTTTGGTGCCAGCTGGCAGTTTTACTTTGATAAGTTCATGATCCGTTAAAGCGCGATCAATCTCTTCCGTGATGCTTGGGGTAATACCTTTGTTGCCAATCATAACGATAGGTTTTAGGTCATGACCAATGCCTTTTAGGCGTTTGATGGTAGCGTTATCGAGTTGCATATAATTCCTAGATGTTGGTAAAAATAAAAGATGGTGCTATTGAGAGCAGATAATGACCATTATAGATAATCTGTGGTCATCTTGCATGAGATCAGCAGGATTTTGCACGATTTTACGTGATGAAAATGTTAAACTGAAAGTATGAGTACATTATAAACGCTACGGTCTTATAAAGCAGTGTTTTCACCAAGAGAATTTAACCGTAAAAGGTTACAAGGTGCATGAGAGGTTCAATAGCTAATTTAGCTAGGTAACTTAAACGCCTAGTAATAGCCATGTTATAGATAATTGTTTTATCAATAGACAGATATTGAATCGTCATAGATAACCACGTTATAAGCCGCTAGCCGTGTTTTGCAAAGTAATAGGAGCAGTCATTTTGGTCACGCGTATTGAAAATAAAAAGTTGTCAAAAAGCAGCAGTGCTTGGATGCAGGAGCACATTGACGATCCTTATGTGAAAAAAGCCCAAATAGATGGCTACCGTGCCCGTGCTGCTTATAAATTGCTTGAGATTAATGATAAGACCAATCTAATTAAGAAAGGCATGACCGTCGTCGACTTAGGCAGTGCACCGGGTAGTTGGTCGCAAGTTGCCGGTCAACTGGTTGGTGAGAAAGGCGTGTTGATAGCCTCTGATATTTTGCCCATGGATACCTTGCCCGATGTCACCTTTATTCAGGGCGACTTTCGCGAGGCAGAGGTGTTTGACCGTATCATGGCAGAAGTGGGCGATAAACAGGTTGATGTGGTGTTGTCCGATATGGCACCCAATACCGCTGGCAATAGCGCCATCGATCAGCCGCGTATGATGTATTTATGCGAGCTGGCAGTCGATTTCGCGCTTGCAACCTTACCAGAAGGTGGCGCGCTTATTATGAAAGTGTTTCAAGGCGAGGGTACACAGGAATTACGCAAGCAGATGCAGGCGGATTTTAGTAAAATTCGTAGTATCAAGCCGGGTGCTTCACGACCACGCTCAAAAGAGATGTTTTGGATTGCCATTAAGTAGTAGGTATGCAAACCTTTCTATAAAATGGTTTTAAGGTCAATCAGTTGCGCAAATTTCCCAGATGATGGGGTTTCATCATCAAGAGTATTGCTGATTAACATAAAACCGCTACAATCGTTAACTGAATAAATAAGAATGCTGCTTGAATTATTCAGGTTAGCACCACATATCATGGTATATTAACTTTGTTTTGAATCTATATCGTTTTAAATATATACCTATATATTAAGGCTGTGTTTTAAACAGAGTTGTTTTAAGCAAAGTCGTTTAATAGTAAGCGCTTTATTGGCTCAGTTATTTATGTTCGTTTGTCTATTTATTTTGTTTGGGGTTTTAAGTTACTTAAATCCAAGCTTGAACGATAATTTACAAATGGGCATTGAATAATGAAGCATACGTTTGCATATAGACGTCACGTGTTTAACAAACACACCAATAAGTAAGGGATGGGAATAACTAGTGAGCGACATGGTAAAAAATACCTTATTGTGGCTGGTGGTAATCGGCGTTTTAGTGCTGGTGTTTAGCGGCTTTGATCAATCTTCTGAGCCGGATAGCCTTAACTACTCTGAGTTTGTGACCGCTGTGTCAGAAAACCAAGTAGCCAGTGTTGAAATCGATGGCGAGCAAATCACCGGCGAAAAGAAAAATGGCTCATCATTTGAGACCATTCGACCAGCCGTGGCTGATGAACAGCTAATGCCGCTATTGCGTGAAAACCAAGTTGAGGTGCAAGGTACCGCGCCTAAACGTCAAAGTGTCTTGATGCAACTATTGATAGCCAGTTTCCCAATTTTATTAATTATTGGTCTGTTCCTATTCTTTATGCGTAATATGCAGGGCGGCGCTGGCGGTAAAGGCGGTGGTCCGATGAGCTTTGGTAAATCAAAAGCCAAAATGCTGACCGAAGACCAAATCAAGGTTAACTTTGATGACGTTGCTGGCTGTGAAGAAGCCAAAGAAGAGGTCGTTGAAGTCGTAGAGTTCCTGCGAGACCCTGATAAATTTACCAAATTGGGTGCGACAATTCCACGCGGTATCTTGATGGTAGGTCCTCCGGGTACGGGTAAGACGCTGTTAGCGAGAGCCATCGCTGGTGAAGCTAAAGTACCGTTCTTCTCAATTTCAGGTTCTGACTTTGTTGAGATGTTCGTCGGTGTTGGTGCATCGCGTGTGCGTGATATGTTTGAACAAGCGAAGAAGAGCGCGCCTTGTATCATCTTTATCGATGAGATTGATGCGGTCGGTCGTCATCGTGGCTCAGGTATGGGCGGCGGTAACGATGAGCGCGAGCAGACATTGAACCAATTATTGGTTGAGATGGATGGTTTTGAAGGCAATGAAGGCGTTATCGTCATTGCGGCGACCAACCGTGCAGACGTACTGGATAAAGCATTATTGCGTCCGGGTCGTTTTGACCGTCAGGTGCAAGTAGGTCTGCCAGATATCAAGGGTCGCGAACAAATCCTGAAAGTGCATTTACGTAAATTACCAAATACTATCGGTGTTGATGCGCATGCATTGGCGCGTGGTACTCCTGGATTTAGTGGTGCGCAGTTAGCCAACCTTGTGAATGAGGCGGCCTTATTTGCCGCGCGTCGTAACAAGCGCAGCGTCGATATGAATGACTTTGAAGATGCAAAAGACAAGCTATATATGGGTCCTGAGCGTAAATCAATGGTTATCCGTGAAGAGGAGCGCCGTGCGACTGCTTATCATGAGGCGGGTCATGCCTTAGTTGCTGAGTTGCTACCGGGTACCGACCCTGTGCATAAAGTAACGATTATGCCGCGTGGTTTTGCCCTTGGGGTGACGTGGCAGCTGCCTGAGCACGACCAAACCAGTATGTATAAATCAAAAATGCTCAGTGATATTGCGATTTTATTTGGTGGTCGTATCGCAGAAGAAGTATTTATCAATCAGATGTCGACGGGTGCTTCAAACGACTTTGAACGTGCTACCAAGATGGCACGAGCGATGGTTACCAAATACGGTATGTCAGATGCGCTAGGTATCATGGTCTATGAAGATGATGATAACTCACAAGGTTACTTCGGTGGCGGTGGCCGGACGATTTCAGAAGCGACGCAACAAAAGGTCGATGAAGAAGTACGCCGTATGCTTGAAGAGCAGTATGACATCGCACGCGAATTGATTGAAGGCAATCAAGAAAAAATTCATGCGATGGTAGATGCTTTGATGAAATGGGAAACCATTGACCGCGATCAATTGCAGGATATTCTAGCTGGCGAAGAACCTCGTCCGCCAAGAGTCTATCAGCATAATGAAGTAAACTTATCAAAAAATGATGTGAAAACCACGACTTCAACACCGCCGCCATTACCAGCGATGTAGTTTCTGGTTTATTAATGTAGTTTTTTAAGATTGCATCTATTTTTGATAGAAAAAGCCCTTTTTAATAAAGGGCTTTTTTGTTGCTACAATTTCATGAAGGCTTTAGGAGAGCATCAGATTTGCTGCTATCATAGGCATTATAGCTTGGTAGATTATCACGACAGCTAAAACGATTTTACGAACTGAATTTATAATGGATACCTTATGTCATTATTCCAACCTTTACCTAATTATACGGTGATAAGTCGCGATAAAGTATTAGATTTATCGCACCCGCATATCATGGGTATTTTAAATGTCACCCCAGATTCTTTTTCTGACGGTGGGCAGTTTAATGCTATCGATAGCGCCCTTGCTCATGCTAAAGAGATGATTGCCGCGGGTGCAAGCATTATCGATATCGGCGGTGAATCTACCCGTCCAAATGCGCAAGCTGTAGCGTCTAGCGATGAG